>CAZZNX010000033.1:0-19873 GCA_964655795.1 uncultured Leifsonia sp. | reverse complement strand
CGCCGTGGATCAGGGCGAGCCAGAGCATGGCGACATCCCACCACTGCCAGAACGGGTCGGCCAGCTTGCCGCCGACGAAGCCGAAGTCGATCGCCGAGATGCCATCGCCCAGCATGAGGTTGAAGAACAGGTGCCCGAAGATCAGGACGACCAGCACAACGCCGGACGCGCGCATGTAGATCCAGCCCCACTTCTCCCAGTTCACGCCGCGCTTGGGGGCGGGGCGAGCGGGGGAGCGGGGGGCTTCGATTGTTGTTGCAGTCATGATGTGCTCCCCTTTCCTAGTGGCTGAAGACGTTGATCAGGTGGCGGGGGGTGAAGGCGAGCATCGTGATCACCCAGAGCGCGATGACCACGTAGAACATCAGCTTCTGGTGCTTCACGCCGCCTGCCCAGAAGTCGATCAGGATGATGCGCAGGCCGTTGAAGGCGTGGAACACGATCGCACCGACCAACGCAACCTCGCCGAGACCCATCAGCGGCGTCTGGTACGTGCCGATGACGACGTTGTACGCCTCCGGGCTGACGCGGATGAGTGCGGTATCAAGAATGTGGACGAGCAGGAAGAAGAAGATCGCGACACCGGTGATGCGGTGCAGAACCCACGACCACATGCCTTCGCGGCCCCGGTAGAGGGTTCCCGCCGGGCGTCGTGATGTCGTGGTCTTCTTGGCTGCTGTCAGGGTTCCTGCCGATTGCTGTGGCATGAACAACCCTCCCTGGCTGAAATGTGGCCAGTCGCTGGCCCGAAGTGCTCAATGAGCATGTGCACTCATCCTATTCCTCACTCTCAGCCATTTTCCGGTTAGGCATGCCTAAGTTCGGGCGGCTCGGTGTGCAGTGTGCACCGGCGGTGTTGCCGGTGGCTGGCCTAGGCTGGCAGCGTGAGTACCTCAACTGCGCTCGACCGTTTCTACAGTGTGATCCCGGCCGGCGGCATCGGATCGCGGCTCTGGCCGCTCTCCAGAGCCGACGCGCCCAAGTTCCTGCACGACCTGACCGGCTCCGGCCAGACCCTCCTGCGCGACACCTGGGACCGGCTCGCACCGCTCTCCGGCGAGCAGCGCATCATGGTCGTCACCGGGCGGGCGCACCGCAAGGCCGTCGAGGAACAACTGCCGGAACTGGCCGACCACAACGTCGTGCTCGAGAGCGAACCCCGTGACTCTGCGGCAGCCATCGGTCTGGCCGCTGCCATCCTCGAGCGTCGCGAGCCCGGCGTCATCATCGGCTCCTTCGCAGCCGACCACGTCATCCACCGCGACGACATCTTCCGCGCGGCCGTCGGAGAGGCCGTCGAGGTCGCGGATGCCGGCTACATCGTGACCCTCGGGATCCGCCCGACGGAGCCGGCCATCGGCTTCGGCTACATCCACTCCGGCGACAAACTCGCCGTCGACGGCGCACCGAGCGCGCTGACCGTCAAGTCCTTCGTCGAGAAGCCCGACCAGGCCACGGCGAAGAAGTACGTCGCCAGCGGGCACTACCTCTGGAACGCCGGCATGTTCATCGCCCGTGCCGACCGGATCCTCGAGGAGCTTGGAAACTCCGAGCCGGAGCTGCTGGCCGGACTGCTCGAGCTGGCCGCCGCCTGGGACGACCCCGCGACACGCGGACCGGCCGTCGACCGCATCTGGCCCGGACTGAAGAAGATCGCGATCGACTACGCGGTGGCCGAACCGGCGGCAGCAGCCGGCAGGCTCGCCGTCATCCCCGGTCGCTTCGACTGGGACGATGTCGGCGACTTCGCCTCGATCGCAAAGCTCCACTCCGGCGGGCGCAAGAGGGATCTCGCGATCCTGGGCGAGAACGCCCGCGTGCTGGCCGACTCCTCGAGCGGCATCGTCATCTCGGAGGGCGGTCGCACGATCGCTCTCATCGGCGTCGAAGACATCGTCGTTGTCGACACCCCCGACGCGCTGCTCGTCACGACCAGCGCGAACGCCCAGAAAGTGAAGGCCGTCGTTGACGCGCTCAAGCTCTCCGGGCGCACCGACGTCTTGTAGGCGCGGCACGCTAGTACGCACAGCACTCTTGAGGGAACGGGAATGACCATGGCTCGAATCACTGCTCAGCTCGCACTGTTGGCGGGAGCGGCCCTGCTCCTGTCCGGCTGCGCCTCCGCCCCGGAGGCAGGAGGGGAATCGAGCGACTCAGAGTACTGCGCGCGCATGGTCACGAACTCCGGTGGTCTCGAAGACCGCTCGTTCAACCAGTCGAGCTGGGAGGGGCTGCAGGAGGCGAGCGCCCAGTACGGGATCGACGTCGATGCCATCGTCTCGACCTCAGAGACCGACCTGGCGCCCAACGTCGCTCAGGCCGTCGAGACCGGATGCCAGTTCATCCTCACCGTGGGATGGGAGCTCGCTGACGCCACGACTGCAGAGGCAGAGGCCAACCCCGATGTGCACTTCGCGATCGTCGACGAGCAGGTGGACGGCGCCAACATCAAGCCGATCGTCTTCGACACGGCTCAGGCGGCGTTCCTGGCCGGCTACCTCGCGGCGGGGGTCACCCAGACCGGCGTCGTTGCGACGTTCGGCGGCGGCAACCAGCCACCGGTCACCCTGTTCATGGACGGCTTCGTCGACGGCGTCGCCGAGTACAACCGGGTGCACGGGACCGCGGTGCGGGCACTCGGCTGGAACAAGGAGACCCAGGACGGCTCCTTCACCGGCGACTTCGAAGACGTCGCCAAGGGCAAGACGCTGAGTCAGGGCTTCATCGATCAGGGCGCAGACATCATCCTCCCGGTCGCCGGCCAGGTCGGCGAGGGTGCCGCGGCCGCGGCCAGCGAGAACACGGGCGTCTCGATCATCTGGGTCGACAACGACGGCTACGAAACCCTTCCGGCCGAGTTCCGTCCGCTCGTGCTGACCAGCGTCCTGAAGAACATGGAGGACGCGGTCGTCAAGATCGTCGGCGACGACATCGCCGGCGACTTCGACAACACGCCGTTCGTCGGGACCTTGGAGAACGGCGGCGTCGAGATCGCCCCGTTCCACGACCGGGCCTCCCTCGTCTCACCCGAGCTGGCGGCGGAGGTTGACGGCATCCGGCAGGCCATCATCGACGGCAGCATCGTGGTGAGCTCGCCGAGCACACCAGAATAGTCGGACAGCGCGTCTGCTCATATGAGCAGAGGATCGCGATTTCATAACCATTGAGCCCGTGGCCGACTTTGCTCTGATGAGCGGGGAAATATTCGGTAACGTGACTTGCACAGAGGCCCCGAACTCCGTTGGGGCAGCACCTTGGAGGTCACCTTGACTATCACGACTCGTAAGGCTGGCCTTGCCGGTCTTGCCATTTTTGGCGTCGCCGCCCTGCTCGCGGGTTGTGCGTCCGCGCCCGAATCCAGCGGTGACTCCACCGATGGCTCGGCAGCCTCGCCCGACTACCTTCCCTGCATGGTCTCCGACGCAGGTGGCTTCGACGACAAGTCCTTCAACCAGCTCGGCTACGAGGGCATGGTCAAGGCTGCCGATGAGCTCGGCGTCGAGTACAAGAAGGTCCAGTCCGACTCGGAGACCGACTTCGCTCCGAACCTGACCAACCTCGTCGACCAGGGCTGCAACACCATCGTCACGGTAGGTTTCGCGCTTGCCGCTGCCGCCGGTGAGTCGGCCAGCGCCAACCCCGACGTCGAGTACGTGTCGATCGACGACACCGTCGACGCAGACTTCGATGGCCAGACCGACTACCCGAACATCAAGCCGATCATCTTCGACACCGCCCAGGCAGCGTTCCTGGCCGGTTACGCAGCGGCTGATTTCTCGAAGACCGGCGTTGTCGGAACCTTCGGCGGTATGAACTTCCCGACCGTCTCCATCTTCATGGACGGCTTCGCCCAGGGTGTCGAGTACTACAACTCGGCCAAGGGTAAGGACGTCAAGGTTCTCGGTTGGGACACCGCGGCCCAGGATGGTTCCTTCACCGGTGGCTTCGAGGCCAACGATGGTGCCCGCCAGATCGCCCAGGGTCTGATCGACCAGAACGTCGACGTGCTCCTGCCCGTCGGTGGCCCGATCTACCAGAGCGCCGCTGCCGCCATCCGCGACTCCGGCAAGGAGATCGCACTGATCGGCGTTGACGCCGACGTGTTCGAGACCGACCCCTCCGTCGGCGACCTGCTGCTCACCTCGATCCGCAAGGCAATTGACGTCGGAACCTACGACGCCATCCTCGCCGCCGGTGAGGGCAACTTCGACGCCGAGCCGTTCGTCGGCACGCTGGAGAACGAGGGCGTGGGCCTGGCTTCCTTCCACGACTTCGAGAGCAAGGTCAACTCCTCGCTGCAGGGTGAGCTTGACGAGATCAAGGCCGGCATCATCGACGGCTCGATCCCGGTCACGTCCTACCTCGCTGGCTAGATTGCACTGATCCACCAGCACTGAATCACACGGGGAGACCAGCCACGGCTGGCCTCCCCGTGTGGCGTTAACTCTCGGCATCCGATGCTCGGATGGCGACCGCTCGCAACATATGAGCAAACCGCCCGGATGCCGACAACCTTTGTGCACGAGTCCCACTTCTGCGCAGGCAATCAATAGAATCAGGAACATGAAGCTCGAACTTCGCGGCATTACGAAAAGATTCGGTGCCCTGGTCGCCAACGACCACATAGACCTCACTGTCGAGGCCGGCGAAATCCATTGCCTATTGGGCGAGAATGGTGCCGGTAAATCGACGCTCATGAACGTGCTCTACGGCCTGTACCAGGCCGAGGAGGGCGAGATCCTGCTGGACGACGTTGTTCAGCACTTCGCCGGCCCCGGTGACGCGATGGCGGCCGGCATCGGCATGGTGCACCAGCACTTCATGCTCATCCCGGTGTTCTCCGTCGCCGAGAACGTCATGCTCGGCAACGAGTCGACAAAGTTCGGCGGGCGGCTGGATCTGCCCGCCGCGCGCGCCAAGGTGCAGGAGATCTCCGCGCGCTTCGGCTTCCACGTCGACCCGGACGCCCTGGTGGGTGACCTGCCCGTCGGTGTGCAGCAGCGTGTCGAGATCATCAAGGCGCTCTCTCGCGACGCCAAGGTGCTCGTCTTTGACGAGCCGACCGCCGTGCTGACGCCCCAGGAGACCGACGAGCTGATGGCGATCATGCGTCAGTTGCGTGACGCAGGCACCTCGATCGTGTTCATCACGCACAAGCTGCGCGAGGTGCGCGAGGTCGCCGACCGTATCACCGTCATCCGGCTCGGCAAGGTCGTCGGCGAGGCATCGCCCACCGCAACCAACCCCGAGCTCGCCTCGTTGATGGTCGGCCGCGCCGTCGAGCTGACCGTGCACAAGAACCCGCCGGAACTGCGCGGAGCCGCTTTGAGCGTCACCAACCTCTCGGTCATCGACCAGCTCGGCCAGCTCGTCGTCAACGACGTGAGCTTCGAAGTGCAGCGCGGAGAGATCCTCGCCATCGCCGGGGTGCAGGGCAACGGCCAGACCGAGCTCAGCGAGGCCATCGTCGGCCTCCAGCCTCGGGTGACCGGAAGCATTGTGCTTGACGGCAAAGAGATCAGCACGCTCAGCGTGCGACGGATCCTTGACGCCGGCGTCGGCTTCGTTCCCGAGGACCGCACGGAGGACGGCCTTGTCGGCGAGTTCACCATCGCCGAGAACCTGATGCTCGACCGGGCGGACGGAGCGCCGTTCGTCAAGGCCGGCAACCTCCAGCTCGCCTACCTGGCCGAGTTCGCCCAGGAGAAGTCCACCGAGTTCGATGTGCGCTCTCAGGGCATCGACACCAAGGTCGGCCGCCTCTCCGGCGGCAACCAGCAGAAGGTCGTACTGGCACGTGAGCTCAGCCGCGATCTGCGTCTGTTCCTCGCCGCCCAGCCGACCCGAGGCATCGACGTTGGATCGATCGAGTTCGTGCACAAGCGCATCGTCGCGACCCGCGACTCCGGCGTCCCCGTGATCGTCGTCTCCACCGAACTCGACGAGGTCACCGCCCTCGCCGACCGCATCCTGGTGATGTACCGAGGCAAGGTCGTCGGAATCGTTCCAGGAAACACCCCGCGCGACGTGCTGGGTCTCATGATGGCAGGCGAAGCGCCGAACAATGAAGGAGCAGCGGCATGAGTGCCACTCAGACACCGTCCGGGCTCGAGCAGTCCGGCACCGTGCCGGGCACGGAGCCGTCCCGTTGGCATAGGGTCTTCCACGAGATTGTGACGGGCAACGCCATCATCTCGGTGCTGGCCGTTCTCCTCGCGCTCCTCGTGGGCGCGATCATGATCGCCTTCACCGATGAGCGCGTTCAAGAAACGGCCGTCTACTTCTTCGCGAGGCCCGGCGACATGCTCGGAGCCGTGTGGCAGTCAGTGTCCGGAGCGTACTCCGCCTTGTTCCAGGGCTCGGTCTACAACTTCCGGCGCGAGGGCTTCCTCGACGGCATCAAGCCGTTGACCGAGACGCTGGTCTTCGCGACGCCGCTGATCGCCGCCGGACTCGGTGTCGGCCTCGCCTTCCGCGTCGGCCTGTTCAACATCGGTGCCAAGGGCCAGATGCTCATCGCCGCCGCGTGCGCCGGCTGGGTCGGCTTCGCGGTCGAGCTGCCGTGGGGCGTGCACATGATCGTCGCGCTTCTCGCCGGCATCATCGGCGGTGCGCTCTGGGGCAGCATCGTCGGTCTGCTCAAGGCCCGAACCGGTGCGCACGAGGTGATCGTGACGATCATGCTCAACTACATCGCGTTCTACCTGATCTCCTTCATGCTCCGCACCCAGGGGCTGCTGCAGGCGCCGGGTTCGACGAACCCGAAGACGGCGCCGATGCTGGAGACGGCGGTGTTCCCCTCGTTGCTCGGCCCGCGCTACAACCTGCACATCGGCTTCCTGCTGGTGATCGGGGCCACCATCTTCGTCTGGTGGTTGCTGAACCGCTCGAACCTCGGCTTCAAGTTCCGTGCCGTCGGTGAGAACCCGAACGCCGCACGTGTGGCCGGAATCAACGTCAAGAACATGTACGTCTACGCGATGCTGCTCGCCGGTGGTCTCGCCGGTCTCGCCGGTGTCAGCCAGGTGCTCGGCACCGTGACCACGGGCTTCAGCGCGGGAATCGACGCCGGCATCGGCTTCGAGGCCATCACGGTCGCCCTGCTCGGCCGTTCCCGCCCGTGGGGCATTTTCGCGGCGGGCCTCCTCTTCGGGGCGTTCAAGGCCGGCGGCTTCTCGATGCAGGCCGCTGAGGGCATCCCCGTCGAGATCATCGTCGTTGTGCAGTCGCTCATCGTGCTCTTCATCGCAGCGCCGCCACTGGTGCGCGCCATCTTCCGTCTGCCGTCGCCGGATTCCACTCCCCGTAGACAACGCCCGATCGTCACCAAGGAGGTGGCAGCGAAGTGAGCACCTCACCCGCCGTCGTCATGCCGTCCTCCGAGCCGATCGTGCTCGACAGCACCGTGATCAAGAGCTGGAAGGCGCCGATCGCATTCGGCATCTTCACCGTCATCGCCTTTGTCATGTTCGTGCTCAACGCCCGCCCGGGCGAGACCACCTTCCGCCTCTCATCCGAGCGCGACACCTTCCAGCTGCCCGATGTCGTCGTGAACTCGGCGACCGCGGGGTGGGTCGTCTTCCTCGCCCTGCTGCTGATCACCGCGGCCTCGGCCCTCGCCGTGATCTCGCGACGCAAGACGTCGATCTGGTTGACGGTGCTGTTCGCGCTGTTGTTCATGGTCGGCTTCCTGAGCTGGGCGGCCGCCGGATCCTCGATTCCGGTCACCGGCCTGTTGTTCGGCTCGGTCAGCCTCGCGGTGCCGCTGATCTTCGGAGCACTCGGCGGCGTCATCTCGGAGCGCGGCGGTGTCGTCAACATCGCCATCGAGGGCCAGTTGCTGGCCGGCGCCTTCACCTCGGCCGTCGTGGCCACGTCCACCGGCTCGCTCCTGCTCGGTGTCTTGGCCGCGCTCGTCGCCGGCGTGCTGGTCGGAATGGTGCTCGCCGCCTTCGCGATCAAGTACCTGGTCGACCAGGTGATCGTCGGTGTCGTGCTCAATGTGCTCGTCACGGGCCTGACCAGCTTCCTGTTCTCGCAGGTGCTCGCGCCGAACGCCGGGTTGCTCAACACCCCGCCGCGGTTCCCGCGCCTGGAGATCCCGTTGCTCAGCGACATCCCGATCATCGGGCCGGTGCTGTTCAAGCAGACCGTCATCGTCTACGTCATGTACATCGCCGTAGCCGCCGTGGCGTACGCACTGTACAAGACCAAGTGGGGCCTGCGCCTGCGCGCGGTCGGAGAGCACCCGAAGGCCGCGGACACCGTCGGCATCAAGGTGAACGCCACCCGATTCTGGAATGTCGCCCTCGCCGGCGCAATCGCCGGAATCGGTGGATCCTTCTTCACGCTGGGCTCGGTCGGCGCGTTCAACAAGGAGATGACGGCCGGAGCCGGCTTCATCGCCCTGGCCGCCGTGATCTTCGGCCAGTGGGACCCGATCAAAGCCACCCTCGCCGCGCTGCTGTTCGGTTTCGCCACGAACTTGCAGAACGTGCTGGGGATCATCGGCTCGCCGGTACCGAGCGAGTTCATGCTGATGCTGCCGTACGTCGTGACCATCTTCGCCGTGGCCGGTCTCGTCGGTGTCTCGCGGGCGCCGGCTGCCGACGGCAAGCCGTACATCAAGTAGTGACGATGGGTAGCGCTGCTGTGAGTCAGGAGACGAATGTGGACGCCGTGCCATCCGGGGACATCGACTGGGAGGCTCTGCACGCCGCAGCTCTCGAGGCGATGACGAAGGCCTATGTGCCGTACTCGAAGTTCCCCGTCGGCGTGGCAGCGCTGGTCACCGATGGTCGAGTGATCAGCGGGTGCAATGTGGAGAACGCCTCCTACGGGCTCACGCTGTGCGCGGAGTGCGCTCTCGTGTCCTCGCTGCACATGACCGGCGGAGGGCACCTCGTGGCCTTCACGTGCGTTGACGGCAACGGCAATGCCCTGATGCCGTGCGGGCGTTGTCGCCAGCTCTTGTTCGAACACTCAGCACCCGGGATGCAACTGCAGACCGTGTCAGGAATCAAGACGATCGACGAGGTCCTGCCCGATGCCTTCGGGCCGCGCACCCTCGTCGACTTCGCAGAGGGAAAATCATGAGCAGCATTGAGGCATTCGACGCCGTCGACCTGATCCACACCAAGCGCGACAAGGGTGTTCTCACGACCGAGCAGATCGACTGGCTGATCGACGCGTACACGCGCGGATACGTCGGCGATGAGCAGATGGCCGCCATGACCATGGCGATCTTCCTGAACGGGATGTCGCGCAGCGAGATCCGCGACCTGACGATGGCCATGCTCGCCAGTGGCGAGCGCATGAGCTTCGCCGATCTTGGCAAGCCGACCACCGACAAGCACTCAACGGGTGGCGTCGGCGACAAGATCACCCTGCCGTTGATGCCGCTCGTCGCCGTCTTCGGCGCGGCCGTGCCCCAGCTCTCCGGCCGTGGCCTCGGCCACACCGGCGGAACGCTCGACAAGCTCGAGTCGATCCCCGGCTGGCGCGCGAACCTCACGAACGAGGAGATGTTCACGCAGCTGCAGCAGCATGGCGGTGTGATCAGCGCCGCCGGAAGCGGGCTGGCGCCGGCCGACGGCAAGCTGTACGCGCTGCGCGACATCACGGGAACGGTCGAGGCGATCCCGCTGATCGCGTCCTCGATCATGTCGAAGAAGATCGCGGAGGGAACGGGCGCACTCGTGCTCGACGTGAAGTTCGGCTCCGGGGCCTTCCTCAAGGACATCGAGCGCTCCCGCGAGCTGGCGCAGACGATGGTCGCGCTCGGTGAGGACGCCGGCGTTGCGACATCCGCGCTGCTGACGAACATGAATGTGCCGCTCGGCCTGGCCATCGGCAACGCCAACGAGGTGCGCGAGTCCGTCGAGGTGCTGGCCGGTGGCGGCCCGCGCGACGTCGTCGAGCTCACCGTGGCCCTCGCCGAGGAGATGCTGGCGCTCGTCGGCATCGTCGACGTCGATGTGGCCGCAGCGCTCACGGACGGCCGCGCCATGGACAAGTGGCGCGACGTCATCCGCGCCCAGGGCGGCGACCCGGATGCCGCGCTGCCCGTTGCCCGCGAGACGCACACGGTGCTCGCAGATCGCGACGGCGTGCTCGTCGAACAG
The DNA here is from genome assembly GCA_964655795.1 of uncultured Leifsonia sp. GTDB lineage: Bacteria > Actinomycetota > Actinomycetes > Actinomycetales > Microbacteriaceae > Microterricola. The sequence continues at coordinate 9,749 of CAZZNX010000033.1, read as the reverse complement.
CAGGCGCTGCCGTTCGGCATCGGTGCATGGCGCCTCGGCGCAGGCCGCGCCCGCAAGCAGGACCCCGTCCAGCACGCCGCAGGCATCGACCTGCACGCGAAGCCGGGCGACACCATCCGCAAGGGGCAGCCGCTCTTCACCCTCAGCGCCGACGAGCCCGAGCGCTTCGCCCGCGCACTCGAGGCCGTCGACGGTGCATGGCGCATCGGCGACCCCGGCGAGCCGGTGCTCGACGGTGGGCCGTTGATCGCCGAGCGCATCGGCCGCTGACGCCAGAACCCACGAGTTGCACCGAATGGCCCCTTCCGATCACCGGAGGGGGCCATTCGCGTCATCTCGTGGAGCGTGGTTGCGGCGGCTGCTGCGAATCTGCCGAGACATCCTGGCCGTCCGACCACTAGATTTGTAAGGGTGAACACCTCTCAGAGCGAGCACCTTCTGCCCGGCGGCGCCATCAGCATCGAAGCACTGCCCAAGATCTCCCTGCATGACCACCTCGACGGTGGCCTGCGGCCGCAGACCATCATCGAACTCGCCGACGCCATCGGCATCGACGTGCCGACGACCGATGCCGCAGCACTCGGCAGCTGGTTCGCCGATCAGGCCAACTCCGGTTCCCTCGTCGACTACCTCAAGACCTTCGACGTCACCACCAGCGTGATGCAGACCGTCGAGGGCCTCGAGCGGGTCGCGCGCGAATTCGTGCAGGACCTCGCCGCCGACGGCGTGATCTACGGAGAGGTGCGGTGGGCACCCGAGCAGCACCTCACCCGTGGCCTCAGCCTCGACCAGGTCGTCGAAGCCGTGCAGCAGGGTATCGAGGCCGGCATCGACGATGTCTTCTCCTCCGGCCGTGAGATCCGTATCGGTCAGCTCGTCACGGCCATGCGCCACGCCGACCGCGGACTCGAGATCGCCGAGCTGGCTGTGCGCCACCGCGACCGCGGCGTCGTCGGCTTCGACATCGCCGGTGCCGAGCTGGGCTTCCCGGCAGGCAACCACCGTGCAGCGTTCGACTTCCTGGCCAAGGAATTCTTCCCCGTCACGGTGCACGCCGGCGAGGCAGACGGCATCGACAGCATCCGCGGCGCGCTCTTCGACGGCCGCGCCCTGCGCCTCGGGCACGGCGTCCGCCTCGCAGAGGACGTCACGATCGAGCGCGAGGATGACGACAACAGCTACGTCACGCTCGGCCCGGTCGCCCGCTGGGTGCGCGACCGTCAGATCCCGCTCGAGCTCAGCCCGTCGTCGAACCTGCAGACCGGCGCCATCGCGGCCTGGGGCGATGAGCTCATCGACCACCCATTCGACCTGCTGTACCAGCTGGGCTTCCGCGTGACGGTCAACACCGACAACCGCCTGATGAGCAACACGACGCTCAGCAAGGAACTCGGCCTGTTGAGCGATGCCTTCGGCTACGACGTCGACGACTTCGAGCAGTTCCAGCAGAACGCCGTCGCCGCGGCGTTCCTCCCCCTGGAGGAGCGCGAAGAGCTCGCGGAGGAGATCGCCGACGCCTACGCCGAGGTCTGATCCTCCCACCCGCACCACCCTCGCGCATCACCACCTCTCCGAAAGACACCGATGACACTCCCGCCCCTGCCTGACTCGGCCATCGACATCGCCGTGCGCGCCGACGACTGGCGCGCCGCCGTCGAATTGTGCGGTGAGGCCCTGCGGCGTTCCGGCGCCACCAGCGCCGGATACACGGGGCGCATGGTGCAGGTGATCGACGAGTTCGGTGCCTACATCGTCATCGCCCCCGGGCTGGCACTGGCCCACGCGCGGCCGGGTCCCGACGTGCTGCGCGAGGGCCTCAGCGTCATCACCCTGGCCGAGCCCGTCGCATTCGGACACCCGCACAACGACCCCGTCAGCGTGCTGATCGGCCTCGCGGTGAAGAGCTCTGACGAGCACGTGCACTCAATCGCCGCATTGGCGAACGTGTTCAATGACGAGAGCGTGATCCCCGCACTGGCCGCGGCACCGGATGCCGCAACGGTGCGCGGTCTGCTCGGGGTCGACGCGTGAAGATCGTCGCCATCTGTGGTGCGGGCATCGGCACCTCTGGCATCCTCAAGGTGAACGCGGAGCGGGCCCTCGAACGGCTGGACATCGAGGCCGAGGTCTCGGCATCCGACGTCGCCAGCCTCGCGGTCGCCGCCGCCGATGCCCAGGTGATCCTCACCTCGCCGGAGCTGGTCTCCCACATCGGGGCGACCAATGCCGACATCGTGGTGATCAACAACTACTTCGATCTCGAGGAGATCATGGAGAAGCTTGAGGGCGCCCTCGGCTGACAGCCGCGCATCGAACACGAAGAAACGGCCCCGCCTGCAGTGCAGACGGGGCCGTTTCTTCGTGTTGGTGACAGCTGGCCGCCGGTTGAGCCTGTCGAAACCGCCGAGCAGCGGTGACGGTTTCGTAGGCTTCCTTGGTGCTGGCTGCCGCCTTTCGCGCGCTGGAAAACGCTACGCGTTTACCAGCGCGCGCATTCCCGTCTCGAGCGCTGCGACGGTCGCCGCGGCGGCCGCCTCCCGCTCGACGACCGTCCCGTCGGTGGACGACGCGTCGATGTAGACCTTGAGCTTGGGCTCGGTACCGCTCGGGCGCACCATGACGCGGGCGCCGCCCGTGAGCCAGATGCGCAGCACATCGCTCGGCGGCAGAGCGCCGAAGCCCTCACCGAGGTCGTCGATCTGCTCGACGCGGATGCCGCCGATCTCCACCGGCGGGTCGGCGCGCAGCGCCGACATGACCTCGGCGATGCGTGAGAGATCCGTGACGCGCACGGAGACCTGGCTGGAGGCGTAGGCACCGAACGTCGCGGTGAACTCCTCGAGGTGGTCGGCGATCGTGCGGCCGGAGGCCTTCAGTGACGTTGCCAGGTCGAGCAGCGCGACCGCCGCTGAGATGCCGTCCTTGTCGCGAACGGTCTCCGGGTTCACGAGGTAGCCGAGCGCCTCCTCGAAACCGAAGATCAACCCGGGGGCGCGCGAGACCCACTTGAAGCCCGTGAGCGTGTTGGCGAACTCGAGTCCATAGTGTGCCGCGACGGCCTTCAGCGCCGGCGAGGAGACGATGGAACACGCGAGGGTGCCCGCAGCCCCATTGTCGCCGGATGCGGCGGCCACGGCCCGCTCAGCGGCGCGCCAGCCCAGCAGTGCGCCGAGCTCGTTGCCGCTCAGGCGGCGGTAGCCGGTGGCATCCGTCGCCGACGGGATCGCGATGGCCAGGCGGTCGGCGTCGGGGTCGTTCGCGATGATGAGCTCAGCGCCCAGCTCGCGTGCCGCCTCGATCGCGAGGTCCATCGCTCCCGGCTCCTCCGGGTTCGGGAACGCCACCGTCGGGAACGCCGGGTCGGGATCGATCTGCGCGGCGACGACGTGCGGGGCGGAGAAGCCGGCAGCGGTCAAGACGCTGCTGGCGGTCTCCCACCCGACGCCGTGCATGGCGGTGTAGACGACAGAGAGCTCGGCGCGGCCCCCGGCGGGCGCCTCGGATGCCACGGCCGCCGTCGCGGCGATGTAGGCGTCGATGACGCCCTCCTCCGCCGTCTCGAAGGATCCACGCGGCAACTCGAGTACGTTCTTCTCCGCTGCGACGCGCAGGATGTGGTTCGCGATGGCGCCGTCGACGGGGGCGACGATCTGCGAGCCCTCGTTGCTGTCACCCAGGTACACCTTGTAGCCGTTGTCGTTCGGCGGGTTGTGCGAGGCCGTCACCATCACGCCGGCGCTCACATCGAGGTGACGCACGGCGAAGGCGAGCACGGGGGTCGGCAGCAGGCGGGGCAGCAGGATGGCGCGCACCCCGGCCCCGGCCATCAGCTCGGCCGTGTCGCGGGCGAAGATGTCCGAGTTCTTGCGGCCGTCGTAGCCGATCACCACGGACGGAACCAGACCAGACTTCTGGCTCTGCCTGGCGGTCTCGAGGAGGTATCCGGCCAGGCCGGCAGCGGCCTGCGAGACCAACACGCGGTTCATCCGGTTGGAGCCGGCGGCGATCTCGCCGCGGAGTCCGGCGGTGCCGAAGGCGAGGCGCTCGTCGAAACGGTCGTGCAGCTCGGCCGAGGCGTCGGCGCTGCCGGCGGCGGCCGCGTCGATCAGCTGCTGCAGCTCGGCACGGGTCTCCGCATCGGGGTCCTGGGCGAGCCAGGCCCGCGCCGTCTCGATCAGAGCGGCATCCGAGCTCATCAGATCGCCGCCACGATGCGGGCCAGCAGTGCGCTGATCACGGGCTCGGCCATCTGGCCGGCCTCGATCACCTCGGCGTGGCTGAGCGGGGTCTTCTGGCGGCGAGGTTGGTGATGAGCGACATGCCCAGCACCTCCATGCCGGACTGGCGTGCGGCGATGGCCTCGAGTGCCGTCGACATGCCCACGATGTGACCACCGATGATCTTCGCCATCTGCACCTCGGCCGGCGTCTCGTAGTGCGGGCCGCGGAACTGGCAGTACACGCCCTCATCGAGCGTGCTGTCGATGGAGTGCGCGAGATCGCGCAGACGCTTCGAGTACAGATCGGTGAGATCGACGAAGGTCGCGCCCTCGAGCGGCGAGTCTGCGGTCAGGTTGATGTGGTCGCTGATCAGCACCGGGGTGCCGGGCTTCCACGTCTCCTTGATGCCGCCGGCACCGTTGGTGAGGATCATCGTCTTCACGCCGGTCGCGGCGGCGGTGCGCACGCTGTGCACGACGCGGCGGACCCCGTGGTCCTCGTAGTAGTGGGTGCGGGCACCGATCACGAGTGCGCGCTTGCCGCTCGGCAGCAACACGGAACGCAGTGTTCCGACGTGACCCTCGAGGGCCGGCTTGCTGAAGCCGATGATCTCGTGCGCCGGAATGGTTGCGGTCGTCTCACCGAGCAGCTCGGCGGCCTTGCCCCAGCCGCTGCCGAGGGTCAGCGCGATGTCGTGGTGTTCGACGCCGGTCTTCTCGGCGATCTGCTCTGCGGCGATCCGTGCGACGTCGAACGGGTCGGAATCGGGCAGGTCAAGTGGGTTCTGTACAGACATGTCTCAACTCTAATGAGGGATGCGCCCGCGCAGCAGAATTTGCTCATATGTAGCTGAGGGTGTGCTCATTTGCTGCGCTTGGAGCGGCAGGGGAGAATGGAGCAATGGCCTATGAGTTCGAACGCACCCACAGAATTGCAGTACTCGGTGGAGGGCCCGGTGGTTATGAAGCGGCACTCGCCGGTGCGCAGCTCGGTGCGGAGGTCACACTCGTCGAACGCGTCGGAGTCGGCGGCGCCGCCGTGCTCACGGATGTCGTGCCGTCCAAGTCGCTGATCGCGACCGCCGAGGCCTCGAACTCGATCAAGGAGGCCGCCGACCTCGGCGTGCAGTTCTTCACCCGCGGCGAAGACGGTGTGCCGGTGCGGCCAGAGGTCGCCATCAACCTGGCCGCCGTCAACAAGCGCCTGCTCAGCCTGGCGCGCCAGCAGTCGGAGGACATGAAGGCCAACCTGCTGCGTGCCGGTGTGCGCCTCGTGCAGGGCGATGGCCGCCTCGACGGCTCCGGTGCCGTCATCGTCTCGACCGCCCAGGGCGACGCCGGCACCGATTTCGACCGCATCGAGGCCGACACGATCGTCGTCTCCGTCGGTGCGAGCCCGCGCGTGCTGGCATCCGCGGTTCCGGACGGCGAGCGCATCCTCACCTGGACCCAGCTCTACAACCTGCAGACGGTGCCTGAGCACCTGATCGTCGTCGGCTCCGGTGTGACCGGTGCCGAGTTCGCCTCGGCCTACCGCGCGCTCGGCGCCAAGGTCACGCTCATCTCCAGCCGCGACCAGGTGCTGCCAGGCGAGGATGCCGACGCCGCGCACGTGATCGAGAATGCCTTCAAGCGCAACGGCATGCGGGTGCTCAGCAAGTCGCGCGCCGACTCGGTCGTGCGCACGGAGGACGGCGTGCTCGCCACGCTCTCCGACGGCCGCACCGTCGAGGGCAGCCACTGCCTGATGGCCGTCGGTGCGATTCCGAACACGGCGGGCATCGGCCTCGAGGAGGCAGGCGTCCAGCTCGACGAGAGCGGCCACATCCGGGTGAACCGGGTGGCGCGCACCTCGATGCCGAACATCTACGCCGCCGGCGACTGCACCACATTCATGCCGCTGGCCAGCGTCGCATCGATGCAGGGCCGCACGGCCGTGTTCCACGCCATGGGCGACGCCGTCAACCCGCCGGCACTGCAGAACATCACCTCCAACATCTTCACCCAGCCGGAGATCGCAACCGTCGGCTGGACGCAGAAGCAGATCGAAGAGGGCATCCGCCGCGGCGAGATCTACAAGCTGCCGCTGGCCTCGAACCCGCGCGCCAAGATGATGGGCATCAAGGAGGGCTTCGTGAAGCTCTTCGCGAGCCGCGGCACCGGCACGGTGATCGGCGGCGTGATCGTCGCGCCGAAGGCCAGCGAGCTGATCTTCCCCGTGGCGCTCGCGGTCGAGAACCGTCTCACCGTCGACCAGATCGCCGATGCCTTCCCGGTGTACCCGTCGCTCAGCGGCTCCATCTCGGATGCCGCCCGCGCACTGCACATCGTCGACAAGTAACCCGCCGGCGCCGTTGAGCCTGGCCGTTGGTTGAGCCTGTCGAAACCGGATGTCGACAGGCTCAACCAACGGTTTCCGTCGGCCGTTACTTGAAGGCGCTCTCGCCCGTGATCCTGCGGCCGATCAGCAGGGCCTGGATGCTCTCCGTGCCCTCGTAGGTGTGCACGGCCTCCATGTCGACCAGGTGCCGGATCACGTGGTTCTCCAGCAGCACGCCGTTGGCACCCATCATGTCGCGGGCGATCGACGCGACGGAGCGCGCCTTGCGCGTGCAGGTGTACTTCGCCATCGACGCCATCACCGGGTCGAGCTCGCCGCGCTCGTCGAGCTTCGCCAGGTGCATGCAGTGCAGCTGCATTGAGGTGATGTCGGAGAGCATCGTCGTCAGGCGCTCCTGCACGAGCTGCGACTGGGTGAGCGGGCGGCCGAACTGCACGCGCTGAGAGGCGTAGTTCAGTGCCGCCTCGTAGCAGGCGATGGCGTGGCCGAGCGCCGACCAGGCGACGCCGAGCCGGGTGGCGTAGAGCACGGTCGAGGTGTCGTTGAAGCTCTGCGCGCCCGGCAGCACGGCATCGGTGGGAACGTGCACGTTCTCCAGCGTGATCCGGGTCTGGTGCACGGAACGCAGCGCGACCTTGCCGGTGAGCACCTCTGCGCTGTAGCCGGGGGTGTCCTGCGGGACGAGGAAGCCGCGCACGTTGCCGCCGTGCTTGTCGGCGCTCGGCACGCGTGCCCACACGATCGTCACGGCGCCGCCGAGTCCGTGGCCGATCCACTTCTTCGTGCCGTTGATCACCCAGCCGTCGGCATCCGGGACAGCCGTGGTCTCCAATGCGACCGAGTCCGAACCGTGCAGCGGCTCGGTGAGTGCGAACGCCGCCAGCACCTCCGCGCGTTCGACGGGAACCAGCCACCTGGCCTTCTGCTCCGGGCTGCCGTGGAGGGCGATCGTGCGCAGCGCGAGGCCGCCCTGGATGGCGATGATGGTGCCGAGCGAACCGTCGCCGCGGGAGACCTCCATGGTCACGAGTCCCGCACCGAGCGGCGAGAGCGTGCGGAGCCCCTCGCCGGAGACACCGTCGTTCAGGAGCCCGAGTTCGCCCATGCGGCGCACCCGCTCGAGCGGGTAGTCCGCGTTCTCCCACGCCTCGTTGACCGTCGGCCAGATCTCCTCGACGAAGCCGCGGGCCCGTTGCCACACCTCGCGGTCGGCCGCCGGGATATCGTCGAACACCCGGTAGAAGTCGGTGTCGAGCGGCTCTGAAACGTCGTAGTCCTGGATCACGTGGGTCCTCCCAGCCAGGCGACGCCGGAGATGCGGCGCCGCACGGTGTCCCGGGGCGCGGAGAGTGCGCACCGGAGCGCGGCGAGAGCCTTCTGGGCATCGTCGCCGCAGTCCCAGTCTCTCCTGTGCTCGCTCCGCTGTCGAGCGTAGGATTCGCGCAGGCAGACGGAGGCCACGAGCGAAGGAGCACCGCATGCAGCCGGAGGAGTTCGATCTCGTCGTCGTCGGTGGTGGCAAAGCAGGCAAGACGCTTGCGGTGGCTCGGGCAGCCGCTGGCGAGCGCGTGGCGATGGTCGAGCGCGCAATGATCGGTGGCAGCTGCATCAACGTCGCCTGCATTCCGACCAAGGCTCTTGTCACCTCGGCCCGCGCGCTGGCGACCTTCGCCAGGGCCGAACGCCTCGGCATCCGCTCAAGCTCCGCCGCCGTCGACCTCGCGCTGTTGCGAGCCCACAAGGAGGGCGTCGTCGCCGACATGGTCGCCATGAACCGCGCGCTCTTCGCCGGCAGCGGCATGGACTTCATCCTGGGCGCGGCACGATTCGTCGCGCCGCGCACGATCGAGGTGTCGACGGATGCCGCAGCCCGTCTGTTGCGCGGCCGTGCGGTCGTCGTGAACACGGGCACCCGCCCGTCGATGCCGCCCATCGCGGGGCTGGCGCGCGAGGACGTGTTGAGCAGCGAGGACATGCTGCGTCTCGACGGGATTCCGAAGCGTCTCGTCGTCGTTGGGGGCGGCTTCGTCGGTTGCGAGTTCGCGCAGATGTTCGCCCGCTTCGGCAGCGAGGTGACGATGCTCGTGCGCGGGGAGCGGCTGTTGGCCGGCGAGGAGGCCGAGACCTCCGCCGAGCTCGAGCGCGCGTTCGCGGCCGACGGCATCCAACTGCGGTTCGGCGCCGGCATCGCGCGGGGGCGGCGGGCAGTGGACGGCAGCGTCGAACTGCAGCTGGAGGATGGGTCAGCGCTCGCCGCGGACGTCGTGCTGATGGCTGTCGGCCGGGAGCCGGTCACAGACGGACTCGGTCTCGATGTGGCGGGCGTCGAGGTCGACGATCGCGGTTTCGTCGTGGTCGACGACTACCTCGCCACCGGCGCGGACGGTGTCTGGGCGGTCGGCGATGTGGTCGGGCATCCGCAGTTCACCCACCTGAGCTACGACGACTTCCGCGTCGTGCACACGAACATCGGGGCGGTCGGTGCCGAGCGGCGGAGCACCCGCGGCCGAGTGGTGCCCTCCGTCGTCTTCGTCGAGCCCGAAATTGCGACGGTCGGCATGACCGAGAAACAGGCGCTGGATGCCGGCCACGACGTCGTTGTGGCCGGGCAGAGCGTGCTGGCCGTGCCGCGCTCGCGCACGCTGCGACAGAGCGACGGTTTCTGGAAGATCGTCATCGACAGGGGCACGCAGCGGATACTCGGGGCGAGCCTCGTCGGTATCGATTCCGCCGAGGTGATCGCGGTGATCCAGACGGCGATGCTCGCCGACGCCCCGTACACGGTGCTGCGAGACGCGATCTTCGCCCACCCGACGATGGCCGAGGGGCTGACGACGGCCTTCGCCCGTCTCTGATTCCCGGCATCCGATCGCCAAGAACTGTTCAGGAATCGGAGATCCTGAACAGTTCTCGGCGATTCGATCGGCGTTCTAGTCGACGATGCTCATCAGCAGGTGGCCGGAGCTGACGGTCGCGCCGACCGCCGCATTGACGGCTCCGATGGTGCCGTCGCGGTGCGCGGTGATCGGCTGCTCCATCTTCATCGCCTCGAGGACGACGATGAGGTCGCCCTTGACGACCTTGTCGCCCTCCGCGACGGCGAGCTTGACGATGGTGGCCTGCATCGGTGCCTTCACGCTGTCGCCCGTCGAGGTGTCGACGGCGTGACCGGCACGGCGGCGCGGCGCC
>CAZZNX010000032.1:24643-30176 GCA_964655795.1 uncultured Leifsonia sp. | reverse complement strand
CGCCCCGGGCGGACCGGTCCAGTCACACGCTCAGGGCTTCGGGGGCGGCCATGTTCCTCGGCTGCTCCCTCGAGCCAGCATGCGCGTGCGCGCCGTCTGTGCACGCTGGCTTGAGCGAGCGGTGCCGCGACGAAGGAGCAGCGACGCACGCGAAGCCCCGAGCGGATCCGACGACACTGCAGCTGCGACATTCACGCTGGTCGAGTAGCGCGACGCGCAGCGTCGCGAAAGGCGGCAGCCGTCACCAAGGCAATCTCGGGAACCATGCATGGTGCTGGTGCGGCAACACCTGCCCGACACACAGCCGCGACGCCCCGGGCAACCCGATCCGTTGGACGCTCAGGGCTTCAGGGGCGGCCATGTTCCTCGGCTGCTCCCTCGAGCCAGCGTGAGGATTAAGGCGGAAGGCGGCTACGCGCTGACAGGTGCCGCGTCGACGGGGACGGCGCTGACCGTGCGGTCGATCGTGGTCTGGCCGAGCACGCGGGTGCCGACGTAGATCACGGCCGTCTGGCCGGGGGCGACGCCGTCGAGCGGGGTCTCCGGCGTGATCACGAGCTCGCCGTCCCGCAACACGGCAATAGCCGGAACCGGGTCGGCGTGCGCGCGGATCTGCACCTCGCAGTCGAACGGAATCTCTGGATTCGCCTGCGGCTGTCCGGCCCAGGTGAACCGGCTGCCGGCGATCTCGGCGATCGCCAGGGCCTCCTTGGGGCCGACGACGACCGTGTTGTCCTTGGGGCGCACCTCGAGCACGAAGCGGGGCTTGCCGTCATCCGCCGGCATGCCGAGGCGGAGGCCGCGGCGCTGGCCGACGGTGAACGCATGTGCACCCTCGTGGCTGCCGATGACGTCGCCATTGCGGTCGAGGATGTCGCCGGTCTCTGCACCGACGCGGTCGGCGAGCCAGCCGCGGGTGTCGCCGTCGGGGATGAAGCAGATGTCGTGGCTGTCTGGCTTGTTCGCCACGCTGAAGCCGCGTTCGGCGGCCTCGGCGCGCACCTCGGCCTTGGACGGGGTGGACCCCAGCGGAAAGTAGCAGTGTTCCAGCTGTTCGGCGGTGAGCACACCGAGCACATAGGACTGGTCCTTCGCCCAGGCGCTGGCCCGGTGCAGTTCCTTATTGCCGTTCTCGTCGAGCAGGATCGTGGCGTAGTGGCCGGTGCACACGGCGTCGAAGCCGAGGGCGATGGCCTTCTCCAGCAGCGCGGCGAACTTGATGCGCTCATTGCAGCGCATGCACGGGTTCGGGGTGCGGCCGGCCGAGTACTCTGCGACGAAGTCATCGACGACATCGGCCTTGAACCGCTCGGAGAAGTCCCACACGTAGTACGGGATTCCGATCATGTTCGCGGCGCGCTGGGCGTCCATCGAGTCTTCGATCGTGCAGCAGCCTCGGGCTCCGGTGCGCAGTGTTCCGGGCATGCGACTGAGCGCGAGGTGCACGCCGACGACCTCATGCCCTGCTTCGACGGCACGGGCCGCAGCCACCGCCGAGTCAACGCCACCGCTCATTGCCGCCAGAACCTTCATGGTTCCAGTGTAAACGGGCCTTGCTGAGTGAATCTCTGGCGGCCGGCTCAGCGGTCGAAGCTCGTCGCCCGATCGGCGTGGCCGGCACTCGCGGCCTGGGCGTATGCGGCGGGGAGCGCAGCGAGGAAGGCGTCGACGTCGGCATCCGTCGATCCGTGCCCGAGGGTCACGCGCAATGCGCCCCTGGCCTCATCGACGCTGCGCCCCATGGCGACCAGCACGTGCGACGGCTCGGGGATGCCGGCCTGACAGGCCGACCCCGTCGACACGGCGACGCCGGCCATGTCGAGCAGGAACAGCAGCGAGTCACCCTCGCAGCCGGCGAAGCTGAAGTGGGCGTTGCCAGGAAGGCGTTCGCCGCTTGTCGGAGCCGTGCCGTTCAGCACGGCCTCTGGCACGGCGGCGATGGCGCCGGCGATCAGACGGTCCCGGAGCACGGCCATGCGCGCCGTCTCGTCCGGCAGAGCCGCCTGCACCGCGCCGGCGGCAGCGGCGAAGGACACGGCTGCCGCGACATCCTGGGTTCCTGAACGCACCTGGCGCTGCTGCCCACCGCCGTGGATGAGTGCCTCGACCTTCGCTGCGGCTGAGCACGAGCGCCCCGATGCCGACGGGCCCGCCGATCTTGTGAGCAGAGACGCTGAGTGCCACCAGCCCCGAGCCGCCGGACGCGCCGGAGTCAGCGCGGATGGCGGCGAAATCGATCGGCAGCTGCCCGTATGCGGCGATGGCGTCCACGTGCAGCGGGACGCCGACGCGGGCGGCGGCGGCCGAGATCTCGGTGATCGGCTGCACGGTTCCGACCTCGTTGTTGGCCATGAGCACCGTGACGAGGGCGATGTCGGACGGGTCTTCGGCGAGCGCCCGCTCCAGCTCCGGCATCCTGAGTCGGCCGAACTCGTCCAGCGGCAGCCATTCGATCACGGCGCCTTCGTGGGCGGCGAGCCATTCGACGGTGTCGATCGTGGCGTGGTGCTCCCCGCCTGCGACGAGGATGCGCTGTCCGGGGCGGGCCCAGAAGAGCCCCTTGATGCCGAGATTGACCGCCTCGGTTCCGCCGCCGGTGAAGACGACCTCGATCGCCTCGCAACCGAGCGTCGCGGCGACCTGCTCCCGCGCCTCCTCCAGCATCCGCTTGGCGTTCTGCCCGACCGAGTGGATCGACGCCGGGTTCCCCACGACGCTCATCGCCTGCGTGTACGCCGAAATGGCGACCGGCAGCATCGGTGTCGTCGCCGCGTGATCCAGGTACACAGCCATACTCACTACTGTAGAACGCATGACACCGCCGAGAATCGCAGCCGGTCTCGGTCTTCGCGTCACGAGCAGCGGCGGCGAGCTGCGCGTGTACTCGGCGAGTGCGACATCCATGGAGATCGTGCTCTTCGACGAGGCCGACCCGAACTGGATCGTCAAGACGATCCCGATGACCCGCGACGCCAACGATGTGTGGCACGGTCGCAGCCGCAGCCTCTCCCCCGGGCGCCGGTACGCGCTCCGCGCCGACGGCCCCGGCGGACCGCAGAATGCCTTCAACCCCGAACGCCTGCTCATCGACCCCTATGCGCGCGGACTCGTGCGTGTCGGCGACAGCCGCTGGCGCAGCGTGATCGTCGACGATAACTTCAACTGGAACGGCTCGACGAAGCCGAACACCCCGCTCGACGCGACCGTGATCTACGAGATGCACGTGCGCGGATTCAGCAAGCTCAACCCCGACGTGCCTGCTGAGCTGCGCGGCACGTACGCCGGCCTGGCACACGAGGCGTCGATCGCCGCGCTGAAGGAGCTCGGCGTGACCGCCGTCGAGCTGCTCCCGGTGCACGCCCTCGTCAGCGAGCAACGGCTGAAGAAGCAAGGGCTGCGCAACTACTGGGGATACAACACCCTCAACTTCTTCACTCCGCACTCGGCCTACGCCACCGCCGCCGCGCAGGCAGAGGGCCCGGATGCCGTGCTGCGCGAGTTCAAGGGAATGGTGAAGCTCCTCCACGAGGCCGGTCTCGAGGTGATCCTCGACGTCGTGTACAACCACACCTCCGAGGAGGGCCCGTTCGGACCGACCGTGAGCCTGCGCGGCCTCGACAACGCGAACTACTACCGCCAAGACGCCCACGGTGCGTACATCGACGTCACCGGATGCGGCAACACGCTGAACTTCGGCAACGATGCCCCCGTCCAGCTGGTGCTCGACTCGCTGCGCTACTGGGCAAACGAGGTGCAGATCGACGGCTTCCGCTTCGACCTGGCCGCGACGCTCGGGCGGGACGCGGATGTGCACTTCGACCCGCGGCATCCGCTGCTGGACGGCATCCTGAACGATCCGGCCCTGCAGGGGGTCAAGATGATCGCCGAGCCGTGGGACGTCGGCATGGGTGGCTGGCAGACCGGCAACTTCGCGCCGGGCTGGACGGAGTGGAATGACCGCTACCGTGACCGCATGCGCGACTTCTGGCTCACCGACATCGCCAGGGAGCGCTCGAACGGTTCGCCCGGCAGCGGCATCGGCCGCTTCGCCACCCGCCTGGCCGGCTCCTCGAACACCTTCTCGGCCGAGCGCGGCCCGCTGGCCTCGCTGAACTTCATCACCGCCCACGACGGCTTCACCCTGGCCGACCTCACGTCGTACGACCGCAAGCACAACCAGGGTAACGGCGAGAGCAACCGCGACGGCAGCGACAACAACAACTCCTTCAACCACGGCATCGAGGGCCCGACGAGCGATCCGGCGATCATCGCCGCCAGGCGGAAGGCGATGCGCAACCTGCTCGGCACGCTGCTGTTCTCGGCCGGCGTGCCCATGCTCACGGCCGGCGACGAGTTCGGTCGCAGCCAACGCGGCAACAACAACGCCTACTGCCACGACGGTGAGCTCACCTGGCTGAGCTGGGACCGGGAGCCGTGGCAGGACGAGCTCGGCGCCGTCACCCGCCGTCTGATCGAGCTGCGCCGGGAGAATCCGGCGTTGCGCCCCGTGCGCTTCGCCCGGCTCGGGGAGACGACGGCCGGGGCCTCGGAGATGGACTGGTTCGACGCGTCCGGCGACCCGATGAGCGAAGACGACTGGCACTCCCCTGCGGCGCGCACACTGCAGTACCTCGCCGCAAGCACACCGGAACACGAGGCGTTCAACCGCATCCTGCTGATCGTCCACGCCACGGAGTCGCCGACGACGGTCACGCTGCCGGCCCACGAGGGCGTCATCGGCTACGAGCTGCTGTGGGACTCCGCCGATGACAGCTTCGGCGCCGGGGCGCCCCCCGAGACCCTCAGCCCCGGCAGCGTCATGGACATCGCCGGCACGTCGATGCGCCTGCTGCGCGCACACTGACGAACGCACCTGATACGAGCGCTGACCACGCGAAGGGAACCACAGTGGCGAAGAAGACGAATGAGCACGGCGCCGGCACTCCGGCCACCCTCGCGCTGACGACCGCCGGCATCCACTTCACCCCGCACCTCTACCAGCACGACGCCGCGGCGACGAACTTCGGCCTCGAGGCCGCCGAGAAGCTCCAGCTCGACCCCGATCGGGTGTTCAAGACGCTGCTGGCGGATGCCGACGGCCAACTCGTGGTCGGCATCGTTCCGGTAACAGGGACGCTCGACCTCAAGGCGCTCGCCGCAGCCGTCGGGGCGAAGAAGGCCGTGATGGCCGACCCGAAGCTCGCGGAACGCAAGACCGGCTATGTCGTCGGCGGGATCAGCCCGATCGGTCAGAAGACCGCGCACACCACGCTGATCGACGAGAGCGCGATCCTGTTCGAGACGGTGTTCGTCTCCGGCGGGCGGCGCGGCTTCGACATCGAGCTCAGCCCGGACGACCTCGCCGCCGTCACTGCGGGCAGCTTCGCCCCGATCGGGCGCGTCTGAGCTCGGCGACGCGCTACGCGCAGACCGGCACGGCAGCACTCAGACGACGGGAACCGCGTCGGGTCGCGGCGCTCTGATCGCCTCGACGATCGCGGCCGCGCCGAACTCCCACGCGCGCTCCACATCA
>CAZZNX010000032.1:23758-24618 GCA_964655795.1 uncultured Leifsonia sp. | reverse complement strand
AGTTCCATGCTGACGAAACCGGCGGCCCACGCGGTCAGCGTGCGGGCCGCTTCGAGCGCACGATCCGGGCCGGCCAACTCGGCGGCGAGCCCGAGCACGGCCTCACTCGCCGCGGCTCCGAACTCCGGCCTGGCAACCGGCACCCCTGCCCCCGGCGTCATGATCAGCTGAAATGCGGCGGGTCGTTCGTGTCCGAAGGCGCGGAAGCGGTTCGCAAGCTCCGCGGCGTCCTGCGCAGAATTCAGACGGGCGGCGAGCTCTGTCAGGCTCGCCTCCGCCACGAGCTGGATCAGATCGTCGCGGCTCTGCACGCGCTTGTAGAGGGAGGGCGCGCGAACCCCGACGCGCAGGGCAACGGCCTGCATGGTCAGAGCTGCGAGTCCGTCGATTTCGAGCAGCTCACGCGCTGCTCCGACGATCGCATCGAGAGAGGTCCTGTCCGGTGTCGGCATGCCCTCAGTATAGCTATTGACTTTAGCCATCATGGCTACGTATCATAGCCATCATGAAACTGAACGCCTCCGTCCACCGCATCGGCAATCACATCGTCGCCGCCTACCTCGTCGCCACGGCCGAGGGCGTGACCGTCATCGATGCCGGACTCCCCGGTCATTGGCACGAACTGCTCGCCGAGCTCAGCGCGATGGTGCTCACTCCCGACGACATCAAAGGCGTGATCCTGACGCATGGCGATTCCGACCACGTCGGATTCGCCGAACGGCTGCGGCGGGAGCACGGCGTTCCCGTGTTCGTGCACGCGGGCGATGCCGCCAGGGCACAGGGGGGCGAGAAGCCGGCGAATGCGAAGCAGCCGATGAGGCCAGGCCCCGTGTTGGCCTTCTTCGGCTACGCGCTCAGGA
>CAZZNX010000032.1:10296-23748 GCA_964655795.1 uncultured Leifsonia sp. | reverse complement strand
CGGCATGCGGACCACCTGGCTCACCGAGGTCGTCGAGGTGCACGGCGGCGAGACGCTCGATCTTCCCGGTTCGCCTCAGATCATCGGACTGCCCGGTCATTCCCCGGGCAGCATCGCGGTGTACGTCCCGGTCGCAGACGCCGTGTTCGTGGGCGACGGTCTGACGACCCGCCACGTGCTCACCGGCAAGACCGGCCCGCAGCCCGCGCCGTTCACCGACGAGCCGGAGCAGGCGATCGCCTCGCTGCGAGCCATCGTCGGCACCGGCGCGCGCTGGGTGCTGCCCGGTCACGGCGCGCCGTGGAGCGACGGCGTCGAGGCCGCTGTCGTCGCCGTCGAGGCGGCGGCACGCGCGGCGAAATAGCGCCAGGCCACCCGGCCAGTCGGCTACTCGGCTATTCGGCTATTCGGCTACTCGGCTATTCGGCTACAGCGACGAGTCCCATCTCGGCGGCGCCCGACAGCAGCGGGTGGGCGGGCACGACCCGCACCGTGTACCCGAACCCGCCGGCCCGACCCAGCTGGACGGTGCCGGTGAACAGCCTCGTCGCCGCGCCATTAGCGGTGGACTCCTCGTCCGGCTCCGCCCGCAACTCGAGTCGCTCGACATCGCTCAGCTCATCGCCGCCCGTGCTGCGGCCGTAGACGACCTCGACGGCGACATCCTCCGCGCTCAGCTCGCCGAGCCCGATGTGCGCGCGCAGGTGCAGCTCGTCACCCACCTGCGGCACCTCGGCGACGCCACCCGATTCGACGTGTTCGACGCTCACGTTGGGCCAGGCCGCCCGTACCCGCGCCTTCCACGCGGCGAGCGCCCGTGCCGCCTCGGCGTGCTGTGCCGAGAGCGCGGCTTCGGCGGCCGCGGCCGGGCAGTACAGCCGTTCGACGTATTCGCGGACCATCCGGTCCGCGCTGAGTTCAGGCGAGAGCGTCGCCAGGGTGTGCCGCACCGACTGCATCCAGCGTTCCGGCACGCCGTCGTGGTCGCGCTCGTAGAAGCGCGGCGCAACCTGGTGCTCGATGAGGTCGTAGAGGGCCTCGGCCTCCAGTCGGTCGCGCTCTGCGCCGTCCGCTGCGGCATCCGCGGAGGGAATGGCCCAGCCGTTCTCACCGTCGAAGTACTCGTTCCACCAGCCGTCGAGGATGGACAGGTTCAGCACCCCGTTCAGCGCGGCCTTCATGCCGGAGGTCCCGCAGGCCTCCAGCGGGCGCAGCGGGTTGTTCAGCCAGACGTCGGTGCCGGGGTAGAGCGTCTGCGCCATCGCGATGTCGTAGTCGGGCAGGAACACGATGCGGCCGCGCACCTCGGGCTCGGCGGCGAACTGCACGAGCTCCTGGATCAGGCGCTTGCCCTCGTCATCGGCCGGGTGTGACTTGCCGGCGATCACGAGCTGCACCGGCCGCTCCGGGTGCAGCAGCAGGGAGCGCAGTCGCTCCCGGTCGTGCAGCATCAGGGTGAGGCGCTTGTAGGTGGGCACGCGGCGGGCGAAGCCGATGGTGAGCACGGTCGGGTCGAGCAGCTCGTCGATCCAGGCCGGGGCTCTGCCGCCGGGGTTCTGGCCGAGCCAGGCGGATGCCGTGCGCTCCCGTGCATCCGCGACGAGCTGAGCGCGCATCTCCCCGCGCACCCGCCAGAGTTCGGCATCGCTGAGCGCGGGTGAGAGCCAGTCGACGGCCGTGGTGTCGGCACTGCCGAGTCGCTCCCAGGCGAGGCCCTGCAGGCGTGGATCCGTCCACGTCGGTGCGTGCACGCCGTTCGTGACCGAGGTGATCGGAACCTCCTCGGTGTCGAAGCCGGGCCAGAGCCCGCTGAACATGGCTCGGCTGACCTCCCCGTGCAGACGGGAGACGCCGTTGCTGGTGCGCGCGAGGCGCAACCCCATGTACGCCATGTTGAACTTCGCGCCGGCGCCGTCCTCCCGGCCGAGCGCGATCACATCGGCGGCGTCGACGCCAGGGAGCAGATCGGTGTCGAGGTAGCGTTCGACCACATCGAGCTCGAAGCGGTCGATGCCGGCCGGAACGGGTGTGTGGGTCGTGAAGACCGTTCCGGCACGCACCAGCTCGAGCGCCTGCGCGAAGGTCAGGCCCTCGCCGATGAGGGCCGCGATGCGCTCGACGCCGAGGAAGCCGGCGTGCCCCTCGTTCGTGTGGAAGACCTCGGGCGCCGGCTTGCCCGCGAGTTCCGACCAGGCGTTCACCCCACGGACGCCCCCGATGCCGAGCAACAGTTCCTGCTGCAGGCGGTGCTCCCCCGCCCCGCCGTAGAGCCGGTCGGTGACGTGGCGGAGCTCGTCGCTGTTGTCCGGGATGTCGGTGTCGAGCAGCAGCAGCCGCACGCGTCCGACGGCCGCCTGCCACACCCGTGCGTGCAGGGTGCGCCCCTCCGGGAGCGCGAGCGTGATCTGCACCGCGGAGCCGTCCGGTCGGCGCAACACCGCGAGCGGCAGGCCGTCCGGGTCGAGCACCGGGTAGCTCTCCAGCTGCCAGCCGTCATTCGCGATCGCCTGCGAGAAGTAGCCCGAGCGGTAGAACAGGCCGACGGCCACGATGGGCACGCCGAGGTCCGACGCGCTCTTCAGGTGATCCCCGGCCAGGATCCCGAGGCCGCCGGAGTACTGCGGCAGGGCGGCCGCGATGCCGAACTCCGGCGAGAAGTAGCCGATCGCCGGCGGCTTCGCGCACTCGAGCCCCTGGTACCAGCGGGGCTCGCTGAGGTAGGCCCTGAGCTCGTCACGCTGCTGGATGACGGCGCCAACGTATGCGGCATCCTGGGCCAACGCCTCGAGCCGTTCCGGCGCGACCTCGCCGAGGAGCGCGATGGGGTCGTGCCCGAGCCGGTTCCAGATCTCCGGAGAGATGTGCGCGAAGAGTTCCCTCGTCGGCTCATGCCAGGACCAGCGCAGATTCGCCGCGAGCTCGCCCAGCGCGGAGAGCGCGTCGGGGAGCACGGCACGTACGGTGAACTTTCGAATCGCCTTCACGAGCACCACCCTAGGCGGCCAGAGTGACGATTGTGTTAATGCGCCACGCACGTCGCATGTGATTCGCGCTACGGTCGCAGTGTGCCCAAGAACAGCGTGCCAAAGAACGATGAGCCCCAGAGCGATCCGGAGCGGATGACGCGCGCCGGCCGCATCCCCGTCTTCTCGCCGACGCCGGCGCAGCCCGGCGAACTCTGGCCCGCCAAGGCCTTCGTCGGTGAGCTCGTGCCGTTCGCTGCCACGGCGTTCCGCGAGGGGCACGACCGCATCGGCGTCGAGCTGCTGCTGCAGAACCCGGCCGGAACGCTGAGTCGGCACCCAATGAGCCTGCTCGCCCCCGGCACAGACCGGTGGCAGGTCGAGCTCGTGCTCGACTCCCCCGGCGAGTGGAGCTACCGCGTGCGGGCCTTCGCGGATGACTACGCCACCTGGCGGCACAACGCCGCGGTCAAGGTGGGGGCCGGCGTCGACGTCGAGCTGATGTTCGCGGCGGGGACCGAGCTGCTGGGGCGTGCTGCGGCCGACGCCGCGCGCCCGGCATCCGAACGACGCACGCTCAGCACGGCGGCGCTCGCGCTGACCGACACGAGCATCGGCGCGGCCGAACGTCTCGAGCTCGGCACGACCGGCCTCGTCGCCACGTTGCTCGCCGCGACGCCGGTGGCGAGCCTCGAGTCGATCGCCGATGCCCGCACCGTGCGGGTGGAGCGCAGCCGGGCCGGGGTCGGCTCCTGGTACGAGTTCTTCCCCCGTTCAGAGGGTGCCGTGCGCCACCCGGACGGCTCCTGGACGAGCGGCACGTTCATCACGGCCGCTGAGCGGCTGACGGATGTCGCGGCGATGGGCTTCGACGTCGTCTATCTGCCTCCCATCCACCCGATCGGGCGCGCATTCCGGAAGGGTCCGAACAACACACTGGACGCCGGCCCCAACGATCCCGGGTCGCCGTGGGCGATCGGATCTGCCGATGGCGGACACGACGCCGTGCACCCGGAGCTCGGAACCCTCGAGGATTTCCGGGCCTTCCTCGCCAGGGCAGGCGAGCTCGGCATCGAGATCGCGATCGACCTCGCCCTGCAGGCGTCGCCGGACCACCCCTGGGTCACGGAGCACCCGGAGTGGTTCACGACGCTGCCGGACGGCAGCATCGCATTCGCAGAGAACCCGCCGAAGAAGTACCAGGACATCTATCCGATCAACTTCGACAACGATCCCGTCGGCATCCGCACCGAGGTGCTGCGGATCGTCCGGCACTGGATCGCGCAAGGCGTACGCATCTTCCGGGTCGACAACCCGCACACCAAGCCGCTGGACTTCTGGGAGTGGCTGATCGGCACGGTGAACGCGGAGCACCCGGACGTCGTCTTCCTCGCCGAGGCATTCACCCGGCCGGCGCTGCTGAACGCGCTCGCCCAGGTCGGCTTCCAGCAGTCGTACACGTATTTCACCTGGCGCAACACGAAGGCAGAGCTCGAGGAGTTCCTCGGCGCGCTCGCCACGGAGACCGCCGACTTCCTCCGGCCGAACCTCTTCGTCAACACCCCGGACATCCTCACCGAGTACCTGCAGTTCGGTGGTCCGGCCGCGTTCACCATCCGTGCCGCGATCGCCGCCACCGCCGCGCCGACGTGGGGCGTCTACTCCGGATTCGAGTTGTTCGAGAGCGTCGCCCGTCCAGGGGCCGAGGAGGCGATCGACAACGAGAAGTACGAGTTCAAGCCACGCGACTTCGCCGGCGCGGCCGCCGCCGACCGCTCTCTGGCGCTCTACCTCGGGATCCTCAACCGCATCCGCGCGGAGCACCCGGCACTCGGCCAGCTCCGCAACATCCGTTTCCACCACAGCGACGACGATTCGGTGCTGGTCTACAGCAAGTATCTGGCCGCCGAGCACACCCAGAAGGGCGTCGCGGATGCCGTCATCGTCGTCGCGAACGTCGACCCGCACTCGGTGCGGGAGACCACGGTACACCTGGACCCACGCCTGTTCGGCCTGCCGGCCGGTGCGAGCTTCGAGGTGGAGAACCTCGTGACGGGAGACGTCTGGCTCTGGGGCGAGCACAACTTCGTCCGGCTCGACGCGTTCACGGAGCCGGTGCACATCCTGGCGGTCCGTCCGATTCCGGATGCCGCCCCTCCCGCCGCGCCGAAGCGCCAGAAGGCCGCGCGCCGCACACCCGCAGCCGCGGCCACAGCCACAGCCACCAAGAAGACCCAGAAGGGATCGTAACCATGAGCCCGATCGACGGATTCGCCCCGCCAGTGGTCGCCCCCGAGGTTCTGGAGCGCGTGGCATCCGGCAGCTATCACGACCCGCACTCCGTGCTTGGCCAGCACCTCGTCGACGCCGATGTCGCCGACCCGCTCACCGTCATTCGCGCACTGCGGCCGCTCGCGGCCGAGGTGCAGGCGGTCTTCGGCTCCGATGCCCGCGTGGAGCTGGCACACATCGGGCACGGACTCTGGGAGGGCTACAGCATCCTCGGCCTGCGCGACTACGAGATCGAGGCCCGCTACGACGGCGGCGCGGAGTGGAAGAGCGACGACCCGTATCGCTATGCGCCGACCATCGGCGAGCTCGATCTGCACCTGATCGGCGAGGGCCGGCACGAGGAGCTGTGGCGGGTGCTCGGCGCTCACTACCGCCCCCATGCCGGGGTGAGCGGCAGCGTGCACGGCACCTCCTTCGCGGTGTGGGCCCCGCACGCGCAGGCCGTGCGGGTGATCGGCGACCTCAATCAGTGGAACGGCGTCGGGCACGCGATGCGCAACATGGGCGCGACGGGCGTCTGGGAGCTCTTCGTGCCCGGCCTCGAGCCCGGCAGCGTGTACAAGTACGAGATCCTCACCCAGTCCGGCGACTGGGTGCAGCGGGCCGACCCGATGGCGTCCGCCGCCGAGCTGCCGCCGCAGACCGGCTCGGTGATCAGCCAGAGCGCATACAGCTGGGACGACGGCGACTGGATGCACGCCCGCGCCGAGCGCGACCCGCACAACACCCCGATGAGCGTCTACGAGCTGCACCTGGGCTCGTGGCGGCCGGGACTCGGCTACCGCGATGCCGCAGAGCAGCTGATCGAGTACGTCAACGAACTCGGTTTCACGCACGTGGAGTTCATGCCCCTCGCCGAGCACCCGTTCGGCGGCTCGTGGGGCTATCAGGTCACCGGGTACTACGCACCGACCAGCCGCTTCGGCTCCCCCGACGATCTCCGCTACCTGATCGACCGGCTGCACCAGGCCGGGATCGGCGTGCTGATGGACTGGGTGCCCGGTCACTTCCCGAAAGACGAGTGGGCCCTGGCGAACTTCGACGGCGCACCGCTCTACGAGCACCCGGACCCTCGCCGCGGCGAGCAGAAGGACTGGGGAACGCTGGTCTTCGACTTCGGTCAGCGCCAGGTGCGCAACTTCCTCGTCGCGAATGCGTTGTTCTGGCTGGAGGAGTTCCACGTCGACGGATTGCGGGTGGATGCCGTCGCCTCGATGCTGTACCTCGACTACTCCCGCGAGGCCGGCGAGTGGGAACCCAACGTCCACGGTGGCAACGAGAACCTGGAGGCGATCGCGTTCCTGCAGGAGGTGACGGCGACCGCGTACAAGCGCAACCCCGGCATCGTCATGATCGCGGAGGAGTCCACGAGCTGGGGCGGGGTGACCGCGCCGACCGTCGCCGGTGGGCTCGGCTTCGGGCTCAAGTGGAACATGGGTTGGATGCACGACTCGCTGCAGTACATCCAGCACGATCCGATGTACCGCTCCCACCACCACGGCGAGATCACCTTCTCGTTCCTCTACGCGTTCAGCGAGAACTTCCTGCTGCCGATCAGCCACGACGAGGTCGTGCACGGCAAGGGCTCACTGCTGCAGAAGATGCCGGGCGACCACTGGCAGAAGCTCGCCAATGTGCGCGCCTACCTCAGCTTCATGTGGGCCCACCCCGGCAAGCAGCTGCTGTTCATGGGGCAGGAGTTCGGCCAGCCGTCCGAGTGGAGCGAGGAGCGCGGCCTCGACTGGTGGGTGCTCGACCAGCCCAGCCACCGCGGGCTGTTCGATCTCGTCACCCAGCTCAACCGGGTCTACCGCGATCACCCGGCGCTCTGGACGCTCGACAACGACTCCGCCGGATTCGAGTGGCTCGACGGTGGTGCCGCAGAACAGAACGTTGTCTCGTTCCTGCGCCGCGACGGCAACGGCGAGGTGCTGGCGTGCATCGTCAACTTCGCCGGCACGCCGCACAACGGCTACCGGATCGGGCTGCCGTTCGCCGGCCGCTGGCGCGAACTGCTGAACACGGATGCCGTGGAGTACGGCGGATCCGGCGTCGGCAACCTCGGCGGCGTCGACGCGACGGACACGCCGTGGGCCGGGCGCGCGGCATCCGCCACCATCACCCTTCCACCCCTCGGCGGAATCTGGCTCAAGCTCGAGCGCTAGCCGCGCGCTCCGGCGTCAGCGGAACGGCGCGTCAGGAACGGCGCGTCAGTACAGCGCGTCAGTACAGCAGCATCGCCAGACGCTGGCGTGCCGCGATGACGACGGGATCGGTGGTCCCGACGACCTCGAAGAGCTCGAGCATGCGCTCGCGCACCCGGTTCTTCCCGTCGGCGTCGAGCGTCGGGAACAACGTGAGCAGACGATCGAACGCATCGGCGACGTGGCCACCGGAGAGGTCGAGGTCGGCCACATCGAGCTGGGCGTCGAGGTCCTGCGGTCCGGCCGCTGCCGCGGAGCGGATCTGCTCGAGGCTCTTGCCCGCCAGGCGGTGCAGCAGGCTGACCTGGGCCAGACCGGCAACGGCGAGCTGGTCACGCGGGTCTTGGGCGATCGCGGTCTTGTAGAAACCGATGGCCGCCGGGTAGTCGCCGCGCTCGATGGCCTCGTAGGCCTCGGCGTGGTGCGGAGGCAGCGGCTCCTCGGCAGCGGGCTCCGCGGCGGCGGCATCCGCCGGAGCGTCGGCCTCGGCGTCCGCGGAAACGGCACTGCCCGTGACCCCGTTCTGGATGGCCAGCTGCAACAGCTGTTCGAGGATGTCGAGCAGCTGCTCCTCGGCGATGGCACCGGCGAAGAGCGGAACGGGCTGCCCGGCAATCACGGCCGCGACCGTTGGAACCGACTGTGCCTGGAATGCCTGCGCCAGCTGTGGATTCGACTCGACGGCGACCCGCACCAGCACGAGGCGTCCGCGCAGGCCGGCGACGACCTTCTGCAGCACGGCGCTCATCGCGGTGCTCTGCTCCGCCCAGTCGGCGTACAGGTCGACGAGAACGGGCACGCGCTGCGAGAGCTCGAGCACCTCACCGAAGTTCGCGTCGCTGCCGTCCAAGACGAGGCTCGGAACCTGCACGGGCGCACCGGCTGCGGCACCAGGCTGTGCCGGTGCACCGGCCGGCGCGTTCGCGCGGTTCACGAGCGACGAGAGGTCAACCGCTCCGCGGAGGCTGGCTGCTGAGGGGGGAACGTTGGTCACGGGATCTCCGATGCGGCGATGAGGCTGTGGGCGAAGCCGAGAAGACGGATCTTCTCCTCGCTGCCCGCGGCGGGAACATAGAACAACAGCTGATCGCTGCGGGTCGAGGTGACGCCCTTCGCCGTCTTCTCGACGCCGGAGAGCGACTTGGCCGGGCTGGCCTTGAACTCGACGGTACCGCCATCGTTCGGCGTGGCGCTCTCCATCTGGTAGAGGTTCACCGCCACGATCGCCCCGGAGTCGATCGTGCCGAGGGCGACGGTTTCGCCGGGGCCAGGCGCGTTCGACACGTCGAGGTTCGTCGTCGGGGGCAGCTCGGCGCGGCGCGCCTCGGTTGCGGCGACGCCGACCTGGGGAACGAAACTGTCGTTGGCGATGTCGAAGAGGTCGTAGTACTCGCTCGCTGTGTCCTTGAGGATCACATCGCCGTACGCCGCGGCCAACTGGTCCGGTGCCAGCTTCAGGAACTTCGTGTCCGGCGCAACGGGCGGTGCACCGATGCTGGCCGGAGCCACCTCGGGGAACGTCGCGTCGGCGGCCAGGGTGATGGCGTACTCGACCTGGTAGTTCTCCCGCGGGCTGTTCTGCTTGAGAACGAGGGTCATCGGCGCGATCGTCGGCTCATCCTCGTTCAGGATGACGGTGACGACGGTGCGCGGCCACGTCGCGTTCTGCTGCGGCAGGATCACTTCCATCGGCGAGGCCGGAATCGGGCTCGGAGCGGGCTGCTCGGCGTAGCCGGCCCTGATCTGGTAGTTGGTCTGCCGTTCGAGCAGCGCCGGTCCGGTGAAGCGGCCGGGAAGCAGCTCGGCATTCATGGTCGTGTCGGCCTCGTTCGCGACGACGGCGACCTTGCGCACGATGCGTTCGAGCTGTGGAACCGTGACGGCGGGCGGCGGAAGCTCGTCCAGTCCCTCTGCGGCATCGGTCAGCTCCGGAGTCGGAGTCGCCGTCGCCGACGGCGTCTCAGACATGTCGGGCCAGAACGACGCGGAGCAGCCGGAGAGGACGAGTCCGGAGATGACCAGCACGGGAACGACGGCGAGGCGCGACGAGCGACCGCTGATCGCCTTGCGCTGGCCGCTGCCCGTGATCTCGTTGATCTTGATCATCTTGGGTTTTGGTGCCTTCGGGAGTTTCGGCATCCGCGGGCCCTTGGGCACGTTTCGGCGCGGGCCGCGCGAGCGACGCATGTGAAGCAGCGCCCAGAGGTAGAGCACCAGGCCGATGAGCAACAGAATCGCGCCGCCGACGATCAGCGGACCCGCCCACGGGGTCGAGTTGTCGAGCGGCCAGGAGATCCGCACGTTCTTGGGTGCCGGCGCCGTGCCGTCGGTGGCCAGGAGGACCGAGATGCCCTCTGGCGCGTTGATCGTGTTGGAAAGCGCGCCCTCGCTCGTCCACTCATCGAGCCAGAGGTCGGAACCACGGGGGTCTGGGTTGGGCGCTGCCGGCTGAGCCTCTCCAGCTGGAACGTCCGACGGTGGGGTCGAGCCACTCGTGGGGACCGACTCACCGCGGACGACCTCGGAGCTGAGCTCCTTCGAGTCCTCGTCGTAGCTCAGCCGCGTGTAGCTCAGATCTCCCAGCCACGCCTCCATGTCGGCGGTGCGGCCGTAGGCCATGAAGCTGTTCTCTGAGCCGCGAACGGTCAATGTCTGGGCGCCTTCATGAGCGGTCAGCGCGTCACCGTCGATCACCGTGTACGGGCCGTTTCCGGCGACGGTGGTGCTGAGCGAGACGCTTGCGGGCTCGAGAAAGACAGTGCGCTGGGCGATGCCCAGCGCAATCATGCAGGCCGCGGCAACGAAAGCCACGATGGCCAAAACAAAACGCACGAATTCTCCTTTTGTGTTGCCTGAAGCCATGACCGACACCAGCACGCAGCGGGCGCAACGACGGGTATTTCGTTGTAATCAGGTCGAAATGGCAGCAGCCAAAGACATTTGACACTACCGGACATAGCTGAAAGACGCCCTAATCAGCGTGGGAACTGCCTGTGTGCCCGCGTCATTCAGCACCAGCAAAAGCCGCTAAAATCAGTGTGGCTCGCAGCGCGATTCTCTGCGCTGCTGCGACCGACTTAAGGAGAGACATCGTGGCTACCGACGAAACCGAGTTCACCCAGGTATTCCGGGGCTACGACAAGGACGAGGTCGACAAGGCCCTGCAGGGCCTGCGACGCGACCTGATCAAGTCGAACGCCCAGGGCGTCGACGCGGCCAAGGAGATCAAGCGTCTCGGTGCGCGCATCGACGAGCTCAACGCGGAGCTTGAAGAGGTCGGCAGCCCCACCTTCTCCGGCCTCGGCACGAAGCTCGAGAACACCCTGCGCGTTGCAGAGGAGCAGTCGACCCGCCTCATCGCTCAGGCCGACATCGACGCAGAGAAGCTGCGCAGCTCCGCCTCCGGCGAGGTCGAGAAGCTCCGCGCGGATGCCACAGCGCTTGCCGAGCGCACGGTCAGCGATGCCCGCGCCAAGGCCGCACGCATTCTCGAGACGGCCAGGCTCGAAGCCGACGACATCGTTGCCCGTGTCCGCGATGAGCAGGATCTCATCACGCAGGAAGCGCTGCGCGACGCCGCCGCCATCCGTGGCGCAGTGGCGACCGAAGCCGCAGAGCTGCGCGCGACGGCGAAGCGCGAGACCGCCGCGATCCGTGCCGAGGCCGAACGCGAGGCCGCAGAGGTCGTCGTCGTCGCCAACCGTGAAGCCTCCGAAGCGCGATCCGCTGCGGCCGGCCTCGCCCAGGAGACGGAGCAGACCCGTTCAGAGGTCGCTCTCGAACTCGACCAGGCACGCGCCGATCTCGCTAAGGAGACGGAGCAGGCACGCCTCGACCTGGCCAAGGACAACGAGCAGGCACGCCTCGACCTCGACCGCGAGAGCGCCGAATCGCGTCAGGGACTCGCAGCCGAGATCGCGGAGTCGCGTGCAGCTCTCGCCATCGAACTCGAGCAGGCACGCACCGATCTCTCGCGTGAGATCGACCAGAGCCGCGCCGAGATCGCCCTCGCCCGCGAGCAGGAGAAGACGGACCTGGCCCGCGAGATCGAGACGGCCAGGCTCAAGCTGACCCACGAGCTGGAACGCAGCCGAGCACGCCACGATGGCGACATCGAGCAGTCCCGCGCCGACCTCGCGCTCGAGCACGATCAGGCACGCGCCGACTTCGCCGCCGAGGGCGAGCAGGCACGCATCGACCTCGACAACCAGCTCGCAGCGAGCCGCAAGAAGACCGGCCACGAGGTGCAGAAGATGCGCCGCGAGATCGAACAGGCCCGCATCGACCTCGACGTCGAGCTGAAGGCGCGTCGCGATGAGGCAGAGCAGGAGCACCTGCAGCGCCACCAGGAGGCCGTCGCCCAGACCCAGAAGTTCCTCGACGACGCCAACGCACAGCTGGCAGAGGCCATCAGCCGTGCAAGCGAGAACCGTGCGGAGGCCGAGCGACTCAGCAGCGGCGCCCGTGGCGAGGCGAAGGCGATTCTGGACGATGCAGAGGACGCGGCCGCACGCACGATCAGCAATGCGGAGGCCACCGCCGCTGCACGTCTGGCCGAGACCGAGGAGCGCACCCGCGCCCTCGTGGCCGACGCCGAAGACCGCCTCTCCCAGATTAGGATTGAGCGCGACGCGGTCGCCGGCTACTTCGAGAGCCTGCGCGGCGTTCTCAAGCAGGCAGAACAGGTGACCTCCGAGACGGAGTGATCACACTTCCGCCGTCACGGTGGGAGTGCGTGTGAAGATTCAGAATGCTTTCCGGTTGGGGCTCGTCGCCACACTCGGAGTAGGTCTCGGCATTCTGATCCTGGGCTCGATCGCGTCTCTGTCGACGATTCTCAGCTACATCGGCGCCGCTCTGTTCCTCTCGCTCGGGCTTGACCCTGCCATCGCATTCCTGGAACGGCATAAGTTTCCCCGCTGGGCTGCGATCGTCACTGTGCTCGCCGCCGTGCTCGCGGCGCTGACCGGGGTCGTCTTTGCCGTCATCCCGATCATCAGCGAGCAGATCAATCAGTTGATCGAGTTCGTTCCCGTGCTCTCCCGCCGATTCCTCTCCGGCGAACTCGTCATCTCGCTGCAGGAGGCCTTCCCCAACCTGCGGGTCGAAGAGATCGTGTTTGCGCTGACCAAGGCGGTCAACGACTTCGTCACCAACCCCGATCAGTTGGTCGGGCTCTTCGGCGGCGTCCTGCAGTTCAGCTTCGCGCTCTCCGCCGGCCTGTTCGGCATCGTGATCGTCTTGATCCTGACGCTGTACTTTGCCGGCAGCCTGCCGTCGATGAAGCGCGGCCTCTACCAGCTGGTCCCTGCCTCGCGGCGCGACCGCTTCATGGATCTGGCCGAGCAGATCTCCGAGTCCGTCGGCCGCTACGTCGTCGGCCAGGTGACTCTCGCGTTCGTGAACGGACTGCTGAGCTTCATCTTCCTCAGCATCATCAACGCGCCGTTCCCGGCGATTCTCGCCCTGCTGGCGTTCCTGTTCTCGCTGATCCCGCTCGTCGGAACGATCTCCGGCTCGATCCTGATCGTGCTGATCTGTCTGATCCCCGGACTCGGTTCACCGCTCACGGCCCTCGTCGCGGCGATCTACTACCTGATCTACATGCAGATCGAGGCCTATGTCCTGAGCCCTCGAATCATGAACAAGGCCGTCGCCGTTCCGGCATCCGTCGTCGTTATCGCCGCTCTGGCCGGCGGCTCGCTTCTCGGGCTGCTCGGTGCGCTCATCGCGATTCCCACAGCGGCAGCCATCCTGCTGATCATCAAGCAGGTCGTGATTCCGCGGCAGAACGCGCTGTAGCGCGACGCGCAGCGTCGCGAAGGGCACCAGCCCGAACCACGGAAGCCTCAGAACCCGCAAGCGATGCTGGTGCGCTTTCGATCGAATCGTGTCGCCGCGGTGTCGCGACGGTGTCGCGACCACAGCGTCGGCGGATCCGCTCGGGGCTTCGCGTGCGTCGCTGCTCCGTCGTCGCGGCGCCGCTCGCTCAA
>CAZZNX010000032.1:7119-10200 GCA_964655795.1 uncultured Leifsonia sp. | reverse complement strand
CGAAGCCCTGAGCGCCTGACCGGATCGGGGCGCCCGGGTCTCGATACGGCCGCGGGCGGCCTACTCGACCAAGGGGATGGAGCGGGTTTGTGATGGTCTCGACAGGCTCGACCAGCGGGGTGGGCGGGGCTGCGGGAAGGGGGCAGGAGTGGCGGGCTCAGCCCTGCCAGACCTCCGGGAGCGGGGCTGCCGCGGGGTTCACCGCTGAGACGATCTCGTTGAGCACGCGGCTGGTCTGCTTCTCCCCCACCCACAGGTGTTTTCCGCCTTCGACGGCGATGAGGCGGGCTTCCGGCGCGACGGCGAAGCGCTCGCTCGCCTCGACGGGGCGCAGGTAGTCGTCGAACTCGGGCACGAGCACCACCAGCGGCACCTGTGCACCCGCCCAGGCGGCCAGCTCCGCGTCCGTGGCGCGGTGCAGCGGCGGTGATAGCAGGATCGCCCCGTCGATGGCGTGCTCGAGGCCGTACTTGATGCTGAGCTCGGTGCCGAAGGACCAGCCGAGCAGCCACGGGTGCGGGAGTCCGCGTTCCGCGACGAATGCCATCGCGGCCGCGACATCGGCGCGCTCGTCGACACCATCACCGAAGGATCCGTCGCTCGTGCCTCGCGGCGAGCTCGTTCCACGGGTGTTGAAGCGCAGCACGGCGATATCGGCGAGAGCAGGCAGGCGCGCTGCGGCCTTGCGCAGGATGTGTGAGTCCATGAACCCACCGGCGGTCGGCAGTGGGTGCAGGGTCACGAGTGTTGCGACGGGCGGGCGGTCGGCCGGCATCGCGAGCTCGCCGACGAGCGTCAGGCCGTCGCTGGTGTGCAGCTCGATGTTCTCGCGCTGCGCGGGCAGCTCCATGCCACCGCGGATGGCGGTGCCTGGCACAATCTCCGACGTCGTCATTTCAGTCTCCAACAGTGGTTGTGCCAGTGCCGGCGATCTGCCAGCGCTGCCTCGTCGCCCATCATGGCGTCGGCCCGCCACGCGACGAGGTGGGCGACGCCGGGAGCAATGTCGAGGCGGCATCCGGGGCAGATGTACCGCTTGCCGGACTGCGAACCGGCGACCGGTTGCACGAACCACTCCCCGTCACGCTTGCTCTCCGTGCGCTTCCAGCCCGCAAGGAGCCGACCGAGGCCGTTCTCATCGTCATCCGGCTGCTCCGAGGCGCGGCGGGAAGGACGATTGTTGCGGGGCATTCTTCCATTCTAGGCAGCGAAGCGCCTAGTACCAGCCGGCGTCTTCCGAGTGCGCCCACGCACCGCACGGCGTGCCATAGCGGCCGCTGATGTAGCCGAGTCCCCACTCGATCTGGGTGCCGGCGTTGGTCTCCCAGTCCGATCCCGCCGAGCTCATCTTGGAGCCGGGCAGCGACTGCGGGATGCCGTACGCACCGCTGGACGCGTTGTAGGCGTTCACGCGCCAACCGGATTCGCGACTCCAGAGGGCGACGAGGCAGTCGAACTCGCCCGAGCCCCAGCCACGCGCCGCGACGGCGCCCTGAGCGTAGGCCTGAGCGGATCCCGGGTCGGGAGAGATGGCCGGAGGCGCCCACCCGGCGCTGGAAGCCGTCTCGACGACAGGGGGCGGCGGCGGGGCAGGGGCCTCGGCCGAGTAGCTGTCGTGCACGATGGTCGTCTCGTAGTCGCCGACGATGGAGACGGCCTGCGCAGGCTGGCCGCCGAAACGGTCGCCGAGCTGGAAGTACGGAGAGGCGACGGCGCCGGAGTATGGGTCGACGATGTTGACCAGCACGAACGCGGCTGCCGCGGTGAACGCGAAGGTGAACAGCGCTGCGCGTCCGCGAGAGCGGGGTCTGCGATACGGCACCGCGACCGCGACAGCGGTGCGAACGGGCTCGATGGTGCCGGAATGTCTACCCACGATTCCTCGATGCTATCGGAGAACCGCCGAGCGGCGCGGGAGCAGTCACGGCGTGGCTCAGCGAACGGCCAGCATGACATCGACGACAGCGTCGAGGACGATGTCGACCTGCACCTCGCGGTATCCGCCACGCTGCGGGCGGAACACGACGGTGCGGACATCGTCGACGGTGATCGGAGTGCCCTTCTCGAAGTACGAGGCCAGGCGGCCGGTGAAGCGATCGACATCGTCGACGCTGTAGCCGGTGGTGAGGAAGCTGACTCGCTGAAAGCGGTGCTTGGCCGGGCGCGCGATCCGGTTCAGGATCTCCTGCGCGCTCGTGCGGGCCTCCTGGAACCAGGCGGCGTCGCCCATCGACTGGGCGGCCTGGTCGCGCTCACGCGCGGCGAAGGCGTCCTCGAGCCGTTCGAGGGCGGCATCGACGTGAGCGGTCGAGTAGCCATTCTTCTGCATGCCGAAGGCGGTGCGACGGATGCCGTCGGCGGTCAGAACCGTGCCGGCCGGCGCCGTGCCGTCATAGACGGCACGCGCGGTGCGCAGAAACTCCTCGACCTGTTCGATCTTGTAGCCGAGTTTCGGGCGGCGTGCCCGGGGAAAGGTCGTACTCACCGATCTCTTCTCCTCAATCTGTGCGCCGGTTCGGCGTCTGGGTGTGCAGCGGTGCAGCGGTCGGTCATCACGCGAAAATCAGGTAGAACACGAAGGCGACGGCCGCCGACGGCAGGATCGAGTCCAGCCGGTCGAGGAAGCCGCCGTGCCCCGGAAGCCAGGAGCTCATGTCCTTGATGCCGATGTCGCGCTTGATCAGCGACTCGGCAAGGTCGCCGAGAGTCGCGCTCAGCAGGATGGCCACGCCGAAGATGAGCCCGAACCACCAGGGCTGATCGAGCATGAAGAGTCCGAGGAGCACGCCGGCGACGGTCGTCGCGACGGCGGCGCCCGCAAAACCCTCCCAGGTCTTCTTCGGGCTGATGACGGGTGCCATCGGGTGCTTGCCGAACGCCAGGCCGCTGGCGTAGGCACCGGTGTCTGCGGCGATCACGACGATCAGGAAGGCGAGGGTCCACCATTCGCCACCGTCTTGGCCGACGAGCACGACGGCGAAGCTGGCGAGGAAGGTGACGTAGATCTGCACGAACACCGATGCGCCCAGATCGGGCAGCACGGCCGACGGCGGTGTGCGCACTCGCGCGACGGCCTGCTCG
>CAZZNX010000032.1:2408-7109 GCA_964655795.1 uncultured Leifsonia sp. | reverse complement strand
CCTCCAGAGCACGACGAACAGCGTTCCGAGGAGGATCGAGACCCACTGGCCGGCCGCTCCCCCGTAGAACGCGGCCGGCACGACGGCGACGGCCGCGATGACGGTGGGTACGCGCGGAACGCGGAAGCCGCCGAGGCGCAGCGCCGAAGCGAACTCGTAGCTGGCGAACAGCACGAGCACCGCGGCGAAGATCATGAAGATCGCCTTGACGACGATCAGGCTGAACACCGTGACCGCTCCGAGCGCGAGCCCGATGAGGATCGCCAGCACGAGGTTGCGGCCGGTGCGCGCCTTGATGCGCTCGTTCGTGGCATCCAGATGCGCCCGCGCCTCGTCGAAACCTCGCTCGATGTCGGCCTTCGTGGCGTGGGCCTGCGCGCGCAGCTCGGCCTTGGTGGCCTTCATCTGCGCGCGCAACTCGGCTTTCGCCCCTCGACCCGGTGTGTCGCCATCAGGCGTCGGGTCGGCATCCGGAACATTCTGCATGAGAAGCCCTAGACCTCGAGCAGTTCGGCTTCCTTGCGCTTCAGAGCGTCGTCGATGGCGTCGACGTGGCTCTTCGTCACGGACTCGAGCTCCTTCTCGCCACGTGCGACCTCGTCGTCGCCGACCTCGCTCTTCAGCGCGTCGAGCTCGTCCTTGGCCTTGCGACGGATGTTGCGCACGGCGACCTTGGCGTCTTCTGCCTTGGTGCGCACGATCTTGACGAACTCCTTGCGGCGCTCCTCGGTGAGCTCAGGAAGCGTGACCCGGATGACGTTGCCGTCGTTGGAGGGGTTGGCACCCAGGTTCGGGGCGTTGCGCAGTGCCTGCTCGATGTCGCGCAGTGCGCCCTTGTCGTAGGGGGTCACGAGAAGCGTGCGTGCTTCGGGGTTCGCCAGCGAGGCGAGCTGTGCCAGCGGGGTCGGCGTTCCGTAGTAGTCGACCATGATCTTCTGGAAGAGCTGAGGGTTGGCACGCCCGGTACGAATGCTGGAGAAGTCGTCCTTGGCGACCTCAACGGCTTTGCTCATACGGTTGGCGGCATCGGACAGGGCATCCGCGATCACGGCGACTCCTTCAGGTAATGGTGGTTCAAGCTTAGTTGTTGTCAGTTGCTGACGATGGTGCCGAGGTCGGCACCGAGAATGGCGGCCGTCACGTTGCCCTCCGGCGCCATTCCGAACACCTGCATCGGCATTCCGTTGTCCATGCACAGGCTGAACGCCGTCGAGTCGACCACCTTGAGGCCGCTCTGCAGCGCCTCCTGGTAGGTGATGCGGTCGATCTTGTGCGCGTCCGGGTTCGTGCGGGGGTCGTCGGAGTAGACACCGTCGACACCGTTCTTGGCCACGAGCACGATCTCGGCGTCGATCTCGAGCGCGCGCTGGGCGGCCACGGTGTCGGTCGAGAAGTAGGGCAGACCGGCGCCGGCGCCGAAGATGACGACGCGGCCCTTCTCGAGGTGGCGCTCTGCGCGGCGCGGGATGTACTGCTCGGCGACCTGCGTCATCGAGATCGCGGACTGCACGCGGGTCTCTGCGCCGGCCTGCTCCAGGAAGTCCTGCAACGCCAGAGCGTTCATGACGGTTCCGAGCATGCCCATGTAGTCGGCGCGTCCACGGTCCATGCCGCGCTGAGAGAGTTCCGCACCGCGGAAGAAGTTTCCTCCACCGACGACGATGGCGACCTCGACGGATTTCGCGGCCTCGGCGATCTCGCGGGCCAGCCCGCTGACGACATCCGGGTTCACACCCAGAGCACCGCCGCCGAATGCCTCACCCGAGAGCTTGAGAAGAACCCTGCGCTTCTTTTCCGTCGTAGTCATTCGAGTGGATCCTTCCAGAGGGGTTTTCTAAAACTTAGTGTGTTGCGCTGTGCCGGTGCACAGAAAATTTGCGGTGCCAGTGCACAGAAAAGGAGTCCGGACCACAATGTGATCCGGACTCCTTCATGGCGTATTAGGCGCCGGCCTTGAAACGGGCGAAGCCCGTGATGTTCAGACCGGAGTCCTCGACGACCTTCTTGACCTGGATCTTGCTGTCGCGAGCGTAGTCCTGCTCGAGAAGCGCGACCTGCTTGAAGAACGCGGTGAGGCGGCCTTCAACGATCTTCGGGAGAGCCGCTTCCGGCTTGCCCTCGTTGCGGCTGATCTCGGTGACGATCTCGCGCTCCTTCTCGACGATGTCGGCCGGAACCTCGTCGCGAGTCAGGTACTGCGGGTCGAACATCGCGATGTGCTGAGCGATCGCACGAGCGGTCTCGGCGTCGTCACCGCTGTAGGAGACGACAACACCGATCTGCGGCGGCAGGTCCTTGGACGTGCGGTGCAGGTAGACGGCAACGGCGTCGCCGGTGAGGGCTGCGACGCGGCGCAGCTCCACCTTCTCGCCGAGCGTTGCGGCCTGCTGGTCGATCAGGTCGGCGACCGTGGAGCCGTTGGCCGGGGCCGCGAGGGCCTCGTCGACGGTCGTGGCGCCCGCGGCTGCAACAGCCTCGAGAACCTGCTCCGACAGAGCGATGAACTTGTCGTTCTTGGCAACGAAGTCGGTCTCGCACGCGAGCTCGATCATCGTGACAGCGCCCGGCGTCTCCTTGACGGCGATGAGGCCCTCGCTGGTGGAGCGGTCGGCACGCTTGGCGTTGCCCTTCGCACCCTTGAGACGCAGGATCTCGGTCGCCTTCGCGACGTCGCCCTCTGCCTCAACCAGAGCGTTCTTGGTGTCGGTCATGCCGGTACCGAGCTGCTCGCGCAGCGCCTTCAGGTCGGCAATGTTGAAGTTAGCCATCCGGAAATTCCTTACTTGGTCTCGGCGGCTGCGTCTTCTGCAGCAGCCTCGGCGACGACGGCGGCAACTTCACCCTCGACGAAGTCGGCTTCGGCGGCGGCGAGTGCGACGTCGGCAACCTTCTCGGTCTCGGCGGAGGACTGCGCAGGAGTGGTCTCGTCAGCAGCGGTCTCAGAAGCCTGGAGAAGCTCGGCTTCCCACGCGGCGAGAGGCTCAACCTCTGCACCCTCTTCGGGCTTCTGGTGGCGCTGGATCAGGCCCTCGGCTGCTGCGTCGGCGATGATGCGCGTGAGCAGGCCAACGGAGCGGATGGCGTCGTCGTTGCCCGGGATCGGGTACTGAACTTCGTCCGGGTCGCAGTTGGTGTCGAGGATGCCGATGACGGGGATGCCGAGCTTGCGCGCCTCGTCAATGGCGAGGTGCTCCTTCTTGGTGTCGACAACCCAGAGAGCCGAAGGCGTCTTGGTCAGGTTGCGGATACCACCGAGCGACTTGTGCAGCTTGGCGAGCTCGCGCTTCTTGATCAGGAGTTCCTTCTTGGTGAAACCCTTGGTGGTGTCGTCGAAGTCGAGCTCCTCGAGCTCCTTCATACGAGCGAGGCGCTTGCTGACCGTCTGGAAGTTGGTGAGCAGACCGCCGAGCCAACGCTGGTTGACGTAGGGCTGGCCGACGCGCTGAGCCTGCTCGGCGATGGAGCCCTGAGCCTGCTTCTTGGTTCCGACGAAGAGGATGGTGCCACCGTGGGCAACCGTCTCCTTGACGTAGTCGTAGGTGCGGTCGATGTAGGTGAGCGACTGCTGGAGGTCGATGATGTGGCTGCCCGAACGCTCCGTGAGGATGAAGCGCTTCATCTTCGGGTTCCAACGGCGGGTCTGGTGCCCGAAGTGAACGCCGCTGTCGAGCAGCTGGCGAATAGTTACGACGGCCATGAGGCGGTCTCCTTGTTCTCGGTTTCAGCGATGATCGGTCGATCACCACTCCTGGTGCCCAGCACACGACCGACCCGCTTCTCACGAAGTAAGGACCGAAGGGAAGTGTTGCCTGATGGGCACGCGTAGTCAGTGCACACAGCACTGCTCACGAAAGTCTAACAGCTCCGCGCCCCGGCAAATGCAGCGCAGCTGTTGTGCACATGGCGCCCGCGAGGCGCGGTTCTCCACCGTTCTCAGCCGGCACGGCGTTGTCCGCTCTGCCGCTGGCACGCTGAAACCATGACGATCTGCGGATGCCGCATGGCGCTCCGGGCACTCTGCGCCACGGTGGCGATGGTGGCAATGGTGGCAATGGTGGCAATGGTGGCGCTTTTGAGTGGAAGCGCTGCGAGCAGCGCCGCAGGCGTCGCTCGGGCGGCAGGCGTTGCTCGGGCGGCACTGTCGAGCGCTGTGGATGCCGGAAGCGACTGGAGCTGGCCGCTGGCGGCGCCCCGCGCAGTGCTTCGCCCGTTCCAGGCGCCAGCCACCCGCTACAGCGCCGGCCACCGCGGCATCGACATCGAGGCCGGTGCCGGAACGGAGGTGTTCGCGCCCGCCGATGGCGTCGTGCACTTCTCCGGGCGCGTGGTCGATCGCTCCGTGCTCTCGATCGGGCACAGCGGCGATCTGCTGAGCTCCTACGAGCCCATCGACAGTCCCCTCGGCGCCGGTGACCGGGTCGTGCGGGGCCAGAGCATCGGCGTCGTCGCGCACGGAGGGCACTGCGACGGCAGCTGTGTGCACCTCGGTGTGCGTCTGCACGGCGAGTACGTCTCGCCGATGCTGCTCTTCGGCGGCATCCCCCGCGCCGTGCTGCTGCCGCTTGGCTGAGCCGGGCCGCGCATGCCCTGGTTACTCAGGCTCGGGCTGCTCAGGCCCGGGGGTGCGCGGTGCGGTAGCTCTCTTTGAGGCGTTCCGTCGACACGTGGGTGTAAATCTGCGTCGTGCCGAGGCTGGCGTGC
>CAZZNX010000032.1:0-2297 GCA_964655795.1 uncultured Leifsonia sp. | reverse complement strand
ACCAGGGTGTACACCGCACGGGTGCCGAGTCGGCCGCCCCGCGCGCCGAGGAACAGGGCCTTCGTCGGTGCGGAGGATCCGCGAGCCTGCAGCGCCGGACGCCCCGTGCGCAGGTAGTCGCTCAGGGCGGAGAGGGCAGGAACGCCGAAGGGCACGACCCGTTCCTTGCCGCCCTTGCCGACGACGCGCACGGTGAGCCTGTCCAGATCGAGCGCGTCGAGATCGAGCCCGACCAGCTCGGAGACGCGCAGCGCCGAGGCGTAGAGCAGCTCGATCACGGCGATGTCGCGCAGCGCCGGCGGTCGCTCGTCCTGCTTCACCGTCGCTGCCCGCGCGGCAAGCCCGCTCAGGATGTCGCTCATCTGTGTCTCTGCGACGACCCGTGGCAGGGCGCGCCCCGGTTTGGGTGCCCGCAGGCGGATTCCCGGATCGTTCTCAGCCTCGCCGGTTCGCGCGAGCCAGGCCGTGAATCCGCGTGCCGAAGCCGCATGTCTGGCGATGCTGGCGCGGGCCAGTCCCGCCTCCGTTCCCGCCCACAGCCAGTCCCGCAGCAGCTCCAGGTCGATGGCATTCGCCTCGGTGATGCCTCGGCTCTCTGCGAAGCCGGCCAGCGCACCGAGGTCCCGCCGATAGGCCCGCTCGGTGTTGACCGAGAAGCCACGCTCGACGCGGAGGTAGAGGGCGTACCGCTCGATCGCCGCGTCGAAACCGGCGCTCACGCCACCCCGTCTGGCTTGCGCCCGAAAGCTTCGAGCCGTTCGGCGGCGCTCAGCTCCTCCATCTGGCGGAGGAAGTCGGTGCCGAAATGGGCGACGACGAGTGCGGGCGCCAGCGGAACGACCGAGTGAACGACGCGATCGGCGTAGACGTGCACGAGGCTGAACGACTGACCGCCGTCGACGCCCATGAGATTCCGATCGGGCGCCGCGACATCCATCGTGTAACAGGTGGCCGGTGCGACGGAAACCGGGATGCCGGCGAAGACGCTGGTGCTGGCGTAGTGCAGGTGTCCGCCCAGGATGGCGCGGATGTCGCTGCCCTCGATGACGGCGGCCAGCTCCTGCTGTCGCTGCAGCTCCAAGATGGTCATGGCTGCGAGCGGCGTCGGAATCGGCGGGTGGTGCAGGGCGAGGATGCTGCCGTTCGGGGCTGGCGTGCGGAGAACGTCCGCGAGCCAGTCGAGCTGCTCGCGAGTGATCTCGCCGTGGTGGTAGCCGGGAACGGTGCTGTCGATCGTGATGATGCGGAGGCCCCGCACCATGTCGACGCGGTCGATGGGGGCGGTGTCCGGGGCACTGTCGAGCAGCTCGAGCCGGAATCGCGCCCGCTCGTCATGGTTTCCCATCACCCAGACCAGCGTCGCCCCGAGCTCGTCGGCCACAGGCTGGACGAGGCCGCGCACGCGCCGATAGGCGTCCTCCTCGGCGAGGTCGGCAATGTCACCGGTGAAGACCATGGCATCGAGGCGAACTCCGAGTGCCCGGAGCCGCTGCAGCGCGTTCGCGACGGTCGCATCCGTGTCGACGCTGCCGTACAGCGCGCGCACCCGGCCTTGCTGGTCGGAGCCGAGGAAGTGCGTGTCGCTGAGGTGCGCGATCACGTACTCGGCTGGCGGATACTGCCCGAACTGGCTGCCGGTCATAGCTTCTCCTTCGACGGAACAACCTTACGACCACGCTCGGACATGACGCGGCCGTCCGTGCTCAGAGCGGCTGCGACCGCGCCTCTGCCTGCGCCTCCGCAAGCGCGAGCTCCAGCAGCTCGCGCAGCACACCGCGATCCACGTCGGTCAACCGGGTGAGGTAGAGGCAGACCTTGCTTGCGCGGTGCTTGCCGAGCTTCGCCATGAGATCGGGCCAGCGCTCCGCGAAATCGTTGGGGAGGTAGATCGTGTGCTTGCTGGGGCCAGGAGCGAAGGCGAGCATCGGAGAGCGGCCGCCACGCCCGCTCTCGTAGCGGTACTCGTACTCTCCGAAACCGATGATGCGGCCGGCCCAGACCACGGGTTCCTCACCGCTGATCTCGGTGAACATCGCGAGCAAGTCATCGGCCTCGGCGCGTCTTGGGCCCGTCGCACGATCGAGCACGAGCTCCACCGGCACGTCGGACGGTGACATTGCGGGTTGCTTGTCCGTCATGATGTCTCCTCGCGGTTGAGCCGGACAAGCCAGCGTACGTCGACGCCACCACCTTACGACCATGCATCAGGGTGTCGACGACATCGGAGTGGCGACCGCATCAGATGCGGCGCCAGCCGCGTTCGTCGCCGCGGGCACGACCGTCCAGTTCGAGCGTGC
>CAZZNX010000031.1:23849-30291 GCA_964655795.1 uncultured Leifsonia sp. | reverse complement strand
GTCGTAGCTGAGGTGCGAGTAGAACGGCGCGCGCACCTCAGGCGCCCCCGACTTCACCGCGTTGACGAAACGCAGCAGTGCGCGACGGTCGTAGGACTCGGGGAAGCCCTTGCGCTCCATCAGACCGCGGCGTTCGAGCTCGGCGTTGGGCAGCAGGAAGCCGTCGGTCGTCACCAGCTCGACCCGGGGGGTGTCTTCCCAGCGGGCGAGCAGCTCGCGCAGCAGGCGGGCGATCGTCGACTTGCCGACGGCCACAGAGCCGGCGACACCGATGACGAACGGCGTCGTCGCCGAGCGCTCACCGAGGAAGTCGCTCGTGGCACGGTGCAGCTGGCGCGTTCCGGCCACATAGAGATTGAGCAGACGGCTGAGCGGGAGGTAGACGTCTGTCACCTCGGCGAGGTTGAGCGGTTCGCCGAGGCCCCGGAGCTGGACGAGCTCGGTCTCCTGCAGGGGCAGGCGGGTGGATGACGCCAGCTCGGCCCAATCGGCGCGCTCCAACTCGACGAACGGAGAGTTGTGGCCATTGCCATTCTGGTTGCGCTGCTCGGCCATAACCCCCGAGTTTACTGGCATGCGGCGTGCCCGGGTCGCCGCGTCCGGAGCTCTCAGGATTTAGTCGACTAAAATCAGGCGCTATGTGTGGAATCGTTGGATATGTCGGTGACAAGAAGAGCCTCGAAGTTCTCGTGGGCGGACTGCGCCGTCTGGAGTACCGCGGCTATGACTCGGCCGGCGTCGCGGTGATCGACGAGCAGGGACATCTCGGCACGGCCAAGAAGTCCGGCAAGCTCGTCAAGCTCACCGATGAGCTCGCCGCGCACCCGATCGAGGATGGCCGCGCGGGCATCGGTCACACCCGGTGGGCAACCCACGGCGGACCAACCGATGTGAACGCCCACCCGCACCTCGGCGACGACGGCAAGCTGGCGCTGATCCACAACGGCATCATCGAGAACTTCTCCGAGCTCAAGAACGAGCTGCTGGCCGAGGGCTACAGCTTCGACAGCGAGACCGACACCGAGGTCGCCGCCGTGCTGCTCGGCCGCGAGTACCGGAAGACCGGTGACCTGCGTGCGGCGTTCCGCAATGTGGTCAGCCGCCTCGACGGTGCGTTCACGCTGCTGGCCCTGCACCGCGACGAGCCGGACCTCGTTGTCGGCGCGCGCCGCAACTCACCCCTCGTCATCGGTCTCGGCGACGGTGAGAACTTCCTCGGCTCCGACGTCGCAGCCTTCGTGCAGTACACGCGCACCGCCATGGCCGTTGGCCAGGACCAGATCGTCGCCATCACCCCCGACGCGGTCGTCGTCACCGACTTCGCCGGTGCCCCTGTCGAGGTCGAGACCTTCGAGGTCGAGTGGGACGCCGCAGCCGCAGACAAGGGCGGCTGGTCCAGCTTCATGGCCAAGGAGGTTGCAGAGCAGCCCGACGCCGTCGCCAACACGCTGCGCGGCCGCATCGTCGGCGACGCCGTCGTCGTGCCCGAGCTGACCGCCTTCGGCGATGACGTGCTCGCCGGCATCCGCCGCATCGTGATCATCGCCTGCGGAACGGCCGCCTATGCCGGAATGACCGCGCAGTACGCGATCGAGAAGTGGGCGCGGGTCCCCGTGACCGTCGAGCTCAGTCACGAGTTCCGCTACCGCGACCCGGTGATCACCGACGACACCCTCGTGATCTCCATCAGCCAGTCCGGCGAGACCATGGACACCCTGATGGCCGTAAAGTACGCCCGCGAGGCCGGCGCCCGCGTGATCTCGGTGTGCAACACCCAGGGCGCGACGATTCCGCGCGAATCGGACGCCGTCGTGTACACGCACGCCGGACCAGAGGTCGCGGTGGCATCCACCAAGGCCTTCGTCGCGCAGATCACGGCCCTCTACCTCTTCGGCCTGCACCTGGCCCGCGTGCGCGGCACGCTGAGCGAGGCCGAGCAGGCCGAGCAGGTTGCTGAGCTCACCGCGATCCCCGCGAAGATCGCGACGGTGCTGGAGTCCAGCGCCACGATCGCGCAGCTCGCACACTGGATGGCCGACACCCGCGCCGTGCTCTTCCTCGGCCGCAACGTCGGCTTCCCCATCGCGATGGAGGGTGCGCTCAAGCTCAAGGAGCTCGCCTACATCCACGCGGAGGGATTCGCTGCCGGCGAGCTCAAGCACGGACCGATCGCCCTGATCGAGCCAGGCCAGCCCGTGTTCGTGGTCGTGCCGAGCCCGCGTGGCTCCGCGACGCTGCACCCCAAGGTCGTCTCGAACATCCAGGAGATCCGCGCCCGCGGCGCCCGCGTGATCGCGATCGCCGAGCAGGGCGACGTCGCGGTGCTGCCGTTCGCCGACGAGGTCGTGCGCATCCCGCTCGCCGGGCCGCTGTTCGAGCCGCTGCTGGCCGTCGTTCCGCTGCAGATCTTCGCCATGGAGCTCTCCATCGCCAAGGGCCTCGACGTCGATCAGCCGCGCAACCTCGCCAAGTCCGTCACGGTGGAGTAGCGCCGGATGACGGCCGTGCCACGCGGAGCCGAATGATCGGCGGACTCGAATGATCGTCGGGATCGGGATCGACGTTGTCGACCTCGCCCGATTCGAGCGCGCCATCGCGCGCACCCCGCGCCTGCTCGAGCGACTGTTCGCTGAGAGCGAACGGAGCAAGCCCGTGCACTCCCTGGCTGCCCGATTCGCCGCCAAGGAGGCGCTGATCAAGGCGCTCGGTGGGCCGGAGATGCTCCGCTGGCACGACATGGAGGTCGTCAACGACAATGACGGCAACCCGGGCTTCGCCCTGCACGGGGCGACCGCCGCCGAGGCCGCGGCCCGCGGCATCACGCGGATCCACCTCTCGATGAGCCATGACGCCGGAATCGCGACGGCCTTCGTGATCGCGGAATCCGGACCAGCGACACCAGCACCAGCGACACCAGCACCATCTGCAACGGGAACGGACGAGACATGAGCGGCAACAGCGAGGCGGCACTGCGCGCTGCGGTGATCGACCTGGACGCCGTGCGCGGCAATCTGCGCGCCATCCGCGCGTTCGTCGGCCGCGACGCCGCACCCGCGCCGCTCGTGATGGCGGTGGTCAAGGCGAACGCCTACGGCCACGGAGCGGTCGGGGTCGCCCTCGCCGCCCAGGACGGCGGAGTCGACTGGCTCGGGGTTGCCGACATCGGTGAGGCCCTCGAGCTGCGCTCCGCCGGGGTCACCACGCCGATCCTCGCCTGGCTGCACGGCCAGGACGCGGACTTCGAAGCGGCGATCACGGCCGAGGTGAGCCTCGGAATCTCCTCCCTCGCGCAGTTGCGTGCCGCGGCGGATGCCGCTCGGGCGCTGCAGCGCGTGGCATCCGTGCAGCTCAAACTCGACACCGGGCTCAGCCGCAACGGCATCGCGGCGAGCGAGTGGGCCGACGTCTTCACCGCGGCCCGCGCGGCAGAGCGCGCCGGTGAGCTCCGCGTTGACGGGCTCTTCAGTCACCTCTCCAACGCCTCGCCGGCCGATGACGTCGCCCAGTGCGCACTCTTCGACCGCGGCATCGCCGCCGCGGAGAGCGCGGGGCTCAGCCCGGAACTGCTGCACATCGCGGCAACGGCAGCCGCGCTCAGCCTGCCGGCCGCGCGCTACTCCATGGTGCGCATCGGCATCGGCATCTACGGGCTCTCGCCGTGGGGTGGCGCCCTCCCCGACGGCCTCGAACTCGTGCCCGTGATGACACTCACCGCCCGCGTCGCCGCCGTCCGCCGGGTGCTGGCCGGCACGGCCGCCAGCTACGACTACACCTGG
This sequence comes from uncultured Leifsonia sp., assembly GCA_964655795.1. Lineage (GTDB taxonomy): Bacteria > Actinomycetota > Actinomycetes > Actinomycetales > Microbacteriaceae > Microterricola. The sequence goes on along the minus strand of CAZZNX010000031.1, from coordinate 26,515 downwards.
CGGGCCGAGCGCGACACCACCCTGGTGCTCGTCCCGCTCGGTTACGCCGACGGCATCCCGCGTCAGGCATCCGGGCGGGCCAGCGTCTCGATCGGCGGCGTCGTCCACCCGGTCGTCGGCCGCATCGCCATGGACCAGTTCATCGTCGACGTCGGTGACGCCGAGGTGCGGGCAGGTGACGAGGTGGTGCTGTTCGGGGACCCGGCACGCGGGGTTCCGAGCGCCGAGAACTGGGCGGATGCCGCAGGCACCATCAACTACGAGATCGTCACCCGCATCGGCCAGCGCGTCCCCCGGAGCGCCAGGTGATCACCCGCAGCATCGACACGGCCGACGACATGCACGAGTTCGGCGCGGCCATGGCGGCGTTACTGCGCGCCGGAGACCTGCTCGTGCTCGACGGCCCGCTCGGTGCGGGCAAGACGACATTCACCCGCGGGCTCGGTGAGGGCCTCGGCATCCGTGGCACCGTCACCAGCCCGACCTTCGTGCTCGCCCGCACGCACCCGAGCGTCACCGGCGGGCCGGCGCTGGTGCACGTCGATGCCTACCGGCTCGGCGACGCCAGGGAACTCGACGACCTCGACATCGACTACGTGAACTCGGTGGTCGTCGTGGAGTGGGGTGCTGGCATGCTCGACGGCGTGAGCGAGTCGTGGCTGGAGATGACGCTGCAACGGCCGACGGGAGCCTCCGATGCCGGCGGCCCGGCGGAAATGGACGGCGACGAGCCCCGCGTGGTCACCGTGCGCGGCTTCGGCCCGCGCTGGGTCGGCACCGAGTTCGCCGCGTAACTCGCGGAGGGCTCGACAGGCTCATGCAGCGGAAGGACGGTCGCATGGGGTTCGATTTCGGAGCTTTCCGTGGCCGGGGCTGCCGCCTTTCGCGATGCTGCGCATCGCGCGCGTAGGCTGGAGGGATGCTCCTCGCGATCGATACCTCCGCCGGAACGAGTGTCGCCATTGTCGACCGTGACGCCGGGATCCTCGCGGAACGCTCTGTGGCCGACACGATGCGCCACGCCGAGGTCATCGGCGGCATGATCCAGGAGTGCCTCGAGGCGTCCGGAACCAGCCGCGGTGCACTCTCCGGTGTCGTCGCAGGCATGGGACCGGGGCCGTTCACCGGCCTGCGCGTCGGCATCGCCGCCGCCCGCACCTTCGCGCTCGCACTCGGTAGGCCGCTGGTGCCCGTCGTCAGCCACGACGCCATCGCCTTCGCGCACTACGGTTCTGCCGCACACGGCGGCACGGCGATCGACGCGCCCCTGCTGGTCGTGACCGATGCCCGTCGCCGGGAACTCTACTGGAGCGCGTACTCCGGCGTTGATGCACTCGGCCTGCCGATCCGCACCGGTGGCCCCGGCCTCGCAAAGCCCGATGAGGTGTCCACAACGGTGCTTGACGGCCTCGCGTTCACGGGGGACGTGGAGCGTCTGGATGCCGCAGAGATCTCGGCCGGCGCCCTCGGCATGTTTGCCGAGCTCAGCTTCGCCGCCGGCCGTCCCTTCGCCGCCGACGAGCCGCTCTACCTCCGCTCGCCGGACGTCATGCTCTCCACCGGTCCCAAACGGGTCACCCGGTGACCTGGCAGCTGCGCCGGGCCGGCGCCGCCGACGTTCCGGCGATCATGGCCATCGAGACGGCGATGTTCCCGACGGATGCCTGGTCGCCGGAGGCCATGGCGCGCGACGTCTCCGACCCCAACTGCTACTACCTGGTCGCCTTCCCGCCCGAGGCGCCGCAGAGCATCGAGGCCTATGCCGGGCTGCTCGCACCGCGCGGTGCCTTCGAGGCCGACATCCAGACCATCGCCGTCACCGAGGGCGCCCAGGGCAAGGGCCTCGGCCGGGTGCTCATGCTGCGCCTGATCGATGAGGCGCGCAGTCGTGGCGCGCGCGAACTATTCCTCGAGGTGCGTGCAGACAATCCGGGGGCCAGACACCTGTACGAGAAGCTCGGCTTCGCCGAGATCGGGGTGCGTCGCGGCTACTACAAACCCGACAACGTCGACGCCGTCGTGATGCGACTGGCGATCACCGCGCCGCAGCCTGGGCTGGCGCAGCCGGACGGAACCAGACTCGAACAGCAGGAGACACCCTCGTGAGCAGCACCATGAACCGCACCGATCCGCTCGTGCTTGGCATCGAGACGAGCTGTGACGAGACCGGCATCGGGATCGTGCGCGGCACGACGCTGCTCGCCAACACGATCGCATCGTCGATGGACGAGCACGCGCGGTACGGCGGGGTCGTGCCGGAGGTCGCCGCCCGTGCGCACCTCGAGGAGATGACGCCGGCGATCACCGCGGCGCTGGCAGAGGCCGGCATCCGGCTCGAGGACATCGACGCCGTGGCCGTCACGAGCGGTCCCGGCCTCGCCGGGGCGCTGATGGTCGGGGTCGGAGCGGCCAAGGCGCTCGCGATCGCGCTCGACAAGCCGATCTACGCCGTCAACCACCTCGTCGGCCACGTCGGGGCCGATCTGCTCGCCACCGGGCAGGACGGCGTCTCCGAGCCGTTGGAGTACCCGACCATCGCCCTGCTCGTCTCCGGGGGTCACACCTCCCTGCTGTTGGTGCGCGACCTCACCGGCGACGTCGAGCTGCTCGGCGAGACGATCGATGACGCCGCGGGGGAGGCCTTCGACAAGGTCGCCCGCGTGCTC
>CAZZNX010000031.1:15807-23800 GCA_964655795.1 uncultured Leifsonia sp. | reverse complement strand
CGGATGGCAATCCGAAGGCGATCCGCTTCCCGCGCGGGCTCACGCTGCCCAAGGACATGGCCAAGCACCGTTACGACTTCAGTTTCTCCGGGCTCAAGACGGCCGTTGCCCGTTGGGTGGAGCAGAAGCAGGATGCCGGGGAGCCGGTTCCCGTCGCCGACGTCGCGGCGAGCTTCCGCGAGGCCGTCGTCGATGTGCTGATCGGCAAGGCGATCGCCGCCTGCACCGATTACGGGGTGCCGCGACTGCTGCTCGGCGGCGGCGTTGTGGCCAATGCGCGGGTGCGGGAGGTGGCCGGGGCGCGGGCCGCGGCATCCGGGATCGAGCTGCGCATCCCGCCGCTGAGTCTCTGCACCGACAACGGTGCGATGATCGCGGCGCTCGGTGCTCAGCTGATCATGACGGGGCATGCGCCCAGTTCTCTGGACTTCGGCGCCGACTCGACCCTGCCCGTCACCGAGATCCAGGTGCGCTGAGGATTTCCTGTGCAGACGCTGCACAAGCTTGAAGCTGAGGTCTAGGCTTGAGGTGTGTCGCCCAGTTGCCGCCGTCGTTGACAGCCCGACTGCTCGATGCGACCATAGCTCCGCGGTGACCGTGAGGCCGGATTGGCCCGCACCGCAGACGAGAAGGGCTCAAACCATGACCGATCAGAATCTGCCCCCCGTACCGCCCAGCGAGCCGACTCCGCCGAGCACCCCCGATGTTCCGGCAGCGCCAGAGGTCGCAGCGGCCCCCGAGGTTCCCGCAGCTCCGGCCTACGTCGCGCCCCCTGCTCCTCCCGCACCCCCGGCTCCGGCCTACGGTGCACCGCAAGCCCCGCCTGCCCCCGCGTACGGCGCTCCAGAGGTTCCGCCGGCTCCCGCCTACGGGGCCCCGGCCTACGGCGCCCCGGCTGCCGGTTACGGGCAGCCGGCCTTCGCTGCGGCACCGAAGACGAACACCTTCGCCATCGTGTCGCTGGTCGCCTCGATCGCCGGTCTGTTCACCGGCATCACCTTCCTGATCGGCATCATCTTCGGCCACCTGTCGCTCAGCCAGATCAAGAAGACGGGCGAGAATGGGCGCGGCATGGCGATCGCCGGCCTCGTCATCGGCTACATCGGTCTCGTCGTCGGCATCATCCTCACGATCGCGCTGATCGCCTTCTTCACGGCGATCGCGTCGAACCCGAACTTCGACGGCACCTACAACTACTAGTCGCGAACTCGCAGAAACGGCCCCCATCCCGCGTGGATGGGGGCCGTTTCTGTGAGTTCGGCGGCGGTGGAGGGGCTACACGCGCTCCACGAGCAGCGTCACGTGCTTGCCGGCCGCGCGGGTGAGCACGATCGTGGCGGATGCCGTGCCCTTGAGCTTCAGACGGGAGCGCAGCGTCGCCGGGTCGATGTCGATCCCGCGCTTCTTGATCTCCAGCGTGCCGATCCCGCGCGCGGCGAGGGCGGCCTTGAGCTTCTTCTCGTCTGCCGGCAGCCGCTCGATCACACGGAAGCACGTGGCGAACGGCGTCTCGTGCGCGGCATCCGCCGTGAGGTAGGCGATGCCATCGCTCAGCATCGATGCGCCGAGGGAACGGGCGAGGTCGCCGATCAGACGTGAGCGGATGACGGCCCCGTCCGGTTCGTAGATGTACGCACCGAGCTCGCCGACCTCGACGTCATCGCTGTCGGCCGCCGCCGCGAGCTCGTGACTGCCATTGCGGTCGAGCACCAGGGCGCTGCGTCGGACGCCTGGCCGCGCGAGCGCACCGAACCAGAGCCCCATCTCGACGAGCTGGCCGTCGACAGAGACCCACTGCGCCTCGGCCGAGGCAGGGATCAACGAGCGATCGAAGCCCGGCCCGAGCTTGACGCCGGTCGGCAGTCGTTCGCCCAGGCCGAACGCGAAGTCCAACGACGGTGTGTAATCCTCCGGACGGGTGAGCCGCGAGGTGTTGCCGTGCCCGGCGCTGCGGCGGGCGGGGTCGAGGTAGACGCCGTCGGCCGGGCCGCCGTCCAATGCCTCAAGGTCCACCTCCTCGGCGCGGGCGTGCAGCACGGTCGCGTGCGGGAACGGCGCGAGGTTGAATGAGGCCAGCGTCGCGGTGATCTCATCGGCATCCGCCGCGGTGACCCGCAGGTCAAGAGCGGCCATGGCGATGGCGTCGCCGCCGATGCCGCAGCCGAGGTCTGCGACGTGCGTCACCCCCGCGCCGGCGAAGCGGCCGGCGTGCAACGCGGCGACACGGAGACGCGTCGCCTGCTCGAGCCCGGCCTCGGTGAAGAGCATGGAGCTGGCGAACTCGCCGAACTTGCCCGCGGCCTTGGCGCGCAGCTTGGCCTGACTGAGCACCGCGGCGACGAGACCGGGAGCATGCCCGGCCTTGCGCAGCTCGGCGACCGTGCGCACGACGTCAGCAGAGGAATCCCACTCCGGCAGTGAGTCGAGGAGCCGCAGCCCGTCGGGGGAGAGCAGTTCGATGAGCTCGGAGCGTTCCATGTCTGCCACGGTAACACCGCGGCGGGTGGGCTTACTCTCTGGGCGAATTCACTGGCACTCACGTTGCACGAGTGCCAGCCAAGGCCTAAACTCGACTTAGCACTCTCGGTGTGAGTGTGCTAACTCCACGTCTTTTCTAGAAAGAGGTCAACCGTGTCGGTCAGCATCAAGCCGCTCGAGGATCGCATTGTCATCAAGCAGGTTGAGGCCGAGCAGGTCACTGCGTCGGGACTCGTCATTCCTGACACCGCCAAGGAGAAGCCCCAGGAGGGCGAGGTCGTGGCTGTGGGCCCCGGTCGCATCGACGACAACGGCAACCGCGTTCCGCTCGACGTCGTAGTCGGCGACAAGGTTCTCTACTCCAAGTACGGCGGAACCGAAGTGAAGTTCGGCGGCGAGGACTTCCTCGTGCTGTCGGCTCGCGACGTGCTCGCTGTGGTCGTGCGCTAAGCATCACCGTTTTCGAAAGACCCGGATGGCCTCGGCCATCCGGGTCTTTTTGTCGCGGCAACACGCCCGACGGCGCTGTGCACACTGTATACAGGCGTAGACTGCCGAAGTGGAAAAGCCCAACGAACCGCAGATCACCTCCGCACCGCCGTCGGCCGCGCAGCCGTCGAACGCGCCGGGTGCGGGTCGTTCCGGTCTGATCTACGCCGGCATCGCCTACGTGCTCTGGGGCTTCCTGCCGATCTACTTCATCTCGCTTGCGCCGAGCGGCGCCTTCGAGATCGTCGCGTGGCGGATCGTGTTCTCGCTCGTGTTCTGCGCCTTGCTGCTCGCGGTGACCCGCAAGTTCAAGCCGTTCTTCGCGCTGCTCATGCAGCCACGCATCTCGCTCACCATGGCCCTGGCCGGCGCGCTCATCTACGTGAACTGGCAGACCTACATCTACAGCGCGATGAGCGGCCAGGTCGTCGAAGCCTCCCTCGGCTACTTCATCAACCCCATCGTGACCGTGTTCCTCGGCGTGTTCTTCCTGCGTGAGCGGCTGCGGCCGGCGCAGTGGGCCGCCGTCGGGGTCAGCCTGCTCGCGGTGCTCGTGATCGCGATCAGTGCGGGCAGCGTACCCTGGATCGCCCTCACGCTCGCCTTCTCCTTCGGCTTCTACGGCTACATCAAGAAGCGAGTCGGCAACACCGTCGACGCGGTCGCCGGGCTCACCATGGAGACCGTCTGGTTGTTCCCCGTCGCCATCGTGCAGCTCATCGTCGTGGCGGCGACGGTCGGCATCACGTTTGGAACGGTCAGCCCGGTGCACACGGCCCTGCTCGTCGGCACCGGCGTCATCACCGCCGTCCCGTTGATCCTCTTCGCCGCCGCATCGCGCCGGCTGCCCCTGATCTACATGGGCTTCATCCAGTACTTCGCACCGATCATCCAGTTCCTCGTCGGCGTGCTCATCCTGCAGGAGCCTATGTCCCCCGAACGGTGGGTCGGCTTCTCGCTGGTCTGGCTAGCGCTGCTCATCCTCACCGTCGATGCCCTCGTCGGCCGGCGGGGGAACCGGCAGCCGGTGGCCGAACTGGTCTGAGTTCGCCTGAGCTGGTCTGAGCCGGCCAGGGCGGATGACGGTGCCGCGCAGGGTCGATGTAACGATTTGACTTACTCCGCAACGTTGTGGCATCGAAGCCTTGTTTCGATGCGCAGTGGCCAATACTGTGACACCACGGCAGTCTGTTGACTGTCTCATCGGTGTTCATTCAAGCCATATAGGAGCAACATGAGCGTATTCGCGAAGGCCTCGGCCTCCCGCTCCGTCCGGGCAATGCTGAGCGGAGTCGCCCTCATCGGCGTCAGCGCACTCGTTCTGACCGGATGCAGCAGCACGGGAGGGGGCGACAGCACGTCATCGCCCGAGTCCACTACCCCAGCCGATGCCGGTGACGCACTGCCGATCGACGCAGGCGACCGCGAGCTTGCGCTCAAGCTGGGCCAGCTGGCCCCGCAGAGTGGTTCGCTCGCTTTCCTCGGCCCGCCCCAGATCGCAGCAGCGCAGCTCGCGGTCAACGACATCAACGCAGCCGACCTGGGCATCCAGCTCGAGCTGAACGTGCGTGATGAGGGCGACACGAGCGTCGACGTCGCAACGGGATCCGTGACCGACCTGCTCTCGCTGGGCGTCTCGGCCATCTCGGGCGCTGCTGCTTCGGCGCAGACCCGCAACGTCTACGAGCAGGTCACGAGCGCAGGCGTCGTGCTGATGTCGCCGTCGAACACCGGCCTCGACCTCACCGACATCGCTGACAACGGCCTCTACTGGCGTACGGCCCCGTCTGACGTGCTGCAGGGTGAAGTGCTCGGAAACCTCATCGCTGAGGATGGAAACAGCACGCTCGGCATCATCTACCAGAACGATGCATACGGCACCGGCCTGGCCGAGACCACGAAGACCAACTTCGAGGCCGGCGGCGGAACGGTTGTCGCAGAGTCGAGCTTCAACACGGGTGACACGAACTTCACGACGCAGATCAGCGACGTGACGGCGCAGAACCCCGATGCGATCGCCCTGATCACCTTCGACCAGAGCAAGATCATCATCCCCGAGCTGGTCGGCTCCGGCTTCGCCGGAGACAAGCTGTACCTGGTTGACGGAAACCTCGTCGACTACAGCGCCGACTTCGCACCCGGCCTCATCACCGGAGCGAAGGGCACCAAGCCCGGTCTCGACCTGACGACGCTCGGTGACTTCACCGACCGCCTGCTCGAGGTCGACCCGACGCTGACCGACTTCACCTACGCGCCTGAGTCGTACGACAACATCGTGCTCTTCGCTCTGGCGGCCTACGCGGCCAACGACGTGACGGGGCAGTCGATCGCCGACTACCTCCGCCAGGTCTCCGGCGGCAGCGGCGAGGGCGAGAAGGTCACCAGCTTCGAGGAGGGCGTCGCCCTGCTCGAGAAGGGTGAGCAGATCGACTACGACGGCTTCTCCGGACCGATCACCTTCGATGAGAACGGTGACCCGACCGAGGCGACCATCGGCATCTACCAGTACGACGCGGGCAACCTGCCCTCTGAGCGACTGAACTAGTAGCGGCAACGCGCAAGGGCCCCGGCTTCGGCCGGGGCCCTTCTGCATGCGCGACGCGCAGCGTCGCGAAAGGCTTGGCGCGCAGCGACAAGCAAGGCGGCAGCCCACTCCAAGGCAGCCTCAGCAACCCTCACCGATGCTGGTGCAGTTTCCCCGCTACGGGATCTCGATACGGCCGTGGACGGCCTACTCGATCAGCGCGACGCGCAGCGTCGCGAAAGGCGGCAGCCCAAAATCAGGCAGCCTCAGCAACCGTCACCGATGCTGGTACAGCTTTCGCGCTCCGGGATCTCGATACGGCCGTGGACGGCCTACTCGATCAGCGGAGGAACCGTGGACGGCCTACTCGATCAGCGGAGGAACCGTGGACGGCCTACTCGATCAGCGGAGGGGCCGTGGGCGGCCTCCGCGGGCGCGAGAAACTCGGATGCCGCAGCACGCGGCATCCGCGGCTCTCTCAGTCGTCCTGCCCGAGGGTGCCGAGGTAGAGCCCGATCACCTTCGGATCGTTCAGCAGCTCGCGGCCCGTGCCCGTGTATGCGTCGTGGCCCTGGTCCAGCACATAGCCGCGGTCGCAGATCTGCAGGCAGCGACGGGCGTTCTGCTCGACCATGATCGTCGTGACGCCGGCTTTGTTGATCTCCTTGACGCGCAGGAACGCCTCGTCCTGTCGCACGGGGGAGAGGCCGGCGCTCGGCTCGTCAAGCAGCAGCACGTGTGGCCCCATCATGAGGGCGCGCGACATGGCCACCATCTGGCGCTCGCCGCCGGAGAGCGATCCGGCCCGCTGGGAGAGGCGTTTGCCGAGCTCGGGGAAGATGGCCGTGACGAACTCGAGCCGTTCCGCGAGTCCCTTGGGCTTCTGGTAGATGCCCATCTCCAGGTTCTCCTGGATGGTCAGGGTCGGGAACACGTTGTTGGTCTGTGGCACGAAGCCGACGCCCTTGCCGACGAGCTTGTTCGCCTTGAGGTTGGTGATCTCCTCGCCGTGCAGATAGATCCCGCCCCCGCGCACCTTGACCAGGCCGAAGATCGACTTCAGCAGGGTGGACTTGCCCGCGCCGTTCGGGCCGATGATGCCGATCAGCTCGCCCTGCCTGGCGGTGAGGGAGCAGTCGGTGAGGATGTTGATACCGGGCAGATAGCCGGCCGTCACGCTGCGCACCTCCACCACGACCTCGCGGTCGTCGGTTTCCGGCTGGGCGGCGGGCACGATCCCCGGGCTACTGTTCGTCATCGAGGAGCTCCTTAATGGCTTCGACATGCTCGCTATCGCTGCTGCCGAGGTCGCTGTCGTGGTGCTGGCCGAGGTAGGCGTCGATCACGGCCGGGTTCTGCATGACCGTGTACGGGTCGCCCTCCGCGACGACGCGGCCCTCGGCCATCACGATCACCCAGTCGGCGATGTGGCGCACCATGTGCATGTCGTGCTCGACGAAGAGAACCGTCATCCCCTGCGCCTTGAGGCCCAGGATGTGGTCGAGCAGCGACTGGGTGAGGGCCGGGTTGACACCGGCCATCGGCTCGTCGAGCATCACCAGGGTCGGGTCGCTCATCAGGGCGCGCGCCATCTCGAGCAGCTTGCGCTGGCCGCCGGAGAGGCTGGCCGCGTAGTCATCCCGCTTGGCGTCGAGCTTGAACCGGGTGAGGAGCTCGAGTGCCTTCGCCTCGATCTCCTTGTCCTGCTTGCGCCAGAGGAACGGCAGCAGCGCGCGGAACATGTTCTCGCCGACCTGGCCGGTCGCACCGAGTTTCATGTTATCCATCACGCTGAGCAGGGCGAGCGACTTGGTCAGCTGGAAGGTGCGGATCAGGCCGAGCCTGGCCACCCGGTAGGCGGGGACGTGCGCGAGGTCCGTTCCGTCGAACGTCCACGTTCCGGCATCCGGCTTGTCGAATCCGGTGAGCAGGTTGAAGAACGTCGTCTTGCCCGCACCATTCGGCCCGATCAGCGCCGTGATGGCGCCGCGCGGGATCTCGACGTGCTCGACATCGACGGCGGTGAGGCCGCCGAAGGTGCGGCGCACGCCGTCGGCGATGAGGATCGGATCGTTTTTACGGCATCCGGGGGCTGCGTCGCCGATGTGCAGGTCGACCGACTTGATCGGCTTGGCGCTGGGGGTCACGTTATTTGACAAAAGCCAGCTCCTTCTTGTTTCCGAGTATGCCTTGCGGCCTGAATATGACGATCAGCATGATCGCGACGCCGACCAGGATGAAGCGCAGCTGCCCGCCCTGCACCTGTGAGATCGGCAGCCAGCCGGCCTCGACCGCGCGGGCGATGAACCCGGAGAAGAACGACAGCAACACCCAGAACAGCATCGAGCCGACCACGGGGCCGAGGATTGTCGCGGCACCGCCGAGCAGCAGGATCGCGTAGATGAAGAAGGTGAGCGATGTCGCGTAGTGGGCAGGGATCACCGCGCGCGGCATGATGAAGATCATGCCGGCGAGAGTTCCGAACACACCACCGAGGATCAG
>CAZZNX010000031.1:9763-15797 GCA_964655795.1 uncultured Leifsonia sp. | reverse complement strand
TCGTGTAGGAGTAGACGTTCTTACCGAGCGCGCGCACGGCATCCTCGTCTTCCCGGATGCCCTTGAGCACACGCCCCCATGGGCTGCGCATGAGCATCCAGGTGAACACGCAGGCAAGCGCCACGACGGTCCAGGACACGATGATGACCCACCAGTCGTCCGCGCTGTGCGTCCAGGGGCCGAATCCGACCTGGCCCTCGAAGTTCAGCGGGTTCAAGGCGCGGAAGCTGTCCTTGTACTCGCTGAGACCGTTGGCGGAGCCGGTGACGGCCACGAACGAGTTCGTGGTGAAGAGCAATCGAAGGATCTCGGCCGCGGCGATCGTGACGATGGCCAGATAGTCGGCCCTGAGCCGCAGCGTCGGAACGCCGAGAATCAGTGCGAAGACCACGGAGGCCCCGACACCGACGAGCACCGCGCCCCACACCGGGAGCCCGAAGGTCAGGATCGAGATGGCGTAGCCGTAGGCGCCGAGCGCCATGAAGCCCGCCTGGCCGAAGTTGAGCAGTCCGGTGTATCCGAAGTGGATCGCCAGACCGAGTGCGGCGAGCGCGTACGCGGCCGTGGTCGGGCTGATCAGCTCGACCGCTGCGTTTGAGAAGATGAGTCCCCAGTCGATCATTGTCAGCCCTCCTAGCCGATTCTCTCTTTGCGGCCCAGGATTCCCTGAGGCCGAACCAGCAGCACGACGATCAGGACGACGAGCGCCCCGACGTATTTCATGTCGGGCGGGATGATGAGCGTTGACAGCTCAACGAACAGGCCGACGATGATCGAGCCGACGAGGGCTCCGAACGCCGTCCCGAGGCCGCCGAGCACGACGGCCGCGAACACGAGCAGCAGGATCTGGAAGCCCATGTCCCAGCTGACGCCGGGGCGGAAGTACGCCCAAAGGATGCCGCTCAGGCCGGCCAGGGTCGCGCCGATGACCCAGACGATGCGGATCACGTAGTCGACGTCGATGCCGCTGGCGGCCGCGAGGCTGGGGTTGTCAGACACCGCACGGGTGGCCTTGCCGATGCGGGTGCGCAGCAGGAAGTACGCCACGCCGAGCAGCACGACGATGCTGATGCCCATGCTCGCCAGGTCGATCCACGACAACGAGAGCGGCCCGAGCTGGAGTTCGGCTGGTGAGGCTCCTGGCAGCTGCCTGGTGGCACCGCCGTAGAAGAACTGGTACGTGTACCGCATCGCCAGTGCCAGACCGATGCTCACGATCATGAGTTGGATGACGCCGACGCCGCGCTTGCGCAGCGGCTTCCAGAGGGCGGCATCCAAACCCCAACCGAGCGCGCCGCTCAGCACGAGGGCGATGATGATCGCCAGCCACACAGGCAGGGCGAACGTCACCGAGAATGTCAGTGTCATCAGGGCGCCGAACGTGATCAGCTCGGAGTGCGCGAAGTTGCTGAGCCCGGTTGTTCCGTAGATCAGCGAGAGGCCGATCGCCGCCAGAGCCAGCAGAAGTCCGAAATTGAGACCGTTCGCGACGCGGTTGATGAGCTGGTCGAAGAAGGAGACCGTGACCCTGGTGCCCTCGCCGAGGAAGAAGTTCACCGACTTGGTCTTGGTGAGCCCGAACTCCGCTGTCAGCGGGTTGCCGCCCTCTTTCACGACGACACCCTTGGGCAGCGTGTCCTCATCGAGCGTCACCGTGTACGTGGCCTTCTCCGGAACGCCGACCCGCCACTTGCCGTCGGCGCCCGTCTTCACCTCGGTGTCGGTGCCCGGCCCTTCGACCGTGATCACCACGTCTTCGAGGGGTTCGCCGTCGAATGTCACGTTTCCGGACAGGGTGTACTCGTATTTATCGACGTCGACGTCGTCGGCGTGTGCCGGAGACGCGCCGAGAAGCGAGAGCGCGAGCGCAACGAATAGTAAGAGCACCATCGCGACGACCGCGCGTGGTGACCTCTTCTGAGCCGATTCAGTGGATATCACTGCACCTCCATGGGTGGCGCCGACGAGTTAACTCGCCCGGCTCCGGGGCCTTACCGCTGACAACAGCGTCGACGGTACGTGCTGATTATGTCGCAAGTGTTTCGTCGCGTCGCACTTTCAGCACTTGATTGTGATCTGAGGAATGCTCCGCGCGCAAACTCGCTTAACATTGACGTAAGCCACGACCACGAGTTTTCGGCTCACACTGTGCAGGCGGACGCCGACACAGACCACATATTTCCTAGACGCAAAGGGGAGAGATGGATCAGGCAGATCCGTTCGGATTCACTGGACTTACCTACGACGACGTTCTGCTTCTCCCCGGTCATACGGATGTGATCCCGAGCGAGGCAGACACGAGTTCCCGGTTGACCCGTCGGATCAACGTCTCGACGCCGCTGCTCTCGGCCGCGATGGACACCGTCACCGAGACGCGCATGGCCGTCGCAATGGCCAGACAGGGCGGCATCGGCATCCTTCACCGCAACCTGTCGATCGCCGACCAGGCCGACATGGTGGACCGGGTCAAGCGCAGCGAGTCCGGCATGGTCTCGAACCCCGTCACGACGACGCCGGACGCCACCGTTGCAGAGGTCGACGCCGTGTGCGCCACCTACCGGGTGAGCGGGCTCCCCGTCGTCGATGAGGCGGGCAAGCTCGTCGGTATCATCTCGAACCGCGACATGCGCTTCGTCGCGAACGCCGACAAGGACACAACGCTGGTGAGCGAGGTGATGACGCGGATGCCGCTGATCACCGGCCACGTCGGCATGAATCCCGACGAGGCGCTCGCGATCTTCGCCAAGCACAAGATCGAGAAGCTGCCCCTCGTCGACGACGATGGCCACCTCACCGGACTCATCACCGTGAAGGACTTCGACAAGTCCGAGCAGTACCCGAACGCCACGAAGGACGCCGAGGGCCGTCTGCGCGTAGGCGCCGCGATCGGCTTCTTCGGCGACGCCTGGGAGCGCGCGGAGGCCCTGCGCGATGCTGGGGTCGACGTGATCGTCGTCGACACGGCCAACGGCCACTCCGCGGGCGTCATCGAGATGGTGCGACGCATCAAGTCAGACCCCACCTTCGAGCACATCGACGTGATCGGCGGCCAGGCGGCCACCCGCGAAGGCGCGCAGGCGCTCATCGACGCGGGCGTCGATGCGGTCAAGGTCGGCGTCGGCCCCGGTTCGATCTGCACCACCCGCATCGTCGCCGGTGTCGGCGTGCCGCAGATCACCGCGATCTACGAGTCGTACCTCGCGGCGCGAGAGGCGGGCGTGCCGATCATTGCCGACGGCGGCCTGCAGTACTCGGGCGACATCGCGAAGGCGCTGGTCGCCGGTGCCGACACCGTCATGATCGGTTCGCTGCTCGCGGGCACCGACGAGTCGCCCGGCGACGTGGTGTTCCAGGGTGGCAAGCAGTTCAAGCTGTACCGGGGCATGGGCTCGCTCGGCGCCATGCAGACGCGGGGCAAGAACACCTCGTACTCCAAGGACCGCTACTTCCAGGCAGATGTTCCAAGCGACGACAAGCTGATCCCCGAGGGCATCGAGGGCCAGGTCGCGTACCGCGGTTCGGTCGCGGCCGTCACGCACCAGCTCATCGGCGGCCTGCGTCAGTCGATGTTCTACGTCGGCGGCCGCACGGTCGCGGAGCTCAAGGCGAAGGGCAAGTTCGTGCGCATCACGGCGGCCGGCCTCAAGGAATCGCACCCGCACGACGTGCAGATCGTCGTCGAGGCGCCGAACTACAAGCGCTAGCCGCTCCGGCCTGGCCCATCGGGGGCACCATGGCTCATGTGCGAACATGGGCCACGGCGCCGCCGATGGGCCATTGCTGTGTCGGCTGACGGGAGAATGGAGTCCATGAGGCGTTCAGTCGTGGTCGTGACCGGAGGAACCCGCGGCATCGGCGCGGCGATCGCCAGGGAGCTCGCGGCATCCGGCTGTGATCTCGTGCTGAGCTACCGCAGCAATGCGGATGCCGCGACGGCACTCCGAGAGGAGCTGCTGGCCCTCGGCGCCTCCTGTGAACTCGTGCAGGCCGATGTCACCGTCGACGACGACATCGAGCGGCTCTTCGACAGTGCGCTCGCCCGCTTCGGCCGCATCGACGGGCTGGTGAACAACGCCGGTGCGACGATGCACATCGGCCCGCTGGCCGAGACCCCGGCCGACATCGTTCGTGCCGTGATCGAGCTCAACCTCACCGCAGCGGTGCTCTGCGCCGGGCGCGCCGCGCAGCTGATGTCAACGCGGCTGGGCGGGGCGGGCGGCGTGATCGTCAACATCTCCTCCGGTGCGGCAACCCTCGGCTCACCCGGCGAGTACGTGCACTACGCGGCGGCCAAGGCCGGGATCGACGCCCTCACCATCGGCCTGGCCAAGGAGCTGGGGCCGGAGGGGATCCGCGTCGTCGGCGTCGCCCCCGGCACGATCCGCACCGAGATCCACGCCGATGCCGGCGACGCCGGTCGACCGGACCGCGTTGCGGCCCGCGTTCCGCTCGGCCGTGCCGGCGAGGTCGACGATGTCGCCCCGCTCGTGGCCTGGCTGTTCGGGCCCGGTGCCGCCTTCATCAGCGGGACCACGATCCGCGTGGCCGGCGGGGCGTAGCCGCTCCTGGTGCAGCGGTTCTCGGCGGCCTTGGTCTCGATACGCTCGTTCCTCGCTACTCGACCAGCGGGGTTTCTCCGTCCCGCGTGGCCTGCGGAGTTTCTCCGTCCCGCGTGGCCTGCGGAGCTTCTCCGTTGATCGAGTAGGCCGCTCGCGGCCGTATCGAGATCCGGTGCGCGTCCGCTCAGCGCGCGGCGGCGATGCGCGCGACGGCCTCGCGCAGCAGCTCCGGCGAACAGGCGAAGTTGAGCCGGGCGTGACCGCGGCCCACGTCGGCGCCGAAGTCGACCCCGGGCGTGAGCGCCACCTTCGCGACCTCCAGCGCCCGCTCGGCCGGCCGGTCGCCCCATCCCAGCGCACCGAGGTCGAGCCAGGCGAGGTAGGTGGCGTCGGGGAGCCGATAGCGGGTGCCCGGCAGCTGCTCCGCCAGCAGCGTCGCGAGCAGACGCCGGTTCTCATCGAGCGTGCCGCGCACGCCGTCGAGCCACTCTCCGCCGTCACGGAATGCTGCGATTGAGGCGATCTGGCCGAAGATGCTCGTGCGCCACTCGACCTCGTAGGGCATCGCGGTGCGCAGGGCGTCACCGCGCTCGCTCGCCGTCACGATGAGCGCGCACTTGAGCCCGGCCAGATTGAACGCCTTGCTCGCGCTGGTGACCGCGACGCCGTGTTCGCGGGCGGCATCCGACACCGTCAGGAATGGCACGTACGGCACCTCGCCGTAGCTGAGGGCGCCGTGGATCTCGTCGCTGACGATCGTCGCGTTGTGGCGGGCCGCGATCTCGGCGAGCTGCCGCAGGGACTCGGCCGAGTGCACGAGGCCGACTGGGTTGTGCGGGTTGCAGAGCACCATGGCGCGGGCTCCGGCGGCGAATGCGGCGTCGATGCCGTCCAGGTCGAGCGACCACCCCTCGTCGATCCCTCCGCTGAGCGGCACCTCGACGATCCGGGCGGATGCCTCCGGCGCCAGATCGAAGAAGGGCGGGTAGATCGGCGGCGTGATGATCACGCCGTCACCCGGCGTCGTCGCCTGCCGCAGCGCCTCGACGATGCCCATCGACACATCGGCGGTGCTCGTCACGCGGGCGGGGTCGACGGTCCAGCCGAAGCGGGTCTCCGCGAACGACGCGAACGCCTCCGCTTGCGGCAGGCTGCTCGCGGTGTAGCCGGTGTCCGAGCGCCGGACCGCGTCGTGCAGCGCCGCCGCGACGGGCTCGGCGAGCGGGAAGTCCATCTCGGCGACGGGCAGAGGCAGCACGTCGCTCGGGAACAACGCCCACTTGGCGCTGGTGCGGGTGCGCAGGCGGTCGAGGGATTCGGCGGGGATGTTCGGCATGGCTCCAGCATGGCCCGCCGCCGTGCAGAATGCACTCATTTCCTGCCCAGGACAGCCGGGCGCGCCACTGGGAGCATCCGCCACGTGACGCGTAGCCGGTTTGCGGAGGAGCGACGCAGAACGGCGGATTCCGGCGCAG
>CAZZNX010000031.1:0-9753 GCA_964655795.1 uncultured Leifsonia sp. | reverse complement strand
TCGGCGCTCGCATCCGCTGACCGGCAGCGGCCGCTCGCACCGTGGCTGATGCCGTGTAGTCTGGTCGGCTGCCCACTCGGCGGCGCCGCGATCCGCGCATCCGGCCACCGACCTGGAGATTCACATGGGCTACATCGACGTCAACGGCGTCTCCTTCTCGCTGCCGGACGGCCGTCCGCTGCTGGCCGACATCGCGTTCCGCGTCGGCGAGGGCACGACGGCGCTGATCGGCGCGAACGGTGCGGGGAAGTCGACGCTGCTGCGCATCATCCGCGGTCGGCTGCGCGCGGACGAGGGCAGCGTGTCGATCGACGGCGGGCTCGGCGTGATGGACCAGTTCATCGGGCACGGGGCGGTCGGCGGCCGCGACGACCTCGACGACACGGCGGAGAGCGGCTCAGAGCCGGCCATGCCGCCCAGCATCGCGAGCCTGCTGATCGCGGTGGCCCCGCAGCGGGTGCGGGAGGCCGCGCTCGAGCTCGAGGCATCCGAACTCGCCATCATGGAGAACGACGACACGGCGAGCCAGATGCGGTACGCGACGGCGCTCGCCGAATACGCCGACGCCGGCGGCTACGAGCAGGAGACGATCTGGGACCACTGCACGATGGCCGCGCTCGGTGTGCCGTTCGAGCGGGCCCGCTGGCGCGATCTCGGCACGCTCTCCGGGGGTGAGCAGAAGCGTCTCGCGCTCGAGGCGCTGCTGCGCGGCCCCGAACAGGTGCTGCTGCTTGACGAACCGGACAACTACCTCGACGTGCCAGGCAAGCGCTGGCTCGAGGACCAGCTGCGGCAGACGCCGAAGACGGTGCTGCTGGTCTCCCACGACCGCGAGCTGCTCGCACGGGCTGCCGACCGCATCGTCACGATCGAGCTCGGCGCCGCCGGGAACACGGCGTGGGTGCACGGCGGCAGCTTCGAGGGCTACCACGAGGCGCGCACCGCACGCTTCGACCGCCTCGACGAACTGCGGCGGCGCTGGGATGAGCAGCACCAGGCGTTGAAAACGCTCGTGCAGACGCTGAAGACCAAGGCGACGTACAACGACGGCATGGCCTCGCGCTACCAGGCGGCGCAGACGCGTCTGCGCCGATTCGAGGATGCCGGCCCGCCGGAGGAGCGACCGCCGACCCAGGCCGTGAAGATGCGGCTGCGGGGCGCGCGCACCGGCAAGCGCGCCGTTGTCTGCGAGAACCTCGAGCTGAGTGGGCTGATGCGCCCGTTCGATCTGGAGGTCTGGTACGGCGACCGGGTCGCAGTGCTCGGGTCCAACGGATCCGGCAAGTCGCACTTCCTGCGCATGCTGGCCCGCGGCGGCACCGAGCCGGACGGCACACTCGGGCACGTGACGGCGATCGGGCAGACGCTCGCCCCCGTTCCGCACAGCGGCCGTGCCGTGCTCGGCGCGCGGGTCGTTCCCGGCTGGTTCGCGCAGGTGCACGAGCACCCGGAGCTGCGCGGGCGCACGCTCCTCGACATCCTGCACATGGGAGACAGCCACCGCTCGGGGATGCCGCGCGAGGCGGCCAGCGGGGCATTGGACCGCTACGGCCTCGTCGCCGCGGCCGAGCAGCCATTCGAGTCGCTCTCCGGTGGGCAGCAGGCGCGGCTGCAGATTCTGCTGCTCGAACTCTCCGGGGCGACGTTGCTGCTGCTGGACGAACCAACGGACAACCTCGACCTGGTGTCGGCTGAGGCACTGGAGGACGCGCTCACCCGCTTCGACGGCACCGTGCTCGCGGTCACCCATGACCGCTGGTTCGCCCGCGGCTTCGACCGCTTCCTGGTGTTCGGCTCCGACGGTGAGGTGTACGAATCCGAGCACCCGGTCTGGACGGAGTCCCGCGTCGTGCGGGAACGCTGATGCGGTGCTGGTTGAGCGTGGCCTGCCCTGAGCGTGTCGACGGGTCGAAACCACTCAAGAGGGTTTCGACAAGCTCAACCAGCGTGACGCGGAGCGTCACGAAAGGCGGCAGCCCAAACCCAGGCATCCTCAGCAACCGCAAGCGATGCTGGTGCGGTCGCCACTTTCCGGCGTGCGGGGTTTCGACAAGCTCAACCAGCGGGGCAGCGGGGCAGCGGCGCCCGGAACGCCGAGCCGCCGGGTTCGATAGGCTGGAGGGGTGAGCATGGAGATTGAAATCGGCCGGTCCAAGCGGGCACGTCGTGTCTACGCATTCGACGACATCGCGATTGTGCCCTCGCGGCGCACCCGCGACCCCGAGGATGTCTCGGTGAGCTGGTCGATCGATGCCTACCAGTTCGACATCCCGTTCCTCGCGGCGCCGATGGACTCCGTCGTCTCCCCGCAGACGGCGATCATGATGGGCCAGCTCGGCGGTCTCGGCGTTCTCGACCTCGAGGGCCTCTGGACCCGCTACGAGAACCCGGAGCCGCTGCTGGCCGAGATCCGTGGCCTGAGTGAGGCCAAGGCGACCGCGCGGATGCAGGAGATCTACTCCGCGCCGATCAAGCCGGAGCTCATCACGGCCCGCATCGCCGAGATCCGCGCGGCCGGAGTCACCGTGGCCGCAGCCCTCTCGCCGCAGCGCACCCAGGAGTTCTACAGCACCGTCGTCGCCGCAGGCGTCGACCTCTTCGTCATCCGCGGGACCACCGTGTCGGCCGAGCACGTCTCCAAGAACCAGGAGCCGCTCAACCTCAAGAAGTTCATCTACGAACTCGACGTTCCCGTCATCGTCGGCGGCGCGGCCACCTACACGGCCGCCCTGCACCTCATGCGCACCGGCGCGGCCGGCGTGCTCGTCGGCTTCGGCGGCGGCGCGGCATCGACCACGCGGGCATCGCTCGGCATCCACGCTCCGATGGCCACGGCCGTCGCCGACGTCGCCGGCGCTCGCCGCGACTACATGGACGAGTCCGGCGGACGCTACGTGCACGTGATCGCCGATGGCGGCCTCGGCACCTCTGGCGACATCGTCAAGGCCATCGCCTGCGGTGCGGATGCCGTGATGCTCGGTGCGGCGCTCGCCCGCGCCTCCGATGCACCCGGCGGCGGCTACCACTGGGGCGCCGAGGCGCACCACGCCAAGCTGCCGCGCGGCAACCGCGTTCACGTCGGCACCGTCGCCCCGCTCGAGGAGATCCTCTACGGACCGGCGCCCGTCGCCGAGGGCACGGCGAACCTCGTCGGCGCACTGCGCCGTTCGATGGCCACGACCGGCTACTCCGACCTCAAGGAGTTCCAGCGGGTCGAAGTTGTTGTGGCCCCGTACCAAGCCAACTAGCCTCGAAAGCAGGCCGGCCGCCAGCCGGGCCCCGTAGCTCAGCACCACCGCAGTACCCGCAGCACCGCAGCACAGCAGTCCGTCAGTACCACGTACCTCGGGAGGCAATGATGGCCCAGCGCAACAGCGTGACGCGTTCGAACAAGCTCGGACCGGAGGAGAGGGCTGCGGCGCTCACCCGGCTCAAAGAGAAAGAGCTGGACATCCTGGTGGTCGGGGGTGGCATCGTCGGGGCCGGTTCGGCGCTGGATGCCGTCACCCGCGGCCTGAGCGTCGGAATCCTGGAGGAGCGCGACTGGGCCTCCGGCACGTCGAGCCGCTCGTCGAAGCTGGTGCACGGCGGCATCCGCTATCTCGAGCAGCTGGACTTCCGGCTCGTGCGGGAGGCGCTGATCGAGCGCGGGCTGCTGTTGCAGCGCATCGCGCCGCACCTGGTGAAGCCGGTGCGCTTCCTGTACCCGCTGAAGCAGCGGGTCATCGAGCGCGCCTACGTCGGCGCCGGCATGCTGCTCTACGACATCTTCAGCTACACCGGCGGTCGCGCGCCGGGTGTGCCGCACCACCGGCACCTCAGCAAGCGTCAGGTGCAGCACCTGATCCCGTCGCTGGCCAACGACGCGCTGATCGGCGGCATCACCTACTACGACGCACAGGTCGATGATGCGCGCTACGTGTCATCACTCGTGCGCACGGCCTCCTTCTACGGTGCGCACGCCGCCTCGCGGGTGCGCGTCGAGGGCTTCATCAAGGTCGGGCAACGGGTCGTCGGCGTGCAGGCACACGATCTGCAGACCGGCGAGAGGTTCGAGGTGCGGGCCAAGCAGGTCGTCAACGCTACCGGTGTGTGGACGGATGACACCCAGCGCATGGTGGGGGAGCGCGGCACCTTCAAGGTGCGCGCGTCGAAGGGCATCCACCTCGTCGTGCCGCGTGACCGATTCCAGTCGGCGATGGGGCTGCTGCTCCGCACGGAGAAGAGTGTGCTCTTCGTGATCCCCTGGGGCAGGCACTGGCTGATCGGCACGACCGACACCGACTGGAACCTCGACAAGGCGCACCCGGCCGCCACCGCATCCGACATCGACTACCTGCTCGAACACGTCAACAAGGTGCTCTCGATCGACCTGACCAGGGAAGACGTCGAGGGTGTGTACGCCGGGCTCCGCCCGCTGCTGGCCGGCGAGAGCGAGCAGACGTCGAAGCTCTCCCGCGAGCACCTGGTCGCGCACACCGTTCCCGGGCTCGTCGTGATCGCCGGCGGCAAGTGGACGACCTACCGGGTGATGGCCAAGGACGCCATCGATGCCGCGGTCGACGCGTTGGACGGCCGCATCCCACCATCGACGACGCAGGACATCCCGCTGCTCGGTGCGGAGGGCTACCAGGCCGCGTGGAACAAGCGCGGCCGCATCGCCCAGGCTTTCGGGGTGCACAAGGTGCGCATCGAACATCTGCTCAACCGCTATGGAACGCTCACGGACGAGCTGCTCGATCTGATCAAAGCGGATGCCACGCTCGGCGAGCCGCTACCCGGCGCCGATGACTATCTCGCGGCCGAGATCGTCTACGCGACATCGCACGAGGGCGCACTGCACCTCGAAGACGTGCTCGCCAGGCGCACCCGCATCTCGATCGAGGCGTGGGATCGCGGCGTCTCGGCGGCGCCCGTCGCCGCCAGGCTCATGGCCGACATTCTGGGCTGGGACGAGAAGACCGAGGAGCTCGAGGTCACCAATTACCTCAAGCGTGTCGCGGCGGAGCGCGCATCGCAGGAACAGCCGGACGACGAGTCCGCCGATCGGGTGCGGCTCGAGGCCCCGGACATCATGGCGGTCGAGGGCAAGTAGCTCTGGCCGCGCGGATGGGCGTGTCGCAACGGCGGCGGTGCGCCCTCTGAGACGATGTGCGCATGGGGAGAATCACGACGGACGTGCGGCGCATCCGGATGAGCGCCGTCGCACTGGCTGCCGGGCTCGCACTGGCCCTGGGTGGCTGCAGTGCGACTCCGCTGACCCCGCAGGCTGAGCCGGTGCCCACCTCGCCCGCGCCTGCGCGGCCGGTGCCGACCAACACCGTCGCGCCGGTTCCACTCACGCAGCCACCTGTCATCGACGAGGAGATGCTCGCCCGCGTGAACGGCCTCGTGGCCAGACCCGATGTGCTGGAACTGCGCGACGTTGACGGCGCCGTGCTCACAGCGCTCAGCTACATGTCGCCTCCCGCGGATGCGATCGCCGTGCTCAGCGCGGTGTTCGGCGAGCCTCCGGTCGACGAGGAGTACGCAGGCACGAACCACCGGCCGCCCGGAGTCTTCCACACCTGGGGCGACTTCGTTCTCGACGAGCGTTTCTACGACGAGCAGCGTCGCATCGACGAGCAGCTCGACTATCTCGTGTGGCCCCGATTCGCGGTCTATTTCGACGGTCCGGCCAGCGGAGACATGCCGATGTCGAGCGTCCAGGGGATTCAAGCGGGCGACAGCTGGGAGTTCGCGGCGAGCAGCCCCGGCTTCGACAGTGAGCTGTACACGTGCATCGGCACCGCCGTCGACGTCGTCGATGTGCCCGCCCCGGATGGGAGCGCCGCCCAGGCCACCGTTGTCGTGGTCGAGTCGGACGACAACACCGTGGCGTGGGTCGGTGCGCCGGAGATGGTCGCCGACGGCTGCGCCTGAGCTCGCGCATCTGCTCCCCTTCGGGGGTGAATTCCCGCGGAAACCGGCCGGTCCGAAGACGAATTTGGCATGCTGGAGGAGATCGCGCTCGCTGACGAGCGTGCAAGGGGTACCCGGACGCCCCACCGGTGCTGGGTACGAGTGCGCTCTCTGGGCGCATGCGGGGGGCCGGCATGAAGCAACAGACTTTCGGGGACGTATCGGTGCGCGCTGCGCAGTTGCGCCAGGCGCAACAGATGGTCGAGGCCAGCCTCGGCGCGGTCACCGGCGGAACTCTGCTGGTGAGCGGACTCTCCGGCATGGGCAAGACGAGCCTTCTGCATGCGATCACGCCGGAGGGCAAGCCGTGGAAGGTCGTCCGGTTCAAGGCCGACGCCTACGAAGCCAAGCTGCCGTTCGCGGCGGTCGAGCGTTTGCTGCACCAGCTGCGCACCACGCGGCAGCACGAGGCTCTGCCGGATGCCACGGCGCACCCGCGTCAGCTCGGAGCGTTGCTGCTCGGCGAACTCGACCGCAGGCGGAATCCGGTGTTCCTGGTGGTGGACGATGCGCAGTGGCTGGACCCGCAGTCGGCGATGGCGCTGCGCTTCGCGCTCAACAGGCTGGTCGACGGGCGCTTCTTCGCCGCTGTTGCCAGCCGGCCGATGACGGAACCCAATGCGCTGCTCGAACTGCTGATCGAGCTGAACGGGCGCTCGGAGCAGCACGCGGAGCTCGTCGTCGACCCGCTCACGACCGAGGAGGTGCAGAGCGTCGTCGCACGGCTGGTGAACCGCGGGGTCTCGCTGCGCAGTGCGCGCGAGCTGCGAGAGGCGACGGGCGGGTCGCCCGCCCTGTTGAACGCCGCGATGGCCCTCACCGCGGACAGTGACTCCTTTGCAGCGGATGCCGGCATCTGGGAGGTGCCGATCCCGCTCATCGACGCCGCCCGCAACCCCTTCGCACGCCTCGCTGCCGCCGCCCCCGCGGCCGGCGAGAACGTCGTGCAGATCTGCTCCGTTCTCCGCGACCCGGTCGAGGTGCGCCTCGTGCACGACATGGCCAGGACTGTGGGGCTGGACGCGGACGTGGACGAGGCGACGGCGGCCGGGCTGATCGCCCAACGCCGTTGGCGCGGCGAGGTCTGGGTCGCGCCCAGACACGATCTGCTCGCGCGCGCCGTCGAACAGGGCATGAGTCCCGAACGGGTTCTGGCGATCCACCGCGCGGCGGGCGAGGCGTTGACGGGGCGCCGAGGCCTGCGGCACAGCCTGGCCGCCGCATCCGGCGTCGATGGCGCGCTGCAGGAACGGGTACGCGCGATCGTGCGCGCCGTGTCGACGCCGGCGCAGGCCGATGAGGCGATCGGCTACCTGCGCGCGGTCCTGGCGCTGAGCGAAGCCGGGCAGGAGCACGACGACGTGCTGATCGGGCTCGCACTGCTGGCGATGCGGTTCCGGCGGCAGCAGCTCGTGCTCGACCTGCTGCCGGCTTTCGAAGCGCTGCCGCCCGGCAACATGGCGACGGCGATCGCCGTCGAGATGTTCGCCGTGGCCGGCCGTCTGCCCGATGCGCTGGCCGCAGCGGCCTCCGTGCAGCTCCCGGATCCGGAGCGCGACACCCCGGACGACCGGATCCTGCGTGCCCACATCGCCGCTGTCGGAGCGCAGTTCCTGCTCATGATGGGTGACATGGCGTCGATCCCGGCGCAGGTCGCCCTGGCGCGCCGAAGCGTCGACGAGGTCCTCCCCGGGGACAGGGAAGCGGCCAGCGAGCGTGTGCGCTGGATGTACAGCGCCGATCGTCTGCACATGCGGCTGCTGGGCTGGACGGTGACCTCTGCGGCGCGTTCCGGGCAAATCGATGTCTTCCGGGCCGCCCTCGGGGAGCTCGGCCAGCTCATCGCGCAGGCCGAGCCGTCGCCGGAACTCGTCGACGTACTCGTCACGCGTGCCGGAATCCTGATGCAGATGGGCGATGTCGTCGCCGTGCACAACGACATGCTCACCGCCCGCGCGGTGCTCGAGCAGTTTCCGCACGCGTGGACCGCCGGTCATGCGCGCGTCATCCTGACCCATGTGAACTACCTGCTCGGCGACTGGGAGGGTTCGCTGGCCGGCGCGGACACGGCGGTCAGCCTCGCGATGGATGAGACGGCATACACAGTGCGCCCCGTCACGCATTTCGCGGCGGCGCTCGTGCGGGCCTCGCGCGGAGAGTCGGGGGAGGTCGCCGCACTGCTCGAAGCGGGGGAGCGCTCGCGCGTCAGCCGACATGAGAGCTACGAGGAGGCGATGGCGGCCGTCGTCGCGGCCGAGCTGGCCCGCGCAACCGGTGACACCGGGGCGCAACTGCGAGCGTGCTCCGACCCGGCTTTGCGCTCGCTGCGCTCTACCACGCATGGCTGGATGGCCTACCGCGTCGAGGCGCTTGCCGCACTCGGTCGCGTGTCCGAGGCGCGCACAGCGCTCGACGAGTTGCGTGAGGCATCCGCCAGGGGATGGCAGCCCTACTACGGCTCAATGCTCTGGCTCGAGGCGCGCATCGAGGATGCCGCCGACCGGCAGAAGACGGCGAACGCGCTGTATGAGCGGGCAATCGCCGAGCCGTCTGCGGCACTGTACCCCTTCCCTCTAGCCCGCGCCCGCGCCGATTACGGCCGCTTTCTGCTGCGCGTCGGCGACGACGGCGGCGCTCTGCTCCAACTCGAACGCGCGGCCGAGGTCTTCGCCCGGCTCGGAGCGTCCCCCGATCTCGAGCGCACGCTGGCCCTGATCGAACGGGCAGGCGGAAACGGCGCCGGCATGCCGGAAGACCCATTCGCACCGCTCACCGCCAGGGAACGACAGATTGCTCATCAGGCCTCACACGGTCACACCAACCGTGAGATCGCCGAGTCGCTGTTCCTCTCGGTGACGACGGTCAACTTCCACATGCGCAACGTGCTGCCCAAGCTCGGGCTGGACTCGCGACGCCAGCTGCGCACGCTTGCACGCTCACGCTGAGGAACTCTCGCCTTGAGTGCAGTACCCGTCAAGAACTGACGGTTTCCGGTTGTGGGCCTAACGGCCGCTTCGCTCCCTCCCTAACGTGGTGACCCTGCGCGTCGATCCGCCATAACCCGCATTCGACGCGTGCAGCTGTGAGCTCACCCACCCCTCCTTACCCGGGGGTGGGCGGGCCACGCACTGTCTCTTACCCAGATCGTGCGAGTCCTTGCTTACCCCGAGGTGAAGCGGCTGATTGTGCCCACTCCCGGAGGGAACCGAAATTCCATGGCAATTCGAGCTGCGCTCGAGCCTCGGCAGACGCCGTCGCACCCACAGATCCGACACCTAGCAAGCGGACGGCGGCGGATGCGTGCATTCGCCGCCACTGTCGCTCTCGGCCTGACGGTGACCAGTGTCACCGCGGCCGGAGTCTTCGGAGCAGCCGAACCCGCATCCGCTGCGGCGACAACGGTCGCGTTCACGGATGCGACGAAAACCGTCTGGACGGTTCCCGCCGGAGTGACGAGCATCACGGCCACCGTCACCGGTGCAGCCGGTGGCGGCGGCAATTCGAAGGTCAGCTGGCCAGGTACCGACTGGTCGCTGACCGGCGACGGCGTCGGCGGGGCTGGTGCGTTGATCAGCGGCACCGTCGCCGTCACACCGGGCGAGAAGCTCTCGATCTGGGGTTCGAGCGTTGGCGGGCCGGTCGGCAACTCCGGCAGCGAGGGTGCGGGCGGAGCCGGTTACAGCGGCGGCGGCGCCGGTGGCACAGGCAAGGGGCTG
This sequence comes from uncultured Leifsonia sp., assembly GCA_964655795.1. Lineage (GTDB taxonomy): Bacteria > Actinomycetota > Actinomycetes > Actinomycetales > Microbacteriaceae > Microterricola. The sequence goes on along the minus strand of CAZZNX010000031.1, from coordinate 76 downwards.
GCCAAGGCCGGTGGCGGTGGCGGTGGCGCCAGCGCGATCACCCGGGCCGATGGCACGGCGGTGATCGTTGCAGCCG
>CAZZNX010000030.1:26392-30378 GCA_964655795.1 uncultured Leifsonia sp. | reverse complement strand
GGGGCGCCTCCCCGCCACGATCTTCGCGCGCGGCATGGAGGAGCGTGGCCTCGACAGCAGTTACGGCGCCTACGCGGACCACGTGCATGCGAACGTGTTCGCCTCGCTCAACACCATGTCGTTGTTCGGGCTGCACCGCCGTTTGCGCGGAGCGATCGTCGGTCACCTCGCCGCATATGAGATGACATCGTCGTTGCCCTGTCGTGCATACGCCAACGGCATCCGTCGCCTGGGGCTCGGGCCGGAGGCCAGCGACTACTTCGACGAACACGTCGAAGCCGATGCGGTGCACGAGTCGAGCAGATCGCCGCGCGTGACCTGGCCGGCGGACTGGCTGCGGACGAACCCGAACTCGTCGATGACATCCTCTTCGGCGCGGCCGCCTGCCTGAGCGTGGACGGGATGCTGTGGGGGAGCGTGCTGACAGCGTTCACCGAGGGGCGCTCGTCGCTACGCAAGGCGGTGTCATGACCAGGGTGAGCGAGGTGTCGGTGACCGCGTGCCCGAACGGGCCGCTGATCGTGCGAGGCGAGGTGGAGCTGCGGGGCGAGAACGGCGATGTGCTGCCGCGGTCGCGTAAGACGGTCGCGCTCTGTCGCTGCGGCGCGTCCACGATCCGCCCGTACTGCGATGGAAGCCACACGCTCGTCGGATTCCGCACGGAGCGCCCGCCCACGTCTCCGGCCGTCGAGTTCGAGTGAAGAAGGTACTACGGTGACGCCATGCGAAAGCTCATAGTGCAGCAGTGGGTGACCGTCGACAACATCGCCGCCGAAGACGACGGCGGGCTCAGTTTCGTACCGGGGGAGCCATTCGATGACACCGTCACGACTCCATTCAAGACCAGCCTGATGGGCTTCATCGACTCTGTCGACACCATGATCCTCGGCGCACACACCTACACCCAGTCCAAGGACTACTGGCCACACGCCGAGGAACAGGGGGAGTACGGCAAGAAACTCAACGCGCTCAGCAAATGCGTCGCATCGACGACGCTGCACGACGCACCGTGGGGAGACTTTCCCGCAGCGACCGTGACCCGTGACGCCGTCGGCACGATCCGCGAGCTGAAGGAGCAGAGCGGCAAGGATATCTGGCTGTGGGGGAGTCTGACGCTGATGCGCTCCCTGATGGATGCCGGAATGGTCGACGAACTCCGACTGCTCGTCTGCCCGGCATCCCGCGGCACAGGCGCGCGCGTCTTCGAGGAGTCGCGCAGCCTGAGCCTGCTCGAAGCCACCGCGTTCGACAACGGTGTCGTGCTCCTGCGCTACGCGATCACACCGTAGAGGATCAACCTCCGGCGGACGGCAGCTCACGGCGGCGCCTCAGCCTTCACCGTCGATGTGGGAGGCTGGCAGCATGGTCTCCCCACAGGCGCTGAGCGAATCCGATCGCCGTCTGGTCGCAGCGTGGGCGGCAGACTGCGCGGACCACGTGCTGAACATCTTCGAAGCGGAAGCCCCGTCTGATGGTCGACCCCGCGACGCGATCGCCCGAGCACGGGCGTTTGCTCGCGGAGAACTCGACGCCGCCGGTGAAATCCGACAGCGATTCGTGGCCGGTCGGGCGGCGCATGCGGTCAGTTCCCCCGCGGCCGTGGCTGCTGCGCGGGCGGCCGCACAGGCCGCAGGGGTTGCGCATATGGGCGCGCATGCGCTCGGCGCGGCCGCGTATGCGGCCACAGCGGCAGGGCTGGCAACGCCGGATCGTCCGGAGGCCGCAAACGAGGAGATCGCCTGGCAGCTCGAGCAGCTGACTCAGGGCGTGACGTCCGCGTTGCGGCAATTGCCGCTGCTCGGCGAGAACTCGGCTGGGCCACTCGGCCCGGGGCTTCTCGCGTCCGGCATCCTCGGCTCGAGTATTCGCCAACTTCAGGGTGCCATCGCCGCTTCGCCAGAATGATGCGCCGGGGGACGACCGGGCAATCTCTATTCGCTGATGGAGCTGCGCTTTTCGTCGTGTGGGCGACAGGGTTGTGTCTGGCTAACCTGAGCGCGTGACCATCATGCATCCGATCAAGCGAGTCCCGAAAGCGAAACCAGGAGATCGCGTCGCGATCCTTTCACCAGCCTTCGCGGCTCCTGTCGTCTCCCCGGTCCTGCACGAACAGGCCACGCGACCTCAGTGGATCGTCCTGCACGGCGGGGTGATCCGTCTTGATGGTGCGGCCCGGACGGTCACCGCCGATTACAGCAGAGATCGATCATTGCCTGCAGGGCATGGCGGTCGTCACCCGCGTGTCCTGCCGTCAGGGATGAGTTGATGGTGAAGTCGCTTAGCCGGCGGGCCCAGCGGCCAGTTGTCCCCGCCCGCATCGCCGACTCAACCTGTTCCCTTTCCGCGCGTCACGTGCTTGGCTGCTTTGCATGACTTACGCCGTCGTCTCTGTGCACTCGCCGAAGCCCGAGCACCGCGAAGCGGTGCTCGACTCAATGCAGCGTTACAGCCGGGTCGCCCGTGGACAGCCGGGGTTGAACTGGACGGGCGTCGTGGACGATGGGAGCGGCCGTCTTGTGGGCATTGCGCTGTGGGAATCTGAAGACGCCGCGGCGGCCGCACGGCCCGCACTGATGGAGGAGGTCGGCAACGACCCTTTCGCGACCTGGGATGAGCGCCCGATCGACGGGCTGCGCGGCTACGTTCGCTGACCAGCCGGGATCAGGGCGCGATCCACACCTCCAGCCAGGGTTCGAAGATCGCCAGGTATCGGTCGGCCGGCGCGGCGATCATACGGTGATGGATGAGGATGGCGCGGCGATGTTCGACTGCGGGGGAGCTGGGACCTCGCATCCCGGTCGCCGGCGCTGGCGAGGAGGGACTAGTTGACATAATGTACATTATCAGCGCTATCCCGGTGGGGCCAGAATAGGCGGGTTTCAGCCGCTGGATGCTCACCCCGTGCGCGCTGGCATCGAGTGCATTCGGCCGGATGCTCCGCCGTTTAAACACCCGGTGACGCAGTGGGCAACACCGCGAGCCGATCTCGCTGCTCACAGGCACCTCAAGCCAGGAACCCCTGCACTGAACTGCCAGAACTCAATTACTTGACATAACACTGCGCCTGCTCCCGCGCCGGAATCCAACTCGTAGGAAACGCTCCCAACGCGCGTCGTCGGGAGCTGTTTCTACGAGCTCGGGGCGACTAACCGACAGCGCGCTTCACGAGATCGGCGATGAACGCCTCGTTCTCGTCATCCAGCTGCGTCAGGGCGTATGCCGTCGGCCACATCGTTCCGTCGTCGAGCAGGGCATCTTCATTGAAGCCGAGCGTTGCGTAGCGCGTCTTGAACTTCTCGGCGCTCTGGAAGAAGCAGACGATCTTGCCGTCCCGCGCGTAGGACGGCATCCCGTACCAGAGCTTGGGTGCCAGAGCCGGCGCGTTGGCCAGGATGATTGCGTGCAGGCGTTCAGCCAGCGAGCGATCGGATGGCGGCATCTCCGCGATCATCTCGACGACCGCCTTCGCCGCCTCCTCTCTGTTCGCCGAGGCCTTGAGCTCCTTCGCGCGCTCTCTCATCGCCGCGCGCTCCTCTGCCGAGAATCCAGACTTCGTCGTTGATCGGGTCTTGGGCGTCTCGCTCATCACATGCTCCTCATCGTTGCTGCCCGCTCGTGGGTGCCGGACAGGACCGACACTACCGATGTCGGGCCGCGGAGTCTTCTCCATATCTGCTCGACACCGCCAGCCCATCCACCATTGCGGTCTCAATCGGACTCGCGGCGTGACATCTCCCCCGGCACGGCCCGGGAGCGCTACTCTGGGGCCGTCAACAGTCCTGCACGAACCGAGAGGCGCATCACAATGTCTACCCCAGAACAGAGCGCATATTTTGCCGCTTTCTCCCTCGATGGAAAAGATCTCACGAAGTCGGCCGTCAACGGCGTCCGCATCGCCCTGGGCATCTCCGGAGCCGCCGCGCTCATCATCGGCCTGATCATCACGTTCTCGCCGCAGACGGCCGCAGCGGGCATCGCTCTGCTGC
>CAZZNX010000030.1:21195-26382 GCA_964655795.1 uncultured Leifsonia sp. | reverse complement strand
GGCATCTACCTGCTCATCGCCGGCCTGGCCTACCTCGGCATCGGCATCTTCTCCAAGGGCATCGGCGGTGGTGCACGTGCACTGGACATCATCCTCGGCCTGCTCTTCGTCGTCGGTGGCGTGCTCGCCTTCGCCAACCTCAGCAGCACCGCGACGTTCCTTGCCGTCTTCCTCGGCGTGCTCGTCGGAATCGCGTGGATCATCGAAGGCATCGTCTCGCTCGTGCAGATCGGTGACTCGCGTTCGAAGGGCTGGACGGTCTTCTTCGGCCTGCTGAGCATCGTCGCCGGTATCGTGCTGCTCTTCTCGCCGATCTGGGGCGCTGTGATCCTCTTCCTCCTGGCCGGCATCAGCCTGATCATCCTGGGCATCATCCAGATCGTGCGTGCCTTCACCTTCGGCAAGGGCCTCGCCACGGCGTAGTCGCCGGCTTCAGCAACACAGACTCCATCAACACAGAAAGGGCCCGCCGAATCGGCGGGCCCTTTCTCGATGATCGGAACGCTAGCTGAAGTCGGAGATGTCTCCGACGTAGCGCGTGTTGTTCGCCGGCACCGGCTCGACGGCCGCGAGGGCAACCTCGGCGGCGAACTCCCCCACGTTGTAGAGCTTGCCTGCGGAGTCCTTGCGGGCCGAGATCGCGCCCGGGTTGGCCCGCTCGAGCAGCGTGGCTGTGATGGTGCCCTCGATCATGTCGCCGGAGACGACGACGAACTCGACACCGGCAGCGGCGAGCTCCGGCAGCTTCGCGCGCAGCGCGTCCTCGCCTGCACGCTTGCTGCGGGCGACCGGCTCGTACTCGGGCATCGTCGGCGTGTTGTTGATGAAGTGCGCCTGGTGGCTGGTGACGAACACGACGCGGGCGCCGGGGTTCAGCGCCGGAAGTGCCGTCTCCAGCAGGTTCACCTGCGAGTCGCGGTTGAGCACCATCGCGTAGTCCTCGGCCATGCCGGACTCCATGCCGCCGGAGGCATTCATGACGAGGATGTCGATTCCGCCGTACTCAGCCTTCACCGTGTCGATCATCTCGGCGACGGATGCCGGGTCGGTGAGGTCGGCGCCGACGGTGATCGCCGTCGCGCCCTCGGCCCGCAGTGCCTCGGCGAGCTTGATGGCGCGCGCCTCCTTGTTGCGGAAGTTGATGACGACCTTGGCACCGGCCTCGGCGAAGTAGCGCACGGTGTCGGCGCCGATGCCACGTGAGGAGCCGGTGACAAGCGCAGTCTTGCCGGCCAAGAGCTGCGGGGTGAGTGGATTGGTCACGGAGGTCTCCTCGTGTTGGTGACAGACGAATTGCTGAAGAACGGTGCGCGAGAGCGCCGCATCGAGACTACCAATCCCCCGGCGCACGATTCGTCGATCCGCTTTCACCTTGCGGTGCAACTCTCAGCGAGACTCGGGCGCTTTTCCCCCCTGAACTGGTAGTTTCGAATCAGGCATCATCAGAGCGGTCGAGAGGAACGGTCATGGATGACTTCGTCGCTTCGTATGGCTGGATTGTCTGGCTGGTGCTCATCCTCTTGTTCCTCACAATCGAGGTCGTCACTCTCGAGCTGACGTTTCTGATGATCGCGCTGGGCAGCGTCGGCGGCCTGATCGCCGGCCTCTTCGGGGCTCCGTGGTGGCTCCAACTGGTGATCGCCGCGCTGCTGGCCGTCGTGCTCCTGGTCCTGATCCGCCCGCCACTGCTCCGTGTGCTGAAACGCGGCGGCGATCCCGCCCGCAGCAACGTCGACGCGCTACTCGGCACGGACGGCACCGTCGTGGCATCCGTCGGCGGGGAATTCGGGATCGGCCAGGTCAAGCTCTCCAACGGCGAGACGTGGACTGCTCGTCTCTCCCCGCTCACCGAGCAGCGCGTTGTCGCCGCGGGTGAACGCGTGCTCGTGACCAGCATCGACGGCGCAACAGCCGTCATCGTCCCGGCCGAAAGGACGCAGCCATGAACGTGTCAGCAGAGACGATCACCCAGATCATCATCGCGACGGTGATCGTCGTCATCGTCGTGTTCGTGCTCGTCGTCCTGTTCCGCTCGATCCGAATCATCTCGCAGGCCTACGCCGGCGTCGTCGAGCGCCTCGGGCGCTACCACAAGACCCTGCAGCCCGGCCTGAACCTGCTGGTTCCCTTCGTCGACCGGGTGCACCGCATGGTCGACATGCGGGAGCAGGTGGTGTCCTTCCCGCCGCAACCCGTCATCACCGAGGACAACCTCGTCGTCTCGATCGACACCGTGGTGTACTTCCAGGTGACGGATGCCAGGGCGGCCACCTACGAGATCGCGAACTACCTCGGCGCCGTCGAACAGCTGGCCACCACAACCCTGCGCAACGTCGTCGGCGGGCTCAACCTCGAGCAGGCGCTGACCAGCCGCGACAACATCAACGGCCAACTGCGCATCGTGCTCGATGAGGCGACGGGCAAGTGGGGAATCCGCGTCAACCGCGTCGAGCTGAAGGCCATCGACCCGCCCCTCTCCATCCAAGACTCGATGGAGAAGCAGATGCGGGCAGAGCGAGACCGCCGCGCGCTGATTCTGACGGCAGAGGGCACCAAGCAGTCGGCCATCCTCACCGCCGAGGGCGCACGGCAGGCCGCGATCCTCAGCGCCGAGGGCGACGCCAAGGCCGCCGTCCTGCGCGCGCAAGGCGAGGCAGAGGCGATCATGACGGTCTTCCGTGCCATCCACGAGGGTGACCCAGACCCGAAGCTGCTCGCCTACCAGTACCTGCAGACGCTGCCCAAGATCGCCGACGGCCCATCCAATAAACTGTGGATCATCCCCAGCGAACTCACCGAGGCACTCAAGGGGCTCAGCAGGGCATTCATCCCGCCGAGCGGTGATGGCGCCGCGCCGACACCGACCGTCACGCCTCCCCCTGCGGCATCCTCACCCCGACCTCCAGCACAGTCAGGCCCATCCCTCTGAATCTCGACGCCCCGAAGCCCTACCTCCACGGCACTGGCCCCCGCGTGTTCGCGCACAGGGGTTTGGCCGTCGCCGCACCCGAGAACTCGCTGCTCGCCTTCACCAACGCGCTCGCAGCCGGCGCCAGTCATATTGAAACCGACGTCCAGTCCAGCAAGGACGGCGTCGCCGTGATCTGTCACGACGCCGACCTCAGCCGTGTCGCCTCGCGCACGGAGCGGGTAGGTGAACTGCGCTTCGCCGAGCTGGCGGAGATCGACCTCGGCGACGGCCAGCGCATCGTCTCTCTCGCCGACACCCTGGCCGCCTTCCCCGATATCCGCTTCAATATCGACGTGAAGGATGCCGCGGCGGTCATTCCGACCGCGGCAGCCGTGCTCGCGGCCGGCGCAACGCACCGCGTGCTCATCACGTCCTTCTCCGAGCGACGCCGACGCGAGACGACGAGGCTGCTTCCCGGCGTCGCCAGCTCCGCCTCCGCACCCCGATTCACGCTGGCGCTGCTCGCGGCCAAGTTCGGCCTCTCCCCCGTCGTGCGGTGGTCGCTCCGTGGGGTCGCGGCCGTGCAGGTGCCGCAGAGCGCAGGGCCGATGCGTGTCACAACGCCCCGCGTCATCCGCGCCATGCACCGCGCCGGCGTCGAGGTGCACGTCTGGACGGTGAACGACGAGGGCGACATGTCCACGCTGCTCGACCTCGGCGTCGACGGGCTCGTCACCGATCGGACCGACCTGGCCGTGCCCCTGATCGCCGCGCGCAACTGAGTGGCGCCGCATGCGAAACTGAGAGTTTCCTGACAAGCGGCACCTCGCTCCCCCCGCCACGCCGTCCGACAAGCGAACGCACAGCTTGGAGCGCTATAACTGAGGATGCATCGCGAGAGGAGACCACACAATGGCAGATCGTAGTTTGCGTGGAATGAGACTGGGCGCACAAAGCCTGCAGAGCGAAGAGGGCGTCAGCTTTTCACCACGCGTGAACCACAGCTACCGCTGCGGCACGTGCGGTCGTGACACCGTCATGACTTTCTCTGCTGAGGCCGAAGCCCCCGAGGCTTGGGAATGCAAGCACTGTGGCCACGAGGCCAGCCTGATCGTCGACTCCAAGCCGGTCGTCATCGACCACTCGGAAGACAAGGTCGCGCGCACCCACTGGGACATGCTGCTCGAGCGTCGCACCCGCGAGGAGCTCGAAGAGCTGCTTGAGGAGCGCCTCGTTGCACTCCGGGCCCGCCGTGGCACCAGCAAGGTCGGCGTCTAACGCGCCGTCACAGCGTGTGCCATCGGCACAACATCAATCGGATCGCCGGGCTTGGGGGCCCGGCGATAGCCGTTTCTGCACACCCCACACCGTGACCCGCCAGAGCGCCTCCGCCACGATGCCGAGGTGCATCTTGGAGACACCCTCCGCCCGCTCCTCGAAGGTGATCGGGTGCTCGCTGACCGTGAGGCCGGCCCGCTCGGCGTGCCACGCCATCTCGATCTGAAAGCAGTATCCCTGGCTCGAGGTCGGTTCCTCCAGTAGCAGGCGCAGGGTCTGCGCCCGGAACACCCGGAAGCCGGCCGTGATGTCGCGCAGCTGCGAGCCGAGCATGAAGCGCGAGTAGCGGTTGCCCGTTCTGGAGATGGCCTGCCTGGTCTTCGACCAGTTGCTGACGCCGCCGCCCGGCACCCACCGGGAACCGATCACGAGGTCCGCGCCGGCCGCAGCGAGCTCCAGCATGCGCGGGAGCTCAGCCGGATCGTGAGAACCGTCCGCGTCGATCTCCACGACGTAGTCGTAGCCGTTGTCGAGGGCGTAGCGGAATCCGGAGAGGTAGGCGCGGCCGAGGCCGCCCTTGTCCGGGCGCACCAGAACGGCGAGGCGCTCGTCATCCCTGGCGAGCTGCGACACGATCTGCGCCGTGCCGTCCGGGCTGTTGTCATCGACGACGAGGATGTCGGCGGACGGCAGCGCAGCGCGGATCCGCGCGAGGATGGAGCGGATGCTGGCGCTCTCCTGGAACGTCGGGACGACGACGAGGGTGCCGTGACCCACCGGCTCAACCATGCGACGCCTTCCCGCTCGACCTACGTACGCGCGCGGCGGCGATGACGGCCAGCACGAAGCCGGCAAGGCCGATCCCCGACACCAGCCACTCGATGCCCCGGCCCGCCGCGATCGCCGGGGTCACCGTCGTGCTGAGCGGGACCTCCTCGACCATCGACCCGGCGGTGAAGTCGGGGATAGACGCGATCGTGCTGCCGTCGGGAGCGATG
>CAZZNX010000030.1:2760-21168 GCA_964655795.1 uncultured Leifsonia sp. | reverse complement strand
CGACCGTGCGACCAGCCTCGATCGCACGCATGCGGGCGATGGCGAGCTGTTGGATGCTCTCGTCGGTGTAGCGCTCCGCGCTGCCGAAGTCGGCATTGTTGGTCTGGGCCAGGATGAGCTCGGAGCCGCCGGAGATCATCTCCTTGACCAGTTGGTCGTCTGCGATGTCGAAGCAGATGGCGATGCCGGCGAGGATGCCGTTGATGTCGAAGATGTTCGACTGCGTGCCGATCTCGTAGTCGCGGCTGATCAGGTCGATCAGCTCCGGGGCGAACGGCCGCCAGAACGCACGGTCGGGCATGTACTCGGCGAAGGGAACCGGGTGCACCTTGTCGTAGATCTGCACGACACCCTCCCCCGCCTTCCACAGCAGAGAGCTGTTGTAGTACTTGTCGTCGCGCAGGGTGATCGTGCCGACGACGAGCGGGGCCTGCATCCGCTCGCTGATGCTGTCGAGGGTCCGCGCCGCCAGATCGCTGCGCAGCGGGTCGATGTCGGAGCCGTTCTCCGGCCAGACGACCATGTCGACATCTTCACCGACCAGCGGCAGCGTCTCGCTGACGTGGTTGGAGAGGATCTCGCCGGGAACGTAGTCCGCGAACAGCCCGGCGTTCGCGTTTCCCTGCACAGCGGCGAGGCGCGTCGTGCCCGACTGCAGCACCGGCCACGCCGGGATCGCGATCAACAGCGCCACCGCGGCGACGGCGATGCCGCTGCGCCAGCTGATTGAGAGCGTGCGCTCACGGAGCAACTGCACGCCGAGGGCCGCCAGCCAGGCGATCAGGAAGCTGAGCCCGGACGCGCCGACCAGGCTGAGCAGTCCGGCGAACGGCCCCTCGGTCTGCGAGAGCGCGAGACGGCCCCAGGCGAAACCGCCGTACGGCCAGACCGCTGCGATCGCCTCCCTCGCCGTCCACAGGCCGGCAACGACCACGGGCACCATGCCGAGTCGGCCGAGTCTGGACGGCCACACCCTGGGCCCCCAGCGCAGCACGACGGAGATCAGCGCGACCGCGATCGAGTAGAAGATCGCTTGCAACACGGCGAGTGCGACCCAGGGCAGCGGCCCCAGGTACAGCGTCAGCCAGTGGATGTGCGTCAGCCAGAACGCCAGACCGGAGACCAGCCCGAGCAGCCAGCCCATCCAGGGACCGCGGCCGAGCAGGGTCGTGAACAGCAGCGCGACCGCGACGGGCGCGAGCGGCCAGATCCCCCTGTCGGGGAACGCGCCGTCGAGCAGCACTCCGGATGCCGCGGCCAGCGGCAGCGCGAGCCAGATCGGGTACAGGGGGGCGCGCACATCGACACCCTTCGCTAGCACCTGCACAGCCTATGCGACCGAGGAGTAGGCGACGATGCCACGGCGCACGGAGTCCATGGCCAGGCGCGCGTTCGCTGCGACCGGGTTGTCGGCGACGACGGAAAGCTGGTCGAGCAGGTCGATCGTCTGCTTCGTCCACCGCACGAAGTCACCCGCGGCCATATCGGCGTCGCTCAGCACCTCGCCGAGTGATGCGCCCTTGGACCACTTCCACATCGCCAGGGCCAGGCCGGTCGCCGGAGGTTCGCTGCCGGGAAGCTTGTGTTCCCGTTCGAGGTCGTCGAGATCGCTCCACAGCGTGCCCGTTGCGTCGAAAGCCTCGAGGAAGGCCCCCCGCGGCAGGTACCGCTCGGAGAGCGTTCCCTCATCGCGGCGCGGCTCGTAGACCAGGGTCGTCGCCATCGCGGCCAGACCGGGCGCGTCGAGCTTGTCCCAGAGCCCACGCCGCAGCGACTCGGCGACAAGCAGGTCGCGTTCTCCGTAGATGCGGCGCAGCATGCGGCCGCTCTCGCTCGCCGTCAGTTTGCCGCTGGCGTCCTTCACGAGGTAGCCGAAGCCGAGCAGCAGATCGGTGACTCGATCGAAGACACGGGCGACGGCGCCGGTCCGTGAGCGGATCTGCGACTTCAATGCCTCATTCTGCTTCGTGAGCTTGAACCAGCGCTCGGCCCAACGCGCGTGCACCTCGCGGTCGGGGCAGCTGTGGCATCCGTGCGCCCGCATCTTCTTGCGCAGCCCGTTGAGTTCCTTCTGCAATTTGTCGCGGGCCGCCCGCGACTGCTGATCGGCTCGTGATGCCTGCTTCTCGAGATCGCTGAGGGTGCGGCGGATGCCGGCATACTCGACGAAGTCGCCGAGGTGGCAGCTCATCGACTGGGCGTAGCCGTCGAGCGATTCCTGCTGCTGACGCGCGGTGCGAGCCAGGTCGACGACGGCCCGGTCTGCCTGGAACTGGGCGAAGGAGGATTCGAGGATGTCGCGGGCGCGCGAACGCCCGAACTGCTCGATCAGGTTGACAGCCATGTTGTACGTCGGGCGGAAGCTCGAGTTCATCGGGTAGCTTCGCCGCGAGGCGAGCGAGGCGACAGCCTGCGGGTCGAGGCCGTCCTGCCAGTGGATGACGGAGTGGCCCTCGACGTCGATGCCGCGGCGGCCAGCACGCCCGGTGAGCTGGGTGTACTCCCCCGGCGTGATCGGAACCCGCGCCTCGCCGTTGAACTTCTCGAGCTTCTCCAACACGACGGTGCGCGCAGGCATGTTGATGCCGAGCGCGAGGGTCTCGGTGGCGAAGACGGCCTTGACGAGCTTGCGCTGGAACAGCTCCTCGACGACCTCTTTGAAGGCGGGGAGCATTCCGGCGTGGTGCGCTGCGACGCCGCGCTCGAGTCCCTCGAGCCACTCCCAGTAGCCGAGCACCGCGAGGTCCTCGTCGAGCAGGGTGCGGCAGCGATCCTCGACGATCGCGCGGATCTCGTCGCGCTCGTGGGCCTCGGTCAACCGCACACCGGCGCGCAGCACCTGGCGCACGGCCTGGTCGCAGCCGACACGGCTGAAGATGAAGAAGATGGCCGGCAGCAGGTTCTTGCCGTCGAGCATCGCGACGACGGCGGAGCGATCAAGCTTGTGCGCCGATTCGGACGGCTTGTTGAACCCGCCACGGTCGTGACCTCGACGGCCGCGGGTCGACCGGGAGTTGATCGAGCGGGAGCCCCCCTTCGCCAGCTGGACCAGCTCGGGGTTCACCCGGTTCGTCGCGGCGACGCCGGATGAGTCGAAGAGATCCACCATGCGGCCCCTGGCCAGCACGTGCTGCTCGAGCGGAACGGGGCGCTCCTCCGAGACGATGACGTCGGTGTCGCCACGCACGGCCTGCAGCCAGTCGCCGAACTCCTCCGCGTTCGACACGGTCGCACTGAGGGCGACGAGCTTCACCTCGCTGGGCAGGTGGATGATCACCTCTTCCCAGACGGCTCCGCGGAAGCGATCGGCGAGGTAGTGCACCTCGTCCATGACGACGAAGGCGAGGTCGGCCAGCAGGTCCGAGTCTGCGTAGAGCATGTTGCGCAGGACCTCGGTGGTCATCACGACGATGCGCGCACCCGAGTTGATGTTGGTGTCGCCGGTGAGCAGCCCGACGTTCTCCGGGCCGTAGTCCGCGGCGAACTCCTGGAACTTCTGGTTGCTCAGCGCCTTCATCGGCGCGGTGTAGAAGACCTTCGCCGACGGCTCCTGCATCGCCTGGTAGACAGCGAACTCGGCCACGATCGTCTTGCCCGCACCGGTCGGTGCGGCAACGAGCACGCTGCGCCCGGCCTCGAGCGAGGAGCACGCCGCCTTCTGGAAGGGGTCGAGATCGAAACGCTGCAGTTCGCGGAACGCCTGAACGAGGGGCGTCCGCTGATTCAGACGAGAGGCCGCGTACCGCTCGGCCGGGGAGAGTGTGGTCACGTCCCTAGCCTAGATCGGCGTACTCTGCCTCCAGCGCAGCCGCGCGCTTGGCAGCCCGCCGATCATGCAAATACGCGATGCCGTAAGCCAGGAAGTAGAGCAGCACCATCGGGATGGCGAGCATGAACATCGAGACGACATCCGCGGCCGGGGTGGCGATGGCGGTGAAGAGGCAGATGACCAGGATCGCGATGCGCCACGACTTGATGATGGACTCCGCGCTCAGAATTCCCGCATAATTCAGCAGGACGAGGAAGACCGGCAACACGAAGGCGACGCCGATGGCGAGCATCAGCTTCAAGACGAAGTTGAAGTAGGCGGTCGCCTCGAAGTAGGTGACGGTGTCGGTCGGCGCGAAGCTGGCCATCAGGCCGACGATGTTCGGCAGCACGAACCAGCCGGCAGCGCAGCCCACGAAGAACAGCGGAACGGCGGTGAAGAAGAAACCGAAGGTGTAGCGCTTCTCCTTGCCGGTGAGGCCCGGTGTGAGGAAGGCGAAGATCTGGTACAGCCACATCGGGCTCGAGAGGATCAACCCGGCGTAGAGCGAGATCTGCAGGCGCAGGTCGAACGCCGAGGTGATGTGCGGGTAGTTGATCTCGGCCTTGCGGTGCTGCGCCTCGGCCATCGCCGTCACAGGCTCCCGCAACTGCTCCCAGATCCACTCGGAGAGCATCCAGCCGATGGCCGCACCGATGACGACGCCGATGGCCGCGAGAAAGAGCCGCTTGCGCAGCTCAAGGAGATGAGCGCCAAGCGGCATCTTGCCTTCGCGGCTACGGCGCGTGTCGCGTTCAGACACTCGTTATGGCTTGGGAGTTGTGTCGGATGCCGCGGGCTCTGCGCCCTCGGTCGACGCGTCCTTCGCTGCGGCATCCGGCTTGATCTCAGACTTGAGGATCTTCATCGACTGACCGAGGCTGCGCGCCAGGGCGGGAAGTTTGGGTGCGCCGAAGAGAAGCAAGATCACCACGAGGATGATGATTGCGTGCCATCCGGTGAGGTTGTTAAGCATGTGGTTGAGTCCAATTTTCGGCGGAACGTACGAGTAGTTTACCCCGCGCAATGCGCTTGTCGCGGCGGCCTTGCCGCTTTTCCGCCCGAACGATGCGGTTCTGTTGCACAACGATGGCGAGCTCGGTGGTCCGTTGGAAAACGGCTGAGGGCGTGCGGCCCGGTGCGATGTCGTCCAGTTGTGCCTCGAGCACACTGAGTGCGTCGCTCAGAGTGCTGAGCTCCTCGGCGGCTGCCATCGTCTTGCGGAAGAGCACGACGGCGAAATACGCGAGCATGCCGAGCAGACCGAGGATCAGGCCACCCCAGATCAACCACCAGCTCCACCACGGCATGGTCAGTCCTCGTCGCCGTCGTACTGTGCGGCGCCGGCGCCCGCCCACTCGGCGACCACGCGACGCGCCTCATCGGGCGCGACGACCGTGACGAGCCCGGGGAGCCCGGCAACGAGGCGCTTCAGCCCGTGGTAGTGCGAGACACGGATCGTGACGCGCACTCGGTCGCCATCACGCGTCTTGCGCGCGCCGGGGGTGATGTAGTCGCTCAGCACGGGCAGGGCATCGTTCGGCAGCTCGAGCTCGACCCGCAGATCAGTGTCGGAGACGGCGAAGAGTGTGCTCGGCAGCACGACGTCGTCGCCGTGGCGCGAGACGGGCTGGTCTGTGCCCCGCAGCTCGGTGATGCGGTCGAGGCGGAAGGTGCGGACGGCATTGCGCAGATGACACCAGCCGCGCAGGTACCAGTCCTGATCGACGGATTCGATTCGCAGTGGGTCCACCCGCCGCGACTCGCGATCTCCGCGGGCGTTCAGGTAGGAGAACTCGACCTGGGTGCCACGACCGACGGCCGCCTGCAAGATGTCGAGCTGCTCGACGCTGGCGTCTGCCGCGGTCGCCGTCTCGCTCACGGCGAGCTGGCTGGGCGTCGCCGACGCTCCACGGGTGAGCTTGGCCATCAGGGTCGCGATGGCGTCCCGCTTGCCGTGTTCCGGCAGGGCCGCGAGGTACTGCAGCCCGGCGATCAGCGCGGCAGCCTCACGGGCAGAGAAGCGCGGTGCGTCATCGAGGGCGACCTGGTGCGTCAGCACGATCGTGTCGTGGTCGAGGAACTCGTCCCACGCGATGTCGAAGAGGTCGCCGTGCTGGTACTGCTTGGTCTCCCCCGGAACGCCGGAGACCGCGATCAGTGCGACGGCGTCGCGGATGCGGTCAGGCTCGACACCGAAGTGGGCTGCGGCATCCGTCACGCTCACCCGGGCGTGGTCGAGGAGGTAGGGAACGAGGGCCAGCAGGAGTGCCAGCTTGTCTTGGGCGCGGAACGCGGCGCTCATGCGCTCGCTCCAGAGGCATGCTGCTCCCGCACCAGGAGGAGGCGTTGCCGCACGGCGTGGCGCAGCGGATCCGGAGAGAGCACGAGGACCTCCGGGCCGAAGCTGCTGAGCTCGTCGGCGAAGATGTCGAGGTCGGTGAAGTGCACCGAGTAGTCCACTGTGTTCGCCTCCCCCGTCGGTGTCACATCGCTGCCCGGGCGCTTCGCCAGGCGGAGTTCTGCATCGCTGCCGGTGAGAACCCGCAGCGATGCGACGTTGCCCTGCCACACACGTTCGAGCTCGGCGAGCGAGTTCTCCGCCTGCCCGGGCCCCGGTACATCGAATGGAGCGCCGGGAACGACCTCGACGGCCCCGACGATACGCGAGAGCAGGAAGGTGCGCGGCGCCCTGGCCCGCTGGTCGAATGCGCTGAGGTGCCAGCGCCCTTCGTGAACGACGAGGGCGCGCGGTTCGACGGTGCGCAGCAACGGCTTCTTCTGCCCCGGCTTGAGGTAGAGGAAGCGCACGCGCTGGTGCCGGTCGAGCGCCTGGGTCAGCGGGGTGAACGCCGCCTCGCGCACGCGCAGCCGGGGCGCGTAACCGATGACGGCGTCATCCGTGTCGATGCCGAGGGAACGGAGCTTGGTGATCGCGCGGCGGGAATCCTCCGAGAGCGAGCCCTCGCGCCACACGGCGGCCGCAAGCCCGAGCAGCGTGATCTCCTCCGATGAGAAGGTGATGTCGGCCGGCAACTCGTACAGCGCCTTCGGGATCCGGTAGCGGGCGGCCTGGGTGTCGCCGGGCCGCTCAGGCGAGTCGAGGGTCTCCAACGGGATCCCGAGCTCACGGATGTCGTCCTTGTCGCGCTCGAATTGGCGCTCGAGGCTCGCGTTGTTGCCGCCGAGCACGTAGCGCTGCCGGTAGCCCTGCACGGAGGAGAGGATCTCCGCCTTGCCGAGGCCCTGCTCGCTGGCGAGCAGGGCCAAGACCAGGCTGAACAGCCGCTCTTCGACCGAGACCGCGCTGGCGTCCATAATGTTTAGACGATGCCGAGGATGTCGACGACGAAGACGAGGGTCGCGTTCGGCGGCACCGCGCCGTTGCCCTGCTCGCCGTAGCCGAGCTCCGGCGGGATCACGGCGATGATCTGCGAACCGACCTGCTGGCCGATCAACGCGTCGGCGAAGCCCGTGATGACGCCGTTCTGCACGGTCTCTGAGCCCTCAGCCGCGGCGAAGACCGCCGGGGTTCCGCGGGTCCAGCTGGAGTCGAACACCTCCTTGGTGTCCCAGAGCACACCGGTGTAGTGCACGACGATCTGGTCGCCCTCTTCGACCGTCGCGCCGTCGCCCTGCTTGAGCACGGCGACCTCGAGGTCGGTCGGAGCGGCAGAGGAGGGGATCGTGATGCCGGGCACGCCATCGGCGTCGAGCACGACGGCCGGCATACCTTCTTCCGCGGCCTGCGGAGTGCCGTTCGCACGCGGCAGGTAGCTGCGGTTCACATCGATCACGAAGACGAGCGAATCCTCGGGCGCGACACCCAGCTGCGGGTTGCCTGCCTCGCCGAATGCATCCTCCGGCGGCACGACGAGCGTGACGCGGGAACCCTCTGTGGCGCAGAGCAGGCCCTGCTGCACGCCGGGCATCAGCTGACCGTCGACCAGCGCGAAGGAGAGGGCCTGCGAACCGTCGTATGCCGACTGCTCGATGAGCTCGCCGCTCGTGCCGTTGTACACACTCCAGTCGATGCTGACCTGCTGGCCCTCGACCGTGCCGAGGCCCTCGCCCTCGCGCACGACGGTGCGCTCGGTGCTGGAGACCTTCAGCGGGGTCGGGAAGTCGACGGTGGGCTTGGCGCCCGCGTCGCCGCTGACCTTCACGATCGTCGACGACTCGCCAGATGCCACCGCGCTCTCGCAGCCAGGGCCCGTGCTGGGCGCGCAGGCAGTCAGGCTCACGGCGAGCAAGCCGGCGGAGATGAGCAGTGCGGGGATCTTGCGCACGGGTCCTCGTTTCGATGCAGTGGGTGTCGTGGAACGGATGGTGCGAGTCTGGCGACCCTGCACAAGTTTAGTCAGCGTTGGCCTCAGGCTCGGCGTCAGGCTCAGTGCCGTCTGCCTCGCGCGCTTTGGAGAGCTCTGCGCCCGCCGTTGCGGCGCGCACGCGCTTGCGCAGGCTCTTGGCACTGACGCTGCGCTCACCGAGGCTGCCCGGCGTCCAGAGCTCGACGTCTTCCTCGCTGAAATCGGTCTTGGACGGCCGGCGCTTGAGCTCGGGGAGCACCGCCCCGGGAGCGAGGCGGCGAGCGGTGAGGAGGAATCCGGTGTGCCCGATCATGCGGTGGTCTGGACGCACGGCCAGGCCCTCGACGTGCCAACCGCGCACCATCGTCTCGCTGGAGTCGGGGTTCGTGTAGTCGCCGGTCGCGCGGATCGCCTCGGCGACACGGGAGAGCTGCGTGACCGTGGCCACGTAGCAGAGCAGCACGCCGCCCGGCTTGAGGGCGAGAGAGACGGCGGGCAGGCACTCCCACGGGGCGAGCATGTCGAGCACGACACGGTCGACGCTGCCGGGCTCCGTGACCTCGGGCAGCGCGTCGGAGAGGTCACCGAGGGTGATCGACCAGTTCTCGGGGTCGTAGCCGAAGAAGGTGGCCGCGTTGCCGCGGGCGACGGTGGCGAAGTCCTCGCGACGTTCGAAGGACTTGAGGGTTCCGCTCGGCCCGATGGCGCGCAGCAGCCAGAGCGAGAGGGCGCCGGACCCGACGCCGGCCTCGACGACCGTCGCGCCGGGGAAGATGTCGGCCAGGCCGATGATCGCCTGGGCATCCTTCGGGTAGATGATGGCCGCGCCGCGCGGCATCGCCATGACGAAGTCGTTGAGCAGCGGGCGCAGCGCCAAGTGCTCGATGCCGACGTTGTTCACGACGATGGAGCCGTCGGGCTGGCCGATGATCGCGTCGTGTGCCAGCAGACCGCGGTGGCTGTGGAACACCTTGCCCGGCTCGAGCATGAAGGTGTTCAGCTTGCCCTTGGGGCCGGTGAGCTGCACGCGGTCACCGGCGCGGAACGGTCCACTGTTCTGCGGGCGGCTGGCCTGGGGCTGGCCGGTTTCGGGCTGGGCTGCGGAGATTTCGGTCATGGGGTCACCACTTCTGAATTGGAGATGTTCTCGACAAACACGGTGGCGATGTCGGCAAGTGTGCGCCCGGCCAGAGTCGACCAGAGCGTGTAGCCCGGGTCTTCCGGGAGCGTGATGATGTGCGGGACGGCGATCGTGACGGCGCCGGATGCCGCGGCACTGGCCGCCCCGGGGACGGAGTCCTCGAATGCGACGCAGCGTTCGATCGGCACGTCGAGGAGTGCTGCGGCGCGCAGGTACGCCTCGGGGTGCGGCTTGGGGTTCTCGACGTGGTCGCCGGCGACGATGACGTCGAAGGCGTTGAAGCCGATCAGGTCGACGATCGTCCTGGCCATCGTCTCCATCGACATCGTGACGAGGGCGGTGGGAATGTCCCGTTCGCGCAGCTCGGCGAGGAGTTCGCGTGCGCCGGGCCGCCACGGGACACCGTCGGAGACGAGGAGTTCCTCGACCCGCGCGGTGAGCCTCGCGATGATCTCGTCGATCTCGAGCAGCACGCCCGCCTTCTGCAGGATGGCGGCGGACACGCTGAGCCCGTTTCCGACCATCTGCAGACCGTCCTCGTGCGTCCAGACACCGCCGAAGCTCGTGACGAGCTCCGTTTCGGCTTGCATCCAGTACGGCTCGGTGTCGACGATGGTGCCATCCATGTCCCAGAGAACGGCGGCAGGAGAGTGTGTAGTCACGGGGGTCAAGTCTAGAGGAGTGGGTGCGGGCATATCCTTAGAGGCGGGCCGGAGTGGCCCTCTGGTGAATGAGCGGAGACGTTTCGGTGACGACGAGCAGCAGAATCCTGGGTGGTCGCATCTTGGTGGTCGCGTTCGAGGGTTGGAACGACGCCGGCGAAGCGGCATCCGGCGCGGTTCGTTCATTGAAGGAAGAACTCGAGCTCACCGAGATCTTCGCCGTCGACCCCGAGCTGTACTTCGACTACCAGTTCAACCGGCCGACGATCGGCATCGACGACGACGGCAAGCGCTCGCTGACCTGGCCGAGCACCGTGATGTACGGCCCCAGCGTTCCCGGCGAGCCGAGCGAATCGCTGGCGGCGGATGCCGAGATGCAGGTGAGCGGCGCCAACGACGGCAACATCTACCTTCTGCTCGGAACCGAGCCGTCCCGCACCTGGAAGGGCTTCACCGCCGAGGTCATCGACGCCGCCCTCTCGGCCGACATAGGCGGGATCGTCTTCCTCGGCGCGATGCTCGCCGACGTGCCGCACACGCGCCCGATCTCGATCTTCACCTCCAGCGACAACGCGGAGGTTCGCTCAGAGCTCGACATCGAGCGGAGCAACTACGAGGGGCCGATCCGCATCCTCAGCGTCATCGCGGATGCCGCGGAGGCGGTCGGCATCCCGACGCTCTCGATCTGGGCCTCCGTGCCCCACTACGTGCACCACGCACCGTCACCGAAGGCAATGCTCGCCCTGATCGACAAGCTCGAGGAGCTGACGGACGTCACGATTCCGCGCGGCGATCTGGTGAGTGAGGCGGCCGTCTGGGAGGCCAGCATCAACGACCTCGCCAGCGACGACGAGGAGATGGCGTCGTACATCGTGCAGCTGGAGCAGGCCCGCGACACGGTGGACTCCCCCGAGGCCAGCGGCGAGGCGATCGCGCAGGAATTCGAGCGCTACCTCCGCAAGAGCAACACGGATGGCAAGGCCGGCGACGGCAAGGCCGGCGATGGGCGTGGTGACGGCAAGCCGGGCGACGGCCGCGGCGATGAGCCCTGGCGGCCACAGGCGTAGCCTGAGGGCATGACGGATCGGGATCTCCGAACCAACCCATATGCGCTGCCCGGCGCAGAGCAGCCGCGCGTCGGCCGCTACGCCGTCGGCGGGTGCTCGCTCTACGCCGAGATCCGGGGCGCCGGACCGCCGATCCTCCTGATCGGGGCCTCCAGCGATGACGCCGAGATGTTCCGGCCCATCGCCGAACGACTGAGCGGTTTCACCGTGGTCAGCTACGACCGCCGTGGCACACTGCGCAGTGATCGCGACGGCTGGCCGTGCGATTCCGCCAGGCATGCGGATGACGCTGCCGGGCTGATCGGCGCGCTCGGGCTCCCCGGCAGTGATGCGTCTGGCATCGGGCCCGGCGTCGACGTATTCGGGGCGTCGGCCGGCGGGATCGTCGCACTGCAACTCGCGCTGCGGCATCCGCGACTCGTTCGACGAGTGGTCGCCTTCGAGCCGGGTTATCTGCGCTACTCCGCGTCGGGCACCGCGCTGAGGCGGAGCGTCTCGGCATCCGTCGACCGCCACCTGGACTCCCACCCCGGCGACTGGGCCGGTGCGATGGGCGCGGCGTCCCGCGGGCTGCTCGATGACCCGCCCGGCCTCGACTGGTACGGAGAGCGCGGCAGGGCACTCGCGGAGAACTTCGTCACCGATGACATCCCCGCCACCGGCGAGCTCGCGGACCTCGATGCGCTGGCCGCCTCCGGCGTCGAGCTGCGCTACGCATACGGCAGCGCGTCGAATCCCGCGTTCCGAGACGTGGTCGAGGCGCTGAGCCGGCGCGCCCCCGATCGAATCGAGGGCGCGGGCCACGTCGCGTTCCACACGCCGGAGCTCATCGCCGACTATCTCAGGCGGCGCTTCGGGTGAGGCCGGCTCAGGCCGCGATCACTCCAGCGCCGAGGAGCCAGAAGAGCAGCCCGCCGAGCAGGATCCGGTAGATCACGAAGGGCAGGAAGCTGCGCTTGGAGATGTAGCTCATGAAGAACGCGATCACGACGAGTGCGACGAAGAAGGCGATGACCGTGGCGACCAGGGTCTCGAACGGTCCGAACACCTCGGGCAGGCAGCCGGTGGCGCCCTCGACACAGGGGTCGGTGATCGAGTTGTAGACCTGGTAGAAACCGCTGCCGAACACTGCGGGGATCGCCAGCAGGAAGGCGTAGCGAGCCGCTGCCGCGCGCTCATAGCCGAGGAAGAGGCCCATGGTGATGGTGCCGCCGGAGCGTGAGACGCCGGGAACGAGGGCGAGTGCCTGGGCGAAGCCGAATGCGATGCCGTGCGGGTAGGTGAGCTGGTCGAGCTTGCGCTTCTTGGCCCCGACGTAGTCGGCGATACCGAGCAGGATGCCGAAGACGACCAGCATCGTCGCGGTGATCCAGAGGTTGCGCAGGGTGGTCTCGATCTGGTCCTTGAACACGATGCCGAGGATCGCGATCGGCAGCGAGCCGATGATGATCAGCCAGCCCATGCGGGCGTCAGGGTCATTGCGTGGAATCTTGCCGACGAGCGACTGCGCCCAGCGCGCGATGATGCGCACGATGTCGCGCCAGAAGAAGATCACCACGGCGAGCTCTGTGCCGATCTGAGTGATGGCCGTGAATCGCGCTCCGGGATCTTCGCCCGTGCCGAGGAAGGACCCGACGATGCTGAGGTGGGCGCTCGAGGAGATCGGCAAAAACTCGGTGAGCCCCTGCACGAGTCCCAGAATGATGGCGTTGATGAGATCCAAGTTGAGGTTCTTCCGTGGCTAGTAGTTCAGGAGCAGGTCACCGAGAACCCGCCTGCCAAAGACTAATGCGTCAAGCGGAACGCGCTCGTCGACGCCGTGGAACATCGCGGGGAAGTCGAGCTCGGCCGGCAGCTTGAGCGGCGCGAAACCGTAGCCGGTGATGCCCAGCAGGCTGAGTGCCTTGTTGTCGGTTCCGCCGGAGAGCAGGTAGGGCAGAACGGGCGCGCCGGGGTCGTGCCGGTGCAGTGTGTCGGTGACGGCGTCGACCAGGCCTCCGCTGAACGGGGTCTCGAGGCCGATGTCGCGGTGCATGATCACGATCTCGATGTCGGGCCCGACAAGCTCCTGCACCTCGGCCAGGACGGCCTCCTCCTCGCCGGGGAGCGTGCGGATGTCGATGAGGGCCTCGGCCAGGTCGGGGATGACGTTGTGCTTGTAGCCGGCGCTCAGCAGTGTCGGGTTCGTCGTCGTGCGGAGCGAGGCCAGCAGGAATCCGGATGCCGAGCCCGTGGCCAACGCGAGCTCGTCCGGCCCGACGCGCTGTGGGTCGGCGTCGAGGATCCGCGCGATCTCCGCGAGCAGCAGGGTCGTCGTGTCGGTGAGCTTGATCGGCCACTCCCGACGACCGAGTTTCGCGACCGCCTCGGCCAGCTTGGTGATGGCATTGTCGTGGATCAGGCGGGAGCCGTGGGCAGCACGGCCGCGCGCGACAAGCTTGATCCAGAGCAGCGCCTTCTCGCCCGTCTGCAGCAGGTAGGAGCGCTTGTCTCCGATCGAGATCGAGTAGCCGCCGACCTCGCTGATGGCCTCCGTCGCTCCGGCGAAGAGCTCCGGGTGGTTCTCGACGAGGTGGTGGGAACCCTGGACTCCCCCGGCCTCCTCGTCGGCGAAGAAGGCGACGACGAGGTCGCGCTCCGGCTGACTGCCTGCGCCCAGGATGTCCTGCAGCGCGGTGATGATCATGGCATCCATGTTCTTCATGTCGACGGCGCCGCGGCCCCAGAGCAGGCCGTCCTTGATCACGCCGCCGAACGGGTCGACAGACCAGTTGGCGGGATCGGCCGGAACGACGTCGAGGTGGCCGTGCACGACGAGGGCCGGCTTGTCTGAATTGCGCCCCCGCACACGGGCGACGACGCTCGTGCGACCGGGGTCGGCCTCGAACAATTCTGGTTTCAGGCCGAGCGCGCGCAGATGCTCGGCCATGTACTCTGCTGCCTCGGTCTCGCCGTTCGCCCTGCCCTCGCCGTAGTTCGAGGTGTCGAAGCGGATGAGATCCCGCGCGATGACGGCGGTTGCATCGAGTTCAGAAAGGTTGTCTGCAGAAGAATCACCGGGTTGGGCCATGGATTCACGCTACCCGACCACTCGCACGCTCGGCGTGTCGGAGCGCCGGTGACACGAAGGCTCAAAACGAGCTCAGATTTCGTGCTAATCTCGTCTTCGGCCGCTGAGAGATCAGCTGCCGAGAAACACATGCGCGGGTGGCGGAATTGGCAGACGCGCTAGCTTGAGGTGCTAGTGCCCTAACGGGCGTGGGGGTTCAAGTCCCCCTTCGCGCACACTGTGTTGAGACAGTCTGTTTCGTAGGAAGCAGAGAAGAAAAGGGCCGGATCGAAAGATCCGGCCCTTTTCTGTTGCCGGGCTACTGGTGAGGCGTCCGACCGAGTGACTGACACCCACCACAAGATTGACTTAATAGAACATAAGTTCGACACTTAAAAGGTGTCCATGCTTGCCGAGAATCACCAGATGATTGAGCACGCCGGGGCGAACGCCCGGGTGCTCGAGCTTCAGGCGCGCATTCACAGCATGCAGGCGACGACGCTCGACGAGCGGGCACTGCCGACGCTGCCCGCCCTGGCATCCGTGCTGCCGGGCGGAGCGCTGCGACAGGGCTCCGTCTACTCCGTCGCCGGCTCCACGACGCTGGCCATGGCCATGCTCGCCGCCCCATCGGCCGGCGGCGCCTGGTGCGGGGTCGTCGGCGTTCCCGACTTCGGCGTCGAGGCCGCCGCACGGCTCGGCATCGAGCTGGAGCGGCTCGTGCTGGCCCCATCCCCCGGCGATCAGTGGCTCACCGTCACCGCCGCGCTCGTCGATGTGCTCACCGTGGTCGTGACCCGGCCACCCCGCCGGGTCGGCGATGCGGATGCCGCACGCCTCAGTGCCCGGCTGCGCCAACGCGGCGCGACCCTCGTCGTGCTCGGCGACTGGCCACAGAGCGAGGCGACGCTGCGCATCGACGACAGCAGCTGGAGTGGGCTCGGCGCTGGACACGGGCACCTCTCCGGCCGGGAGGCGACGGTGACGGCGGGCGCGCGCCCCGGCGCAGGCCGCCCGCGGAGCGCCAGGCTCTGGCTGCCCGACGCCCACTCCGGGGTTCGGCAGAGCGGTCAGGGCGGAATGCGCGATGTCGCACCGTTGCGACGCGCCGCCGTCGGGAGCTGAACGCACCCGCAGGCACTGGTGAATCACTCAGCGAGGGAGGAGAATTGCCGCAGAGGGCGCGCTCGTGCCCGTGGAGATGAACCGCTCATGATCGTTCAGATCATCATTCTCATCATCGTCGCCGCTCTCCTGGTGGCGCTCTTCTTCGCCTCTGTGAAGGTCGTCAAGCAGTATGAGCGTGGGGTCGTGCTCCGGTTCGGGCGCCTGCATGCGACGAAAGAGCCTGGACTGCGGTTCATCATCCCGATCGTCGACGTGATGCACAGGGTCTCCTTCCGCATCGTCACCCTGCCCATTCAGTCCCAGGGCATCATTACGCGCGACAACGTCAGCGTCGGGGTCTCCGCGGTTGCCTACTACCGCATCGTCGACCCGGTGAAGTCGGTTCTCGCGATCGAGGACATCGGTGCCGCCATCGATCAGATTGCCCAGACCACCCTGCGCAAGGTCATCGGCCAGCACACTCTGGATGAAACCTTGGCCGAGACGGAGACACTCAACCTCAACATTCGCGAGATTCTCGATCACAACACGCTCGATTGGGGCGTCGAAGTCACTCTTGTCGAGCTGAAAGACATCCTGCTGCCGGATTCGATGAAACGGGCAATGGCCAAGCAGGCGGAGGCCGAGCGGGAGAAGCGGGCCAAGATCATCAACGCCGAGGGTGAGGCGCTCGCCGCCGCCGCGCTCGGGGACGCCTCCGATGTGATGATGGCGCATCCCGTCGCCCTTCAGCTGCGACACCTGCAGAGCCTCGTTGCGATCGGCGTCGACAAGAACACGGTCGTCGTTTTCCCCGCACCGCTGATGAGCACAATCGCCGAGTTGGGAGGCTTCCTGGCACGAGAGGCCGAAGCTGGCTCGGTCGGTGCGGTCGCGGTGCCGACGGCGCCGCACGTGCTGCCGGAGGCCGTGTGAACGCGACGCGCCGCGGGTAGAGCGGGATTGACTTAATAGAACAAAGATTCGATGATTGTTCTATGCCCGAATCGGAGAGACTCGGATCGGAGAAGCTCAGCCGGACCATCGTGCTCTGGCTGCCGGACTGGCCGATCACCGCGGCGCTTCAGGCCGCGGCGGGCGAGCTGGCCGGCACCGATGAACTCGGCGCGGACGACGAGCGCCCGCTCGCACTGATCGAGCACGGCCTGGTCTTCGCCTGCTCCCCCGCCGCGCGCGCCGCCGGGGTGCAGCGCGGGCTCAAGCTGCGCGAGGCGCAGTCGCGCTGCACCGATCTGCTGGTGCTGCCCTATGACCCCGCGCACGATGCTCGGGCCTACGAACCGGTTCTCGCGCGGCTGGAGCAGCTGGTTCCCGGCGTGCAGCTGATGCGGCCGGGCACCAGCGCGATCCGGGCCCGCGGGCCCGTGCGCTTCTACGGCGGCGAGGAGCAGGCCGCTGCCGCCCTGCTCGACGGCCTGACGGTGCAGGGTCTGCTCGGGGCAGCCGGCGCGCGCGTCGGCATCGCCGATGGCCCGTTCGCCGCGGAGCAGGCGGCCCGTGCCACGAGCGACACCCACCCCGTGCGGCTGATCCCCTCCGGCCAGTCCGCCGCCTTCCTCGCGCCATTCCCGATCGGGATCCTGGTCGACACCCGCATGGGAACGCTGCTCAGGCGGCTCGGGGTGAGCACCCTGGGCGAGTTCGCCGCGCTGCCCGCCGTCGATGTGCACCGGCGTTTCGGCGCGATCGGGGCGGAGGCCCACGCCCTGGCCGGGGCGGCGGACGGGCGCGTCGTCGTCGCGAGAACCCTGCCGAAAGACTTCGACGCGGTGATCGAGTTCGAGCCGGCACTGGAACAGGTGGAACAGGTCGCATTCGGCATCCGTGCTGCTGCGGATGAGTTCGTGGCCGCGCTGACCCGTTCCCGCCTCGTCTGCACGGCCATCCAGGTGCAGCTCGTCAGCGAGCGCGGCAGTGTCTCTGAGCGCAGCTGGCTGCACCCGCGCTGGTTCACCGGCGCCGACGTCGTCGACCGGGTGCGCTGGCAGCTGCAGGGCGCGGCATCGGCCCCATCGGAGAAAGCCCTGCGTTCCGGCATCGTGCGGGTGCGGGTGAGCCCGGAGCGGGTGGATTCGACGGGCAACCACGAGCAGGGGCTGTGGGGAACGGGGCCGGACGAGCGCATCCACCACGGTCTCACCCGGGTGCAGAGCATGCTCGGCCACGAGGGTGTCGGAACGGCGGTGATCGCCGGGGGGCGTCTGCTCGCCGAGCGCACCGTGTTCGTGCCGTGGGGCGACGCGCCGCCCGCCGCCGCACCCGGATCGAACGGCGCACCGTGGCCGGGCAGTCTGCCACCGCTCGCTCCGGCGACCGTGTACAGCACCCGACCGCCGGTGACCGTGCTCGATGAGCACGGCGACGGCCTCGACGTCGACGCGCGCGGCATGCTGAGTGGTGCCCCGGCCAGTATGCGCATCGGCGAGCAGCCGGCACGGGGTGTCAGCGCCTGGGCGGGCCCGTGGCCGGTCGTCGAACGCTGGTGGGATGCCGCATCCGCCCGCCGTCTGTACCGTTTCCAGCTCGTCGACTCCAGCGGCATGGCCTGGCTGCTCGCCTATGAGATCAACGACGCCGCGATCGACAGCGGCACCGATGCCCTGTGGTGGGCGGAAGCGAAGTATGACTGATGGGCTGGAGTAGCTGATGGGCTGGAGCAACCCGCCGAAGCCGTGGGCGGAGATGGAACGCACCCTCTCCGGCAAGCCACCGCTGCGCGGTGACATGTCGAAGTCCGAGAGCCCGCTCTCGCGCAAGCGCGAGCCGTACCAGCCGCGCCGCATCGAGACCGAGCACGCAGACACCGTCGTGCCGTACGCCGAGCTGCACGTGCACTCCCACTACAGCTTCCTCGACGGCGCCAGCTCGCCGGAGCAACTGCTCGAGGAGGCCAAGCGGCTGGGCCTTCACGGCATCGCCCTCACCGACCACGACGGCTTCTACGGCGTGGTGCGCCTGGCCGAGACGGCCGAGAGCTACCCGGAGGTGAAGACGATCTTCGGCGCTGAGCTCTCGCTCGGCCTGAGCGGCCCGCAGAACGGCGTCGCCGATCCCGAGGGCAGCCACCTGCTCGTGCTGGCGCGCGGCGAGGGCGGCTACCACCGGCTGGCCGCCGCGATCACGGCGGGGCAGCTGGCCGGGGCGGAGAAGGGCCGCCCGGTCTACGAGCTCGAGCAACTCGCCGAGGCGGCAGGCGGCGAGTGGCTGATTCTGAGCGGATGCCGGAAGGGCGCCGTCCGGCAG
>CAZZNX010000030.1:2444-2725 GCA_964655795.1 uncultured Leifsonia sp. | reverse complement strand
GGCCGAGCTCGCCGAGCTCGTGCGCCTCTTCGGCGCCGGCAACGTGGCCGTCGAGCTCTTCGACCACGGCCACCCGATGGACAGCACGACGAACGACGTGCTCGCCGAACTCGCCGCCGCCGCCGGGCTCCCCGTCGTCGCGACGAACGTCGTGCACTACGCGACACCGTCAGAGCACCGACTCGCCTCGGCGGTCGCGGCCGTGCGGGCCAGGCGCAGCCTCGATGAGATGGACGGCTGGCTGCCGGCATCCGATGGCGCGCACCTCCGCTCAGGGGCCG
>CAZZNX010000030.1:0-2375 GCA_964655795.1 uncultured Leifsonia sp. | reverse complement strand
TGCGGAGGAGCTCGCCTTCACGCTGCGCAGCGCCCGCCCCGGCCTGCCGAAGCAGGACGTCCCGCCCGGGCACACCCCGATGAGTTGGCTGCGGGATCTCGTCTGGAAGGGTGCGGCCAGGAAATACCCCGGCATGACCGATGCCATGCGCAGCCGCATCGAGCGGGAGCTCGAGGTGATCGAGCTGAAGGACTTCCCCGGCTACTTCCTCATCGTCTACGACATCGTGCGCGAGGCGCGCAGCCGCGGCATCCTCTGCCAGGGGCGGGGCTCGGCCGCGAACTCGGCCGTCTGCTATCTGCTCGACATCACCGCCGTCGACTCGATCTTCTTCGACCTGCCGTTCGAGCGTTTCCTCTCCAGCATCCGCGATGAGGAGCCGGACATCGACGTCGACTTCGACTCCGACCGGCGCGAGGAGATCATCCAGTACGTCTACGCCAAGTACGGCAGGCACAACGCGGCGCAGGTCGCCAACGTCATCAGCTACCGACCCAAGGTCGCCGTGCGCGACATGGCCAAGGCTCTCGGCTACAGCCCCGGCCAGCAAGACGCCTGGTCGCGGCAGATGGAGGGTTGGGGCAGCACGGTGACGCCGAGCGATCCGGAGACCGTGATCCCGGATGCCGTCACCGACCTCGCCACGCAGTTGCTCACCTTCCCGCGCCACCTCGGCATCCACTCCGGCGGCATGGTGCTCACCGACAGGCCGGTCGGCGAGGTGTGCCCGATCGAGCACGCCCGCAAGGAGAACCGCACGGTTCTGCAATGGGACAAGGACGACTGCGCCTGGATGGGCCTCGTCAAGTTCGACCTGCTCGGCCTCGGCATGCTCGCCGCCCTGCAGTACGCCTTCGACATGGCGCGCGATCTGCTCGGCGAGGAGTGGAGCCTCGACACCATGCCCAAGGAGGAGGCCGGCGTCTACGACATGCTCTGCCGGGCCGACTCGATCGGCGTGTTCCAGGTGGAGAGTCGGGCGCAGATGGGCACGCTCCCCCGGCTGAAGCCGCGCCGCTTCTACGACCTCGTCATCGAGATCGCGCTGATCCGGCCCGGCCCCGTGCAGGGCGGCGCCGTTCACCCGTACATCCGGCGCAAGACCGGCAAGGAGGAGGTCACGTATCCGCACCCGAAGCTGGAGCCGGTGCTGGAGCGCACCCTCGGCATCCCGATCTTCCAGGAGCAGCTCATGCAGATGGCCGTCGCCGTCGGCAACTGCTCGGCAGAGGACGCCGATCTGCTGCGCCGGGCGATGGGCTCCAAGCGCGGGGTCGAGAAGATCGGCAGGCTGAAGGCCAAGCTCTACGCCGGCATGGCGGAGAACGGCATCGACGAGGCGACGGCCGACGTGATCTATGCCAAGATCGAGGCCTTCGCCAACTTCGGCTTCGCCGAGAGTCACTCGCTGAGCTTCGCGCTGCTCGTCTACGCCAGCTCCTGGATCAAGCTGCACTACCCCGGCGTCTTCCTCGCCGCCCTGCTGCGTGCCCAGCCGATGGGCTTCTACTCGCCGCAGACCCTGACGGCGGATGCCAGGCGCCACGGCGTCGAGGTGCGGCGTCCAGACATCCTGCGTTCCGGGGCACACGCCGTGCTTGAACGGGTGGATCTCGCCGGGGATCTGAACTCTGCGGATGCCGCGCCGCTGCTGACCGGCCGCCCGAGCTGTGTGCAGCGGGAGCAACCGGCGGTGCCGGAGTCCTTCGAGCGGAGCCAGGCCGATGAGACGGCAGCCCACCGCCGCGACGGCGCCTACGCCGTGCGGCTCGGCCTCGCCGATGTCTCGGGCATCGGCGAGGCGCTGGCTGAGCGCATCGTGGCGGAGCGGGCTGCGGCCGGGCCGTACCGCAGCATGGCCGACGTCTCCCGCCGGGTCGGCCTGGACACGGCCCAGCTGGAGGCGCTCGCCGCGGCCGGGGCCTTCTCAGGACTCGGCCTGGAGCGGCGGGAGGCGCTGTGGAGCGCCGGTGATGCCGCGCAGGATCGCGCCCAGTACCTCGAGGGTTCCGTCGTCGTGCTGCAGCCGCCGCTGCTGCCGATCCTGAGCGCGGCGGAACAGGTCGTCTACGACCTCTGGGCCACGGGCATCTCGCCGGACGACCACCCGGTGCGGCATGTCCGCGACCAGCTGGACCGTCGCGGCGCGCTCGCCGTCGCGGCGATGCAGACCGCGGAATCCGGGCGGCGGGTCGAGGTCGGCGGCGTTGTGACACACCGGCAGCGGCCGGGAACGGCCGGCGGCATCACCTTCCTCAACATCGAGGACGAGACGGGAACCCTCAACGTGATCGCGAGCGTCGGCGTGTGGACGCGCTACCGGCGCATCGCCCGCGAATCCCCCGCGCTGATCGTGCGCGGCATCCTGGAGCGCA
>CAZZNX010000029.1:0-30922 GCA_964655795.1 uncultured Leifsonia sp. | reverse complement strand
GGGCTTCGCGGGCGTCGCTGCTCCTTCGTCGCGGCGCCGCTCGCTCAAGCCAACGGGCAGGGGCGCCGCTCGCTCAAGCCAACGGGGAGATGCGCGCCGCACGTGGCCGCACCCGCTGATTGAGCCTGTCGAAATCAGGGTTTCGACAGGCTCAACCAGGGAGGTTTCGACAAGCTCAACCAGCGAGGTTTCGACTGGCTCAACCGGGGAGGTTTCGACTGGCTCAACCGGGGAGGTTTCGACAAGCTCAACCGGCGAGGGCTACGGCTAGAGCAGCGCCATGATCTGGCGGGCGATCGTGCGCCCTGCCCGGCTCGCGCCGACGGTGGACGCCTGCGGCCCGTAGCCGGCGAGGAAGATGCGCGGGTCCGTCCAGGACGCACCGGCCGCCACCGTGACACCGCCTGCCTGCTCGCGCAGCTTCAGCGGGGCGAGGTGGCGCAGCTCCGGCCGGAAGCCGGTCGCCCAGATGATGGCATCCGCCGGGGCGAAGCTGCCGTCGGCCCAGCGTGCGCCGTCGGCCTCGAGCCTCGCGAACATGGGGCGGGCCACGAGCAGCCCGCGGTTGATGCCGGCGGCGATGCGGCGGGTCTTGGGTACCCCGGTTCCGCTGACGATGCTGGGCAGGGCGCGTCCTGCCCGCGCCGCCTTGTCCTGCTGGGCGACCGCGGCGGTGGCATCCTCGACGTCGAGCTGCTCACCGCCCCGCCAGTCGATCGGGCGGCGCGACACCCAGGTGAGGCCGGATGCGACGCCCTCCAGCTCGAGCATGAAGCCGATCGCCGACGTGCCCCCGCCGACCACGATCACGTTCTTGCCACGGAACTCCTCGGCGGAGACGAAGTCGGTCGTGTGCAGGTGCCGTCCCGCGAAGTCGGGCGTTCCCGGGTAGTGCGGGATGAACGGGGCTCCCCATGTGCCCGTCGCGTTCACGACGAATCGCGTCGCGATCGCGCCGCGGTCGGTCTGCACCAGCAGATCGGCACCGTGGTTGGCGACGGAGCGCACGGCGACCGGGCGCTCGACGCCGAGCTGGAAGTGCTGCTCATAGCGGCGGTAGTAGTCACCGACGATTTCCCGCGCCGGCACCTCCCGGTCCGCGGTGTCGAAGCTGAGGCCGAGCTCGGCCATGCCGGGCAGATCGTGGACGCGGTGGGCAGAGCCGAGCCGCAGGCTCTGCCATCGGTGCTGCCAGGCGCCGCCGGCATCCGGACCCCGATCGAGCACGACGAAGTCGACTCCTGCGACCAATTCGAAGCGCCTCAGATAGTAGGCGACGGCGAGTCCGGCCTGTCCGGCGCCGATGACGACGACCGGTACTGTACGGTCGGAATCCATCACACCTCATCTCAGATCTGGGCCTGTGAAGCAGCCACCGGCACAGCGCACCCTACATGCTAAACTGGCGGTTAGTTTTCATACTTTTTATCGGTAAATCCCGGGTCCAACATCGGCACCCGGCCTGTCATCGTAAGGGGGTCTCGCATGGGGCGCGGCCGTCAAAAAGCAAAGCACACCAAGGTTGCCCGTGAGCTGAAGTATTTCAGCCCCGACACCAACTATGGTGCACTCGAACGCGAACTCACCCATAGCGGCGATGTTCGCGCTGGTGAGGATCGTCTCGACGAGGACCTCGCCAAGTGGCCTGAGTACGAGGCGACGCAGTACGAGGACACCTACGCCACCGAGGACGAGCAGAAGCGCGCCTAAGCCTTCACTCCGATTCCGGATGCCGTGAGCTCAGCGTTTCGACGCTGAGCTCACGGCTTTTGCGCGCGGCGCGGAGCGCCGCGCAAGGCGGCAGCCCTCGCTCAGGCAACCTCGAGAGCCGTAAGCGATGGTAGGGCTGTTTCGACGGCCCGCACAGCCGAGCGGTGTGGTTGCTCACCAGCGGTTGTGCACGTCTTCGGCCCAGCCCTCCAGCCCATCCACGGTGATCCACTCTCCGTCGTCGGCCTGCACGCGCCCGGTGAAGGTGCCGAAGCACTGGTGCGTCGTGGAGCGGATGATCAGCAGATTCGTGCGCGCGTAGCGGTCGAAGAACGGGGTGAAGCGCAGCTCGACGCGATCCGTCGACATGCGCCACGGCTTCATCCAATCGGATGGATCGAACTCCCACTCCAGCGCGGTGGGGATCTTGTGCACCCGACCGTCAACCGTCAGCACAGTGTGCGACAGGCCGTTGCGCAGCCCGTGCGGTCCGCCGCCGCCGAGGTTGATGCCGATACGGCGGCCATCGGCCATGCCAACGGCAGCGCCCCAGTTCCAGTCGGTCCGGTACGGGCCTCGCGACCGCGCGTGATCGAGCACGGCGAACCCCGTGGCGTCGTGGGCGATCCCGTCGATCGTGAGCGTGCCCTGCGTTGGACGGTCGACATCCTTCACCGTGTAGTCGACCAGTCGCCTGCTGTGCGGCGATGCGATGCCCATCGCCTCGTGCCCCGGCCTGGTCTCGGCGAGCAGTTCGAGCTGCACGCGATCGCTCCGCGCGGCGAGCAGGGTGCCGGCATCCGTGTCTTCGAAACTCAGCGACAGCGCTCGCCCGTGCGATTCATTCACGCCCGTGCCGTGCGTGCCCGTGAGCCTCACTCCGCGGCTGAGCGGGCCGATCTCGAAGCTGTCGATGGTCGTGAGCTCCGAGCGGTCGAGCACCCACAGCTGGCGCACATTCGCGAAATCGAGCGCGGCGATCGTGACGCCGATGATGTGGCTCGGGGTCACGATGCCCCAGTACTCCCAGCGCTTGTTGCGCCCCCACCCGTAGAAACCGTGGCCGATGCGGTCGGTGTCGTGCAGCTGGCGCCTGGTCCACCCGATCGATGCGGGATCCAGGCGGCCGTTCGGCCCCACCAACCGGACGGGGGTGGTGATCTCGAGCCCCGTCATCGCACCGAGCGAATCGGGAGCACCGACAGGGCGCCGACGATGGCGAACACGATGCCTGCCACGAAGACGCTCGTGTAGCTCCCCGTGATGGCGATGAGTGCCCAGACGATCATCGGGGTCAGCGCCTGCGGCAGGGTCGTCGCGATGTTCAAGATGCCGAGGTCCTTGCCCGCTGCCTCCGCCGCTGGGAGGACCTCGTTCATGAGGGCGGAATCCACGCTCATGTAGATTCCGTAGCCGAGTCCGAACGTCGCGGCCAGGGCGAACATCCCGGCGACAGTCGGCGAGATCAGCGGAATGGCGAGAGAAGCGGCCATGATCACGGAGGCGACGACAACGAAGATCTTCCGCCGGCCGAGACGGTCACTGATCTTGCCCACCGCGAACGCGGTGGCCAACGCACCCACCAGCATGACGGCCGTGAGCGGGGTGCTCAGCGCCGTCGATGTGGCGTCGCTGACGCCGATGTAGTCGCGCAGGATGTAGAGCAGGTAGGACTGCACGCTCTGGTAGGCGAGGATCAGCAGGAAGCGGCCGGCGAACGCCCACCAGAAGTCAGGATGCGCCTTGGGGCTCACCCAGAAGCTCCGGAGGAAGCTCTTCCAGTCGAAGGGGGCAACCACCATGTCGCGCGAGGAGAAATCGCGGTTGAACACCGTGAAGAGCAGGGTCGCCACGAGGATCATCCCGCCGAAGGCGGCATACCCGATCCCGATGCTGTTCACGAAGATGCCGGCCGCGGCGACGCCGAGTCCCATGCCGATGAAGGTGCCCATGGCGAGCACGCCAGATGCCACGCCGAATCGCTCCCTGGCGATCCGGTCGGGAACGATCGCCGCCTGAGCCGTGGCGAGGGCGTTGAGCGCCAGCATCACGAGCACCCAGTACACGCCGAGCGTCCACAGCTCTGCGGCACCGGAGAGCAGCACCATGAACAGGGCGGCGGTTGCGGCGCTGATCACCATCCAGGGCGTGCGGCGGCCGAGTCTGCTGCGGGTCCGGTCTGAGAATGCACCGATCAGCGGGTGGATGATGATCGCCCCGATTGCGGATGCCGTCATCACGATTGCGAGGTTCGCGACCTTGTTCGCCGGGTCGATCTTCTGAACCTGATCGGGGATGAAGATCACCATGAAGCCCGCGTAACACGTGAGCAGGGCGGCATTCATGACGAACATCCAGGTCAGCAATCGCCGATCGGATGTCCGCGGCAGTGCTGGGGCGAGCGTGCTCACGAAACTCCTTCTCCGCGGCCTCACTGCCGCGAATTGAACAATCACCAAATGCGCTGGATACGTATCCAGCCTGCGTTGAGACAGTACACGGGGTCCAAGGTGCTGACAAGGACGCGGGCTTGGATTCGCTTCCAGTTTCGAGTAATCTCCGGGCATGCGCCCCATCGATGCCGGCCCTGAACCGCGCGCCAAGGTCAGCCTGGCAGACGTAGCGCGACGCGCTGGCACGTCGCACTCCGCGGCGTCACGGGCGATCAATGGCCGCGTCGGGGTGCGTGAACCCCTCCGTCAGGCGGTCCTGCTGGCCGCAGCAGAGCTCGGATACGTGCCCAACTCCTCCGCGCGCAACCTGGTGATGCGCAGAACCGGCCTCATCGCCCTGGTCTTCGCTGAGCCCTCGGCTGTGTTGGGGACGACGTTCTTCTCTGAGCTCGTCGCAAGTATCGTGACCAGACTCGACGAGGCGGACTACCGCACCGTACTCCTGCTCCCCGACGAGCGCCGTCGGAAATCACTCGGTGACGTCGTCCGCCCAGAAGCCTTCGACGGCGCCCTCGTCATCGGCCAACGGTCACAGCACGGCTTGGCCAGGCGCTTCGTGCAGAACGGAGTCCCCACCGTCATCCTCGGCCGCCCCATGGACGGCTTCGATGTATCGTTCGCCGACATCGCCAATGTCGACGCGGCGGTGGTCGCGACCACACACCTGATCGCCGGCGGAAGCAGACATCCGGCGCTCCTGGCCGGACCGCAGGACACATCGTGGGGCGTCGACCGCGTTGAAGGGTTCTCGAAGGCCGTCGCCGAAGCGAGCGGGCCGGGCGCGGAACCGGCCATCGAGGTCTGCGCGTACACGCCCGACGGCGGCTATGAGGCCATGCGACGGCTGCTCGCCGCCGCACCAGATCTCGACGGCCTGTTGGTCTCCTCAGAGTCCTTCCTGCCTGGAGCCCTCACCGCACTCGCCGAGGCCGGGCGGCGGGTTCCGGCCGACGTCGCCGTCGTGTCATTCGACGACGGACCCCGCCTGGCGTTCGCTTCGCCTCCCATCACGGCGATCCGCCAGCCGCTCGCCGAGCTGGGCACGGAGCTTGCACGGCTCATGCTGGCCGCCGTGGAGAAACCGAGCATGCGAATCAACGTGAGCCTGTCCGCAAGCATGGAAGTGCGCGCCAGCTCGCGCTGACGACGGCGACGAAGCCTTCTCCGTCCTGGTCGGCGCAGTTAGGCCGCGTAGTTGCCGACGAGGCGCACCGCGCCGCCGTCGACGCCCTTTGCGCCCTGCTCGAAACCGGTGAAGTCGCGGGGAGCGGTCGAGACACGGCCTGCGACCCAGGAGTGGATGCCCTCGGCCTCGAGCGTGGCGACGACGCTGGACGCGGCATCCGCGGCCACGACGGCGAACATGCCGATGCCGAGGTTCCAGGTGCCCTCTGCGCTCTCGAGGCTGGTGCCGGCGAGGTCGCTCAGCACGCGGAAAACGCTGCTCGGCGACCAGCTGGCGCGGTCGAGCTCGACCCACGAGCCGACGGGCAGCACGCGCGCGAGGTTCGCCGCGATGCCGCCACCGGTGACGTGGCTGAGCGAGTGCACGCTGCCGCCGACGGCGGGGTCTTCGAGCAGGCGCACGAGCGGGCCCGTGTAGAGACGGGTCGGTTCGAGCAGCACCTCACCGACGACGCCGCCGAACTCGTTGGAGTGGTCGGTGTAGCCGATGTTGTTACTGGCGAGGATGTGACGCACCAGCGAGAAGCCGTTGGAGTGGATGCCGGAGGAGGCCATCGCGACGACGACGTCGCCGTGCTGCACGCGCTCCGCACCGAGCACGGCGTCGCCCTCGACGACACCGACGGCCGCGCCGGCCACGTCGTAGTCATCGACGCCGAGCAGGCCGGGGTGCTCGGCGGTCTCGCCGCCGACGAGAGCCGTGCCCGTCTCGGAGCAGGCCTTGGCGATGCCCTCGACGATGGAGGCGATGCGCGCGGGGACAACCTTGCCGCACGCGATGTAGTCGGTCATGAAGATGGGCTTCGCGCCCACGACGATGATGTCGTCGACGACCATGCCGACGAGGTCCTGACCGATGGTGTCGTGCTTGTCGAGAGCCTGCGCGATGGCGACCTTGGTGCCGACGCCGTCGGTCGAGGTGGCCAGCAGCGGGCGCTTGTACGCCGTCAGGAAGGACACGTCGAAGAGGCCGGCGAAACCGCCGACGCCTCCCAGGACATTCGGGCCGTGCGTCTTGGAGACGGCCGCCTTCATGAGTTCGACCGCGAGGTCACCGGCTACTGTGTCGACGCCTGCAGCGGCGTAAGAATTCTCGGTCACCCCTCTAGGGTACCGGCCCGCGAACGGCCGTCAGGCGCCGCGGCGGCACGCACCGCTCTGAGAGCGAAGATTTCTCGGAAACTCCCGGTCCGCGCCGCCGGGCCGAGGGATACACTGGCGCTATGTGGGGCTCCGGCGCAGCATGGTGGTCGGTTCGCGAAGAGGCGAGTCGTCAGGTGCTGCTCGCCCTCTATCTGCGCGACCGCCTCGGTCTGGAGGCCCCGGTCGAGCTGCCGCGGCTGCTCGGTGTGAACGGTGTCCCGGATGCCGCAGCGCTGCGCGAACTGCGCCACCCGCACCACATCATGCCGAGGCACGGCGGCCAGCACCGCCAGGGCGATGCCCTGCCGGAACCGGTGAGCGCCCCGCTGCCGTTCGAGCTGATGCCGGAACCGCAGCGCAGCACGCTCGAGACGCAGTGGCTGGCGTGGTGGCGCAGCGCGGTCGAGCCGGAGCGCAATACCTCGCCCGTCCCGCTCGACCTGGTACCGGCGTTCGGCGATCTGATCGCGCTGCCCGAGAGCGGTGCCGAGCTGTTGATCGAGATGATCACGCCGTTCGCCGATCCGGCGATCGCCTGGTCGGATGCCGCCGCCCGCCGTTTCAGCGAGTACCAGCACGAGCCGCGCGGCTCGCTGAAACTCGCCTACGCCGGCCTGATCGCCGAGAACGAACGGGAGCACGGCCGGCGGGCGCGCGTGTTCGAGCTCACCGTGCAGCTGCTGCCGCTCGCGGCGTCCGGAGCCTGGTGGATCGGGCACACGACGATCGCGATGACCGACACGCTGCGGAGCGACCCGGCCGGTTTCGCCGACGCGCTGCGCCCGATCATCGCCGAGCTCGCCTGAGGCCCTCCCCGCTCAACAGCGGAGCTCCGCTGATTGAGCCTGTCGAAATCTGTGCGGCCGGGTTTCGACAAGCTCAACCAGCGGGGATGCTTCGCCGGATCCATTGTGGCCCGCAGAACCGCACCAGCATCGCTTGCGGCTCTCGAGGTTTCCTGGGGTCTGGCGGCCGCCTTCAATAACGCTGGCGCGTTATTCCTGCCGCCCCGGGTCACCGATCACGACGGGCATGTTCGTCTCGAGCACGCTCTCGAACTCGGCATCAGGGCCGGGGTCGCAGCCGTTGGAGGCTGCAGGGCGCTCGAGCAAGTTCTTGCCGAGGTGCTGCGACTCGGGCAGCGGAATCGGGTACTTGCCGGTGAAGCAGGCCGTGCAGAGACGCTCGCGCGGCTGCTCGGTCGCCTCGATCATGCCGTCTTCCGAGAGGTAGCCGAGCGAGTCGGCGCCGATCGACTGGCGCACCTCGTCAATGGCGAGTCCCGTGGCGACGAGCTCTGCCCTGGTGGCGAAGTCGATGCCGTAGAAGCACGGCCAGGTGATGGGCGGACTCGAGATGCGCACGTGCACCTCGGCGGCCCCGGCCTCGCGCAGCATCGAGACGAGCGCGCGCTGCGTGTTGCCGCGCACGATCGAGTCGTCGACGACGATCAGGCGCTTGCCCTTGATGACCGCTTTGAGCGGGTTCAGCTTGAGCTTGATGCCGCGCTGGCGGATGGTCTGCGACGGCTGGATGAAGGTGCGGCCGACGTAGGAGTTCTTGACGAGACCCTGGCCGAATGGGATGCCGCTGGCCTGGGCGTAGCCGATGGCGGCCGGCGTTCCGGACTCGGGGGTCGGGATGACGAGGTCGGCCTCGACGGGGTGCTCCGCCGCGAGACGACGGCCCATCTCGACGCGCGCCTCGTGCACGCCACGGCCGGCGATCGTCGTGTCCGGGCGGGCCAGGTAGACGTACTCGAAGACGCAGCCGGCCGGCTTGGACTCGGCGAAACGCTGCGTGCGCAGGCCGTCTTCGTCGATCGTGATGAGCTCGCCCGGCTCGACCTCGCGGACGAAGGCCGCGCCGACGATGTCGAGTGCCGCGGTCTCGGATGCCACGACCCAGCCGCGGTCGAGACGACCGAGCACCAGCGGGCGAACACCCTGCGGGTCGCGGGCGGCGTAGAGGGTGTGCTCGTCCATGAAGACGAGGCAGTACGCACCGCGGAGGCGGGGCAGCACCTCGAGGGCGGTCTGCTCGAGCGTGTGCTCGCGGTCACCCGTCAGCAGCGCCGTGACGACGGCTGTGTCGGTGGTGTTGCCGCGACGGAGTTCGCCGTCGGTCTCCGGGTAGCGCTCGTGCACGAGCTCGAGCAACTCGGCCGTGTTGGTGAGGTTGCCGTTGTGGCCGAGGGCCACGGTGCCGGTGGCGGTGCGGCCGAGCGTCGGCTGCGCGTTCTGCCAGCTGGAGGCCCCGGTGGTCGAGTAGCGCGTGTGGCCGACGGCGATGTGGCCGGTCAGCGTGTTGAGCGCGGTCTCGTTGAAGACCTGCGACACAAGGCCCATGTCCTTGTAGATGAGGATCTTGTCGCCATCACTCGTCGCGATGCCGGCTGACTCCTGGCCGCGGTGCTGCAGCGCGTAGAGCCCGAAGTAGCTGAGTTTGGCCACCTCTTCGCCCGGCGCCCAGACACCGAAGACGCCACAGGCATCCTGCGGCCCCTTCTCGCCCTGAAGAAGATCGTGATTGAGAAGTCCGTCGCCTCTGGCCAAGCCGAGACCCCTTACTGTGAGTTGTCGCTCGAATGCGCGTCAATTCTATCCGCCACAACGGTGACGGCTCGACGCGCTGCGCGACGGTCGAGGATCAGTGCCACGAGCGCGCCGAGCCCGAGGCCGATCGCGCCCAGGAACAGCAGCAGGAAGCCGAACACCTGACCGCGGTCGTAGTCCTCGTTCTCGGGGAAGATGAGGGTGAGAACCAGGGCGGCGGCGATGCCGACACCGGCACCGAGGGCGAGGAAGCGCATGTAGCGCGGCGAACGGCGCACCGTCAGCGTCTCGTGTGCGACGACGGTCTCCACCGGCTCTCCGGGGATGTGCGGCGCGGGGTCTGGTGCTGCGGATTCACTCACCCCTCCATTCTCGCTCACCATCCTGAGTACGCGCGCACGGATGCGAGAGCCCGGGGCGCAATAGGCAGGCGCACGCGAGCAGGGCCCCCACCGTGTTCGGTGAGGGCCCTGCGTCGTGGCATCGCCGTGTTACTCGGCAGAGGCGCCAGCCCCCGCTCGACGCCGCGTGACGAGCAGCACAACGATGACAGCTGCGGCGGCGGCGAGAGCCGCGGCCAGAATCCAGATGACCCAGTCGACACCCTGCTCTGCGGTGTCCGCGCTGGTGGCGGTCACCTCCTTGTCGCCTGCGCCGGTCTCGGCCGCCACGGTCTCCTCCGCCACGACGGCGCAGTTCGCGGTCGGCAGCGTGAAGCTGACCGGGTCGAGGGCGTCGCCGGCCGGGTAGGTGCCGAAGGCTGCCGCGCCGGCATCCGTCAGCTCGGCGGCGATGTCGGTGCCGGTGATGCCGGACTCGGTCACCTGCAGGCTGCCCTCTGTGAGTGCGAGGCTGCCGAAGCGCACCGCCTGGGCCGCGATCGGCTCACCCTGCTGGGTGGTTCCGGTCACGTCGAGCACGAGGTAGCCCTCCGTGGCGCTGACGAGCTCGATGCGCGGGTTGGCGATCGTGGTGTCGAGGGCGCCGTCGTGGCCGGTGAAGCGGATGCCGCCGGCGTAGCTCACGAGGCCGGAGCCCGTCGCGGCATCGATGGTGCCCGCGCCGTCTGCCCAGTGGAACAGGCCGTCTGCCTCGGTGGTGCCGCCGGAGAGCTCCCAGCCGCCGTTCGCGATGCCGCTGCTGATGTAGGCGAGGAAGCTTGCCTTGAAGCCCCAGTCGAGCGTTGCACCAGAGACGGCGCAGGAGCCGGCGACCGTGCGCTCGGGGATCGTGAGCACGACACCCTTGCTGATCGAGCCCTGCACGGTTAGCGTGTGCTGGCCGGTGAGCATGGCGGGAAGGGTTCCGCTCCAGCGCACGACGCCGTTCGCGTCGGCGGTGAGGTTCTCCGCCAGCACGGTCGGGGTCGAGTAGATCACGACGCGGATGCCCGTCTCGTTCGGCTCGAAGCCGTCGACCTCGAAGGAGATCTGGCCACCGGCGACGAGCCCTGCGAGCACGGCCGGGGAGAGCGTGATGCCCGTCGTGGCCGGCGGGGTTGCCGGAACGTCGCTCGCCGTCGTGGTGCGCACGGATGCCGTCGACACCGTTCCCGTCGAGCCGGCCGGGGCCGCCGCGGCGGCACCGATCGTGACGGTGAGCGGGTCGAGGCCCTGACCGGCCGGGTAGTAGCCCTGGAAGGCGCCCGCACCCGCTGCGGTCAGGGTGACCGGCGCTCCGCTGAACACGGTGGCGCCGTTCAGCGTCGACCGCGAGGCCGCGCCGAGGTCGACCGTCGCGAAGTCGACCCGGCCGCCATTGACGGAGAGCGAGAGGATCGCGCTCGATGGGCCCGTCACCGAGAGGCTCGGGTTGGAGAAGGTCAGGTCGAGGATTCCGCCGTGCCCGGTGAAGCGCACGGTGCCGGCGTAGTCGGCCGTCCCCGTTCCGCTCTGCTGGTTGAAGCTGCCGCCGCTCTGGCCGAACTGGAACGCTCCGCCGGCCGAGGTGGCACCACCGGAGACGCTGATCGATCCCTTGGCGATGGGCCCGGTGATGTAGTTACGGAAGACGCTACCGACACCCCAGCTGAGCGATCCGCCCTGCACGGTCGGAGCGACGACGGGAGGAACGGCCGGGGTGGTCGGCGGGGTCACGGGCGGGGTGACCGGCGGCTGCACGGCGCTCGTCACGGTGACGGTGCGCGCGGGCGAGTTGCTCGCGGCGAAGCCGGCATCCGGAACGAAACGCGCGGTCAGCGCGACGTCACCGACGGTGCGCAGCACGGTGGTCGCCGATGCGGCCCCGTCCGCGAGCCGCACGGGTGCACCGATCTGCTCGCCGTTGCCGGCGAAGATGACGCTGCCCTGAGCGGTGGCCGGGGTGACCGTTGCGCTGAGCGCGACGGTGCCGCCGACGGTGACGGCCGTCTTGTCGACGGTGAGGCCGGTGCGGGTGCCGATCGTCTCGACCGGCTCCGTCGTTCCGTTGCCGAACGCGACGCTGAGCGGGTCTAGAAGGGTGCCGGCCGGGTAGTAGCTCTGGAAGGCGATCGAGCCGGCAGCGGTGAGGGTGACGGGCGCGTCGACGACGAGCGTCTTGCCCTTGTCCGTGCTCGTGCCTGCTGCGGCGAGGTTGACGGTCGCGAAGTCGACGCGCGCGCCGTTGACGGC
This sequence comes from uncultured Leifsonia sp., assembly GCA_964655795.1. Taxonomy (GTDB): domain Bacteria; phylum Actinomycetota; class Actinomycetes; order Actinomycetales; family Microbacteriaceae; genus Microterricola. Next base: position 19,264 of record CAZZNX010000029.1, on the reverse strand, counting down.
GACGTTGAGCGTCGCGCGGCCGGCACCGTCGAGTCGGAGCTTCGGGGCGCTGAGCGTGAGGTCGAGCGCACCGTGGTGGCCGGTGAAGCGCACACCACCGCTGTACTCGGCCGTTCCCTTGCCTGCCTGCAGGTCGACGGTTCCGCCGGCCTGGGCGAACAGGAACGCGGATCCCGCCGCGCTCGCGCCGTCGACCGTGGTGACCGCGCCGGACGCGATCGGCCCCGTGACGTAGTTGCGGAACGCTCCGGAGACACCCCAGACCAGTTCGCCGCTCTGGGCGGCGGGCGGGGTGACCGGCTTGGCTGCGACGGCGACGACGACGGCTGCGGATGCGCTGCCGGTGAAGAGCGCCGGCTTGGCCGGGGTGAAGACGGCGGTGAGCGATGCCGATCCGACCGCGGTCAGTTTCACCGCGGTGGTCGCGGTGCCGTTCTTCACGGCGACATCCTTCGCGACGACGCTCACGCCGTTGAAGAAGCTGACCGTTCCGGATGCCGTGGCCGGCGCGATCACGGCGGTCGCCGTGACGGTGCTGCCTGCGACGACGACGGTCTTGTCGAGGCTCAGCGTCGTGGTGGTGGCCGCGGCGCCGGGCTCCGGCGCCGGGAACAGCGCGTTCCACTGGGCGTCCGTCGGGGTGACGGCCGCGCGGGCATAGATCGTGTCGGCGTCCGGCAGGGCGTGCTGCTTCCAGACCAGCACCTCGTACTGCTTCGTGCGGTCCAGCTTGGCTGTCGGGGCGACGAGCGTCTTGTCGAACGCACCCCCGACAATCGATCCAGGCCAGTACTCCATCGCGATGAAGCCGGAACCGGCGGTGACCGACGCCTCGGAGCCCTTCTTGTTTTTCGCCGCATACGCCGACGTCGTCGCGCCGAAATCAGAACCAACGATGCGCACGGCGAGCCCGGACTCCGCCGTGGCGGAGTCGACGGAGGCAGCGACCGTCGGGGTGACGACCTTCGGAGCGAAGGTGATCGGGGTGAACGTCTCGAACTGGGCCGCCTTCGCGCCGCTGCCCGAGTAGGTGTAGATGCCGTAGTTGCCCGTGCCGGGGTTCTTTGCGAACTCCTCGGACACCGTCAACGTCGCCTCGAAGGTGCCATCGGCCTTCAGCTCGATCGCGCCGGCGTTCGCGCCGCCGATCGCGGCCATGTCAGCGGCCGGAACGGCCCACTTCGTGTCACCGGAGCCGGCCCGCGATGCCGACGGCGCCGACTCGGACGGCTTCCAAACATCCGCGAAACGACCGAACACGACATACGAGCCAGCGAACTTGCCTGCCAGCGGCGGGCGAGCACCCGACGTGCCATCACCGGCAACGAAACCGGTGCCGGTCACCGTGACCGTCTCACCGGCCGCGTTCAGGCCATCCGTCTTCGACACGGTCACCGTCGGAGTGACGACCTTCGGAGCGAAGGTGATCGGGGTGAACGTCTCGAACTGGGCCGCCTTCGCGCCGCTGCCCGAGTAGGTGTAGATGCCGTAGTTGCCCGTGCCGGGGTTCTTTGCGAACTCCTCGGACACCGTCAACGTCGCCTCGAAGGTGCCATCGGCCTTCAGCTCGATCGCGCCGGCGTTCGCGCCGCCGATCGCGGCCATGTCAGCGGCCGGAACGGCCCACTTCGTGTCACCGGAGCCGGCCCGCGATGCCGACGGCGCCGACTCGGACGGCTTCCAAACATCCGCGAAACGACCGAACACGACATACGAGCCAGCGAACTTGCCTGCCAGCGGCGGGCGAGCACCCGACGTGCCATCACCGGCAACGAAACCGGTGCCGGTCACCGTGACCGTCTCACCGGCCGCGTTCAGAGCATCCGTCTTCGACACGGTCACCGTCGGGGCCGGGGCGACGGCGGGCGGGAACAGCGCGTTCCACTGCTCGGTCGTCGGCACGACGTCTGCGCGGGCGTAGATCGTGTCGGCGTTGGGGGCCGCGTGGCCCTGCCAGACGATGACCTCGTACAGCTTGGTGCGGTCGAGCGCGGTGGTCGCCGCGACGAGTGACTTGTCGAATGCACCGTCGACGATGGCGCCGGGTGTCATCCAGTAGCCGAAGGCCGTGTAGCCGCCGGAGGTGCCGACGGCTGCCTCCGTGCCCTTCTCGATCAGCGCACCGTATGCACCTGTCGTGGCACCGAAGCCGGAGCCGACGACCCTGACGGAGAGCCCGGACTCTTCGGATGCCGCGTCCACCGTGACCGCGAGCGCAGCGACGTCGGCCACGAGCGGGGCGGCGGCCGGTGCCTCCTCGGCCCACGGAGCAGCCTCAGGGGCCGGAGCGGCCTCGGGCTGCGGCGCGTCCGCGGTCGGCTCGTCGGTGACGACCTCCTCTGCCGCCGGCGCCTCCGCGCCGTCCGTGGACTGCGCATCGGCGGGGGCCGCATCATCGGCCGGGGCCTGCTCTGCTTGCTGCTCAGCGGGTTGTTCGGTCCCCGGCACCGCAGCGCTCGCGAATGCGGGCGCCGCTGTGGCCAGCGGAGCACCGAGCGCCAGGAGCGCGATCGTGAGGGCTAGCCATCTCTGTGGGCGGGCACGGTGCTGCTGCAGTGTCTTCACGACGCGGCTTCTCCAGGCAAGAAGGAGCCCAGGCGGGAACGGTCATCGTTCACGTGGGCTGGATTGGGATCTGATACCCAAGCATGGTTAGCTAAGGCTTACCTAACCGTCGCAGATTCACAGCGAACTGTCAATTCTTAGCTTAGGCTATCCTTACTAATCATGATCTCTTCTGCTCTCCGCTCCCCCGTGCGCCGTGCGTTTCGGGTCGGTGCACCCCTGGCGCTGGCCGCTGTGCTGCTCGCCATGACGGGCTGCGCAAGCACCACCGTCGCGGCGGAGCCACAGCGGGAGTGCGTGGCATCCGAGATCCCCCTGGCCGAACTGGACGTGCTGGATGCGCCGCGCGAGTGGGTCGGCCCCTCGACGGCCTGCCTGGCCGACGCCGGCATCACGGCGGTCGACAGTGCCGCAGAGCCGCAACTTCCCGTGACCGTCGTCGACGACAAGGGCACAGAGGTCACGGTGACCGACGCCTCCCGCATTCTCGCGCTCGACGTCTCCGGCTCGCTCGCCGCGACGGTCTTCGGCCTCGGCCTCGGCGATCGGGTCGTCGGCCGCGACAGCTCCACCGGCTTCGCTGAGGCGGCCGAGCTGCCCGTCGTGACGATGGGCGGCCACCAGCTCTCGGCCGAGCCGATCCTCGAGCTCGCCCCCACCGTCATCCTCACCGACACGACGCTCGGCCCGCCCGCCGTGCTCGCCCAGCTGCGCGACGCCGGCATCCCCGTGGTCATCACCACCTCCGAGCGGAGCATCGACACCATCGGCACCGTGATCGAGCAGGTCGCGGCGGCCCTCGGTGTTCCGGATGCCGGAGCCGAGCTCACCGAGCGCGTGCACGCCGAGCTCACCGCCGTCACGGCCGAGATCGAGGGCATCGCCCCCGCGGATGCCGCCGATCGGCCGCGCATGCTCTTCCTCTACGTGCGCGGCAGTGCGGGCGTCTACTACCTCTTCGGCGAGGAGTCGGGGGCCGACGCCCTGATCACGAGCATCGGCGGCGTCGACGTCGCCGGCGAGATCGGCTGGCAGGGCATGCGCCCGGTGACGGCCGAGGCGCTCGTCGAAGCGGCACCGGACCTCGTGCTGGTGATGACGAAGGGCCTGGAGTCTGTCGACGGCGTCGACGGCCTGCTCGAGAGCATCCCCGCGCTGGCGAGCACGCCGGCCGGGGTGAACCGACGCATCGTCGACATGAGCGACACCGAGATTCTGAGCTTCGGCCCGCGCACGCCGCAGGTGCTGGAGGCGCTGGCGCGTGCGGTGTACGCGCCGGAGCAGTCCGGCCCGCTCACGGTGCCGGCGACGTGACGGTGAGCACGACGCGCAGCGTCGCGAAAGGCGGCAGCCTGAACCAAGGAAACCTCCCGTCAGAGAGCGATGCTGGCCGGGTTTCGACAGGCTCAACCAGCGCGACGCGCAGCGTCGCGACAGGCGGCAGCCTGAACCAAGGAAATCTCCCGTCAGAGAGCGATGCCGGCCGGGTTTCGACAGGCTCAACCAGCGATGTCGAAATCAAACGGCTCCGCCGGCGGCGCGCCGTGCTGTTCAGCGCGCTCAGCGGCGCGCTCGTGCTGGTGTGCCTCATCTCGGCCGGCAGCGGCCAACTCACGATCCCACCGAGCGAGGTCGTCGGCTCCGTGTTGCGGGCGCTCGGCCTCGACGTCGGACCCGCGGCCAACCCCACCGGCGATGTCGCCCTGTGGACGATCCGCTTCCCGCGCATCGTGCTCGCCCTGCTGATCGGCGCGGCCCTTGCGGCATCCGGAACCCTCATGCAGGCCGTGTTCTCGAACCCGCTGGCCGAGCCGAGCGTCGTCGGCGTCTCCTCCGGTGCCGCACTCGGCGCGGCCGCCGCCATCGTCTTCGGCTGGACCTTCCTCGGCGAGTGGAGCGTGGCCCTTGCCGCCTTCATCGCGGGCCTGGCCACGACGCTCTTCGTCTACTTCGCCAGCCGCACACGCGGCAAGACCGAGGTCGTTACCCTCGTGCTCACCGGCATCGCGATCAACGCCTTCGCCGGTGCCGCGCTGGCCCTGCTGACATTCCTCGGAGACAGCGCGTCGCGGGAGCAGATCATCTTCTGGCAGCTCGGCAGCCTGAACGGCGCCCGCTGGGAGCAGGTCGCGATCATCGCGCCGCTCGTGCTGATCGGCCTGGTCGTCGCGTTCAGCCTCGCCCGCACGCTCGACCTGTTCTCGCTCGGCGAGCGCGGGGCCCGCCACCTTGGTGTCAACGTCGAACTCGTGCGCATCGTCGTGATCGTCGTCGTGGCCGTGCTGGTGTCCGCCGCGGTCGCCTTCGCCGGCATCATCGCCTTCGTCGGGCTCGTCGTTCCCCACCTCATGCGCATGGCGCTCGGCCCGGCCCACCGCCCACTGCTGATTGCAAGCGTGCTGGGCGGCGCGCTGCTGATGGCCAGCGCCGACCTCGTCGCGCGCACCGCCGTTCCGATGGCCGATCTGCCCATCGGCATGCTCACCTCGCTCGTCGGCGGGCCATTCTTCTTTTGGCTGCTCCGCCGCACGCGCCGCCGCTCCGGAGGCTGGGGATGAGCCTCACCGATTCGCTGACCGGGGTTGCGGATGCCGCGGCGCCCGCCCCGAGCCTGGCCGCCCGCAGCCTGACCGTCGCCATCGACGGCGCCCGCCTGCTCGACGAGGTCCACTTCGAGGCGCGCCCCGGCGAGCTGCACGCCCTGCTCGGACCGAACGGCGCGGGCAAGTCCACGCTGCTCGGCGCGCTCGCCGGCGATGTGACGCCGACGGCCGGCACCGTGAGCCTGGACGGGCGGCCGCTCGCCGAGTGGAAGCTGCGCGAACTCGCCCGCGTGCGCGCGGTGCTGTTGCAGCAGCACGAGGTGTTCTTCCCGTTCACCGTGCGCGAGGTCGTCGAGATGGGTCGAGCGCCCTGGCGCGGGTCCGCAGCCGCGGATGACGACGAGCGGATGATCGCCGAGGCGATGGCGCTGACCGATGTCACGGCGCTCGCCTCGCGGTCGGTGCCGTCGCTCTCCGGCGGCGAGCGCGCCAGGGCCGCGCTGGCCCGGGTGCTGGCGCAGGGGGCGTCGACGCTGATGCTCGACGAGCCGACGGCCGCCCTCGACCTGAAGCATCAGGAAGACGTGATGCGGTTGGCCCGGGAGCGAGCGGCATCCGGAGACACGGTCATCGTCGTGCTGCACGACCTCAACGTGGCGGCCGCGTACGCCGACCGGGTCACGCTGCTGCAGCGCGGACGCGTCGTCGCCAGCGGTGGACCGCGCGCCGTGCTGACCGCCGAGCGCATCGGCGCCGTCTACGGCCAGGAGGTCGAGGTGCTCGAGCATCCGCGCACGGGCACGCCGCTGATTCTGCCGCTCCGCTGACGCCGTACCCTCTGTCGCTCGAAACCCCGCTGGTCCTGCCGCTCCGCTGACGCCGTTCCTTCCGTTGCTCGAAACCCCGCTGGTCGAGTAGGCCGTCCACGGCCGTATCGAGACCGAGGCCGACGCGAAAACAGCACCAGCATCGGTGACGGTTCTTGGGGCTGCCTGGGTCGGGCTGCCGCCTTTCGCGACGCTGCGCGTCGCGTGGCTACAGCAGCGGAAGTTGCTCGGCGAGGTCGGCGCGCTGCCCGGAGGCGTGCACCGAGCCGGAGCCGAGCGCCTCGGCCCACGGCAGTTCGCCGGTGGCGAGCGCCAGCCACGTTGCGGCGTCCGTCTCGATCACGTTCGGCGGGGTGCCGCGGGTGTGCCGCGGTCCCTCGATGCACTGCACGGCTCCGAACGGCGGAACGCGCACCTCGAGGGTGTTGCCCGGAGCCAGCTCGGCGAGCAGCTGCAGGGTGTAGCGCACGGAGAGTGCGCGGATGTCGCGGCTGGCGCCTGCGGCATCCGCCCGCCATGCGGCGACGGCCGCCCGCCCCTGTGCGTCATCGATGCGTGTCCGTGCCATGCCTCAACGCTACCGGCCCGGGCCTCGCCAGGGAGGAGCGGGGCGGACGGGGCGTGCGGAACAGGCGAGTTATGGCGGCTTCGCCCGGGCCCACCCGCCGCACGACCGCACCCCGCCTCGCAAACGGGCCCGGGCGAAGTCGCCATTGTTTGAGCAAAGGAGCGCGGCGCGCAGCGTCGCGAAAGGCGGCAGCCCACACCAAGGAAACCTCGTGACGGAGAGCGATGCTGGGGGTTTCGACCCTTCGACAGGCTCAGGGCAGGCCAAGCTCAACCAGCGGGGGTGGCTCAACCGGCGGGGCCGGGCGGGCGGGAGCACGCGGCATCCGGTAGCCTGAACCGGTGAGAATTCTGGTCCTCGGTTCCGGTGCCCGCGAGCACGCCATCATCACCGCCCTCCTGGCAGAGGAGCAGCGTGGCGGCGACGCCCACGAGATCATCTCCGCGCCCGGCAACGCCGGCATCGCCGCGGATGCCGGCGCTGAACGCGCCGGCTCGATCAGCACCGTCGCCCTCGACGCCAACGATCCCGTCGCCGTGGCCGACTACGCCATGGACAACAACGTGCAGCTCGTCGTGATCGGCCCGGAGGCGCCGCTCGTCGCCGGTGTCGCCGATGCACTCCGCACCCGCGGCATCCCCGTGTTCGGCCCGGCCCAGGCCGCCGCCCAGCTCGAGGGCTCGAAAACCTTCGCCAAGCGCATCATGGACGAGGCCGGCGTTCCCACCGGCCGTGCCGTGCGCGCGGGCAGCCTCGCCGAGGCGACGGCCGCCATCGACGAGTTCGGTGCCCCGTACGTCGTCAAGGCCGACGGCCTCGCCGCGGGCAAGGGCGTGCTCGTCACCGAGTCGCGCGACGCCGCCATCGGCCACGCCAGCCACTGGCTGCAGCACGGCAGCGTGCTGATCGAGGAGTTCCTCGACGGCCAGGAGGTCTCCCTCTTCTTCCTCAGCGACGGCCACAACGTGCTGCCGCTCTCCCCCGCGCAGGACTACAAGCGCCTCGCCGACGGCGATGCCGGCCCCAACACCGGCGGCATGGGTGCGTACTCGCCGCTGCCGTGGCTCGACGCCGAATTCGGCAGCGAAGCTGCATTCGTCGACGAGGTGCAGCGCACGATCGCGCTGCCGACCGTGCGCCAGCTCGCCACAGAGCAGACCCCGTTCATCGGCCTGCTCTACTGCGGCCTGATCCTGACCGCGCGCGGCATCCGCGTGATCGAGTTCAACGCCCGATTCGGCGACCCGGAGACGCAGGTCGTGCTCCCCCGCCTCGTCACCCCGCTCTCCGGCCTGCTCTTCGACGCAGCGACCGGCGCACTCGGCGAGCGCGCGAACCCCGAGTTCTCGGCCGAGGTCTGCGTCACCGTTGTGCTCGCCAGCGAGAACTACCCGGAGACCCCCGTGACCGGCCGCCCGATCACCGGGCTGGATGCCGCGGCAGCCGTCGACGGCGTGCACATCGCCCACGCGGCGACCGCCAGCCGCGACGGTGGCCTCGTCTCGACCGGTGGCCGCGTGCTCAACGTCGTCGCGACCGCACCGGACTTCGCCGGGGCTCGTGCCCGCGCCTACGAGGCGCTCGACCAGATCCAGCTCGAGGGCGCGCAGTTCCGCAGCGACATCGCCGCCCGCGTCGCGGAGTAGCCCGCGCAGCGCTCACACGCATGAGTGATGGCCGGGTCTCCGTGTGGTGACCCGGCCATCACTGTTCACGCTGGGCTCGGTTCAGCCGGAGCGGGGCGCCGAAGCGCCGCGCCCCGAACCGATCAGGCCAGCGGCTTGCAGAGCAGACCGCTCGGCACGCCGCCGTTGTTCCAGCGGTAGGTGTACGCGACACCGGCGATGTACTCGTTGTTGTTGCACTGCCCCTTGTACTTGCCCGGCGCCCAGTCGCTGCCGGTCGAGCCGCCGCCGGCCGGACGGTTGTCGCCCTGGTCGAACCACAGGGTGCGTCCCTGGCTGCTGGGCAGCGCGTCCGTGCTCTGCGAGCAGTACAGCTTCGACATCGCCCACTTGTTGGTCACTCCCGGGTTGACGCTGTACCCGGTCGCGATCTGGCCGGCCGGGCACTGCAGCTTGGTGTAGCCGCCCGCCCAGTCGTGCGTCACGGTCGCCTCGGTGCTCACGATCGTGTGCGTGCTGCTCGTCGCCGGCTGCGCGTTGTTCGTGCAGAGTGCCCGGTTGGAGCTGCGGGAGAGTCCGATCAGGCGCTCCGAGTCGGGGCAGTTGCCCTTCCACTGGCCCGAATCCCAGTCGGTGCCCTGCGCACGCAGCGAGGAGTTGTTGTCGGGTGACGTCGCACCGCTGCCGAGCATGTTCCAGCGCGGCTGGGTGGCGACGGGTCCGCTCTTGCCCGGCGCGGTGACGAGCTTCGACCAGGCCGGGTAGCGCCAGTCATCCGCGATGCTGAACTTCGTGCCGGTGGGCGAGTAGCCGATCAGCGCGAACTTGTCGCTGAACACACCCGCTTCGGTGGCGTGTGTCACCAGCGGCCAGACCGCGAAGTCGGTGTCGTTGGCGACGAGCACGTCGATGAAGTTGTCCCACCAGGCGATCTCCTTGGGGTTGTCCTGCCCGGCGCCGGTCGTGCCGAACTCGCTCAGCCAGACCGGGGCCGTGTAGTGCTGGCCGGAGGTCGTCACGAACAGCGACTCCGCGGTCACCGCCGCGGCGAGCTCGGTGGCGGTCATGTCGCGGTAGCGCGGGTCGTGGGTCTCGCCGAGCCCCGTTGCCCCGGTGTGGTTGGGGCCGGTGAAACCGTAGACGTGCGAGGAGTAGACGAGTTTGTCCGGGTACAGGATCGTGTTCGACGTCGTCGCGACCGGCCGCAGGTTGGGCCGTTCGTGGAAGAAGCCGTCGATCGGGATGCCCTGCCAGTTGATGCCCTCCATCACGATCAGCGTGTTGGGGTTCACCTTCTGGATTGCGACGGCGGCCAGTTGGTACGCCTTGTAGAGGTCATTGGCGTCGCCCATGCCCCAGTTCGGGTCGTCCGTGATGTCGCGACGCACCTCGTTGCGGAGGTCCATGCCCGCCACGCGGGGGTTATTGACGTAGCGCGCGGCCAGGAACGCCCAGTCGCTGACGAACTTGTCAAGGGTCTGGCTACTGTGCGGCTTGGAGTTGCCGTCGTTCTCCCCACAGCACCAGCGCGAGGTCGTGCTGTGGTTGTTCAGGATGACGGCGAAACCGTCGGCGGTGAGCGCGGCGACCACGGCGTCGAAGATCTGCAGCGGCGTCTTGCCCATGAGCTGCGGGTTCGCCAGCACGGCGGCATCCGGGACGGGCGCCGTCATGCCCAGCATCTCGTTGGAGAACGGCAGGCGGATGCTGTTGATGCCGACCTGGTGGAAGTCGGCCATGAGCGTGGCCATGGGCACGCGGTCGAGCCCCATCGGGATGTCGTAGCTCACGCCGCTGTTGTAGTTGGCGGGATCGCTCTTCGGCTCCGTGCCGTTCCAGTGCCCCTGGGCGCCGTCCCAGTTGGCCGACTTCAGCTTGAACCGGTTGCCGTTGGCGTCGACAATGTAGCGGCCGCGCGTGCTGAGCGGGGCCGTCCACGAGGCGGAGAGCTCTGCCCCCGTGAGAACGGGGATCGGTGGCGGCGGGGTGGGCGTTTCTGCATACACGGGGGTCGCGATCGACACTGCCAGGGCAGCTGTCGTGATCGCGACGATGAGTCGCACGGTGCGACGTTGCATTTGCGAACCTCTCTGTTCGTCTTCGCGCACCACCGAGCGTCGAAAGACAACGCCGGTTCGGGTGCCTGACACCGCCATGCTATGGGTACGCTCCGCAAAATGTCAACGCAAACAGTTTGCGTAAACATTTCTGCGGGGGCGGCCGCCGGATGCCGCCTGGCACCGTCAACGAGCCTCCACTCTCAGGCCGCGCACGCCCCGCCGCGCCCGTAGACTGGTGCGGTGACTGCAGAACTCTCCGGCTGGACCCACGTGTACTCGGGCAAGGTGCGCGACCTCTACGTGCCGAGCGCGACGATGACCGATGACGACACCTGGACGGGCGATCCGCTCGCCACGAGCCCAGAGGTGCTCGTCGTGGCCAGCGACCGGGTGAGCGCATTCGACCACGTGCTCGAGCCCGGCATCCCCGGCAAGGGTGAGCTGCTCACAACGCTCAGCCTGTGGTGGTTCGACCAGCTGCAGGTACCCAACCACTTGATCGCCGACCACGGCCTCGACGGAGCCAGCCGCATCCCGGCCGCCGTCGCGGGGCGCAGCATGCTCGTGCGCACCCTGGACATGTACCCGGTCGAGTGCGTCGTGCGCGGTTACCTCACCGGCAGCGGCTGGAAGGAATACCAGGCGTCTCAGACCGTCTGCGGCATCCCGCTGCCCGCCGGCCTGCAGAACGGCGACCGCCTGCCGGAGCCGATCTACACCCCGGCGTGGAAGGCCCCGCTCGGCGAGCACGACGAGAACATCAGCTACGAGCGCACCGTCGAGCTGGTCGGCCCGGATGTCGCTGCCGAGCTCCGTGCGCTCTCGCTGCAGATCTTCACCGACGCCTCTGCCATCGCCGAAGCACACGGCCTGATCCTCGCCGACACCAAGTTCGAGTTCGGCGCCGACCGTGAGAATGGCATCACCCGCCTCGGCGACGAGGTGCTCACGAGTGACTCCAGCCGCTACTGGGACGCAGCGGCCTACGCCGTCGGCAGCACGCCGGAGGCACGCATGGCCAGCTTCGACAAGCAGATCGTGCGCGACTGGCTGGCCGCCAACTGGGACCAGCAGGGCACCCCGCCGGAGCTCCCGGCCGAGATCGTCGAGCAGACGGCCGCCCGCTACCGCGAGCTGCTGGCCCGCCTCACCGCGCTGTAACCGCCTCACCCGAGCCACCGGCTGCCGGAATACGGATGCCGCGACATCCGTTGCACCCAGCATGACCGAGCAGCCACCGTCCACCCGCAGCGCCAGTGAACTCCTCGCCCCCGACACGGGCATGGGCGCGGTGACCCTGCGCGTCGGCAAGCTCGACGCGATGATCGCGTACTACCGCGATGCCGTCACGCTGCGCCTGCTGAGCCACGAGGGCGGAACGGCTGTGCTCGGCCGTGGGACCACCCCGATCGTCATCCTGCAGCACGCGCCGGAGCTCGCCAACCCCGAGCCGCGCGCCGCCGGGCTGTTCCACACGGCGATCCTGTTCGAGACCCAGGCCGCCCTCGCCGCCGCCGTCTACTCGGTGGCCAGGCAGCACCCCGGCACCTTCACGGGCAGCGCCGACCACATCGTGAGCGAGGCCTTCTACTTCACCGATCCAGAGGGCAACGGCATCGAGCTCTACTGGGACCGCACCCGCACCGAGTGGAGCTGGACCCACGGCACGATCGACATGGCGACCCTCGCCCTGGACCCCAACGACTACCTGCAGACGCACCTCACCGAGGCCGGCATCGCCGACCCCGTGATCGGCGGCGCCGTGGTCGGCCACGTGCACCTCTCCGTCGGCGATGTCGCCAGCGCCCGCGACTTCTACGTCGACAAGCTCGGCTTCGAGACCACAGCGGAGATGGGCGGCAGCGCGCTGTTCGTCTCGGCCGGCGGCTACCACCACCACATGGCCATGAACACCTGGAACAGCCGCGGGGCGGGCAAGCGCCGCCTCGCGCTCGGGCTCGGCCAGGTCGACATCCTGGTTCCGGATGCCGATGCGCTCGGTTCGCTGCAGGAGCGGATGGCGCACTACGGCGTCGGCGTGCGCGACGACGGCCAGACGCTGCGCTTCGACGACCCGTGGGCGAACCTCATCCAGGTGCGCACCGCCTAGCCGGCACCGCACGCGCTCCACGCGCCACGCACGGCGTAGCCGGTCAGCGGATGCGGCGGGCGACACGCCGCCGCTTCGGCGCCGAAGCGCCCGTTTCGGCCCGCTCATCCGCGAACCGGCGGCGCGAACGCCGCGAACGGATGCCGCGCGGCCTCAGTTCTTGTGCACCGCGTGGTGGAATCCGTCGGCATCGAGCGGCGTTCCCGGCAGCTCGGTGCGCACGTTCTCTGCGCGCAGGCCGTCGAGCACGATGGCGAGCTGGCGACGCCAGTCGATCGTGGCCGGCTGACCCGGTCGGTTGTAGGTGGAGAGCACGCCGAGCATCGTGACGAGGATCGAGACGTCGACCCCGTTGACGTCCGGGCGGAGTTCGCCGTCGGCCTGGGCGCGCGCGATGAGGGCGGCGAGGGGCGCCTCGATGGCCGCACCCGGTCGGTAGGCGGGATCCGCTGCGCCCATGTAGACGATGATCGAGGGCAGGCCGGGGTCGTCGATCAGCCATTCGGCGACGCGTTCGACGTAGAGCGAGACGCCCTCCCACGCACTCGGCGCGGTGAAGATGTCGGAGGCCGAGACCATGAGCGTGGCCAGCGACTGCTCATAAAGCGCCCTGATCAGCTCGGTGCGATTCGGGAAGTGCCGGTAGAGCGTCGCAATGCCCACCTCTGCACGGCGCGCGATCTCCTCCAATGACGCATCGCTGCCCCGTTCGGCCACAACGGTGCGGGCCTCACTGAGCAATCGATCGTAGTTGCGTTGGGCGTCTTTGCGACGCCGGATCGGCTCGGCGCCGGAGCCGCCGTTGACTGCCGAATCGCCCGATGAACTCATGCTTCCATTGTACGCCACGCCCGCGAAATATACAGAGGTAATCCTCCGTTTACCCTAGGATGCCGCCGCCCCGGCCTCGGAGACGACGGCGTGCCCCGCGAATGCAGCGCAGACCCGACTCGATGCAACCGCGGGGCGCGCCGAACCGCGTTGCGCTCGGCCCCCGCTGGCAGCGATGATGCATGGAGCAACCATGGAGTTGCGCATGGCATCAAACGAGGAGCACCAGTGTCGGTCGAGAAGAACACCCGTGAGTTCGACCCGGACATCGTGACGGATTTCACCGACCGGATGAGCTACGGCGGCTACCTGCAGCTCGACACGCTGCTCTCGGCCCAGCTGCCGGTGAGCGTGCCGGAACACCACGACGAGCTGCTCTTCATCGTGCAGCACCAGACGACGGAACTCTGGCTCAAGCTTGTGCTGCACGAGCTGGCGAGCGCCCGCGATCTGCTGCGCGCCGATCAGCTCGCCCCCGCGCTCAAGCGCATCGCGAGGGTCAAACACATCCAGCGCACGCTGACGGAGCAGTGGTCGGTCCTCGCCACGCTCACCCCCACCGAGTACGCCGAGTTCCGCGGCTTCCTCGGCAACTCCAGCGGCTTCCAGTCGTGGCAGTACCGCGCCGTCGAGTTCGTGCTCGGCAACAAGAACCGGCGCATGCTGAGTGTCTTCGAGTCGGATGCCGCGGCATCCGCCCTGCTCGGCGAACTGCTCGAGGCCCCGAGCATCTACGACGAGTTCCTGCGCTACCTGCACCGTGCAGGGCACGCGGTTCCGCAGTCGGTGCTGGAGCGCGACGTGACCGAGGCCTGGGTGCTCGACCCGGAGCTGGTGCCGGTGTTCACACACATCTACGAGAATGCGAGCGAGAACTGGTCGGCCTACGAGGCCTGCGAGGAGTTCGTCGACCTGGAGGAGAACTTCCAGCTCTGGCGCTTCCGGCACCTGAAGACCGTGCAGCGCACGATCGGCATGAAGACGGGCACCGGCGGTTCGACCGGCGCGGCCTTCCTGCAGAAGGCCCTCGAGCTCACCTTCTTCCCCGAGCTGTACGCGGTGCGCACCGAGATCGGCCGCACGCCGTGACGACGCCGTGATCACCGAGGGCACGCGGATCAGCGTGCGCAACTGGTGGGCGGGCGAGTGGCGGGGGCCGACGGTCTTCAGCTATCACGCCGGCCATCTGCACCCGGACCCGGAGCCGTCGCTCACGGACACCGCGACGCAACGGGCCGCACGTGCCCGCCCGGCGGAACTGCACATTCCGGGCACCCTGTTCCCCGTGCTGTTCGACCGGCACGTGCACATGGGGCTGATCGATCGCGAGGCACTGCTGCCCGGCGGTATCACCCACGCGCTCGACCTCGGCTGGATTCCCGAGGAGATCGCGCTCTGGGCGATCGACTCGGCGCAGATGGGCTCCGAGCTGCCTGAGACCTACTTCGTCGGCGCCTTCCTCACCGCGCCCGGCGGCTACCCCGGCAGCAGCGGCTGGGCCCCGAGCGGATCGATCATCGAGCTGAACACCTTCGAGGAGGCCCAGGCGGCCGTCGACGCGCAGGCGGAACTCGGCGCCAGGGCGATCAAGCTCATGCTCAACAGCGACGCCGGCCCGCTGCCGGAACTGCACGCGCAGATCGGCGTCTACGAGCGGGCCAGACGCAAGAAGATCCCGCTCATCGCCCATGCCGAGGGGGTCGGCAGCGCCCAGCTGGCCGTCGACGTCGGCGCTGACCTCCTCGCCCACGCGCCGTTCAGCGAGGTGCTGAGCGATCAGCTGCTCGATGAGATGACGCTCATGGGCATGCAGTGGATCTCGACCATCGACATCCACGGCTGGGGAGAGAAGACGCCGGCCCGCGCCATCGCGATCGACAATGTGCATCGCTTCCTCCAGCGCGGCGGCCGCGTGCTCTACGGCACCGATCTCGGCAACGGCCCGCTGCCGGTCGGCGTGAATGAGCGCGAGCTCCTCGCCCTCACCGAGGCCGGGATGACCGCGAACGGACTCGTCACCGCGATCGCCGGAGACGGCTCGAATCTGCGCATCGGCCCGCGCGTCGCCTGGGTTCCGGGCGATCCGCCGGGCGAGATCGCCTTCGCCGCCGGCGAGGAGACCGATACCACCGACATCGCCGAACAGACCGCCCGCTGGCTCGCCGGAGCCCGCGGAACAACGCTTGACTACCTGGAGGAGACCCTGCCATGAGCGATGACCGCACTTCGATCTCGGATGCCGCGGCGGCATCCGTCGACCCCGCACTCGACCCGCTGCTGGCCGAGGCTGGGCGGCTCGATGCGGCAGACCCGCTCGCCCACTACCGCGAGCGCTTCGCCGGCGCTGAGAGCGATCTCGTCTACTTCGACGGCAACTCGCTCGGGCGGCCGCCGCTGTCGGCGATCGAGCGGGTCGAGACGTTCCTGCGCGAGGAGTGGGCCGGTCGGCTGATCCGCGGCTGGGACGAGTCCTGGCTGCGCCTGCCCTACGTGATCGGTGACCGCATCGGCGCATCGGTGATCGGGGCGGCCGCCGGCCAGACGGTGATCGGCGACTCGACGACGGTGCTGCTGTACAAGTTGGCGCGCGCCGCCGTCGACGCGCAGATCGCCCGCGATCCAGCACGCGTCGAGATCGTCGTCGACACCGACAACTTCCCGACCGACCGCTACATCCTCGACGGCATCGCGAAGGAGCGCGGCCTCAGCCTGCGCTGGATCGAGGTCGACACGAGCGCCGGCGTCACGCCGGAGCAGCTTGCAGGCGTCGTCGGGCCGCAGACGGCGCTCGTCGTCATCTCGCACGTCGCCTACCGTTCCGCCCACCTCGCCGATGCGCCGGAGCTGACCCGCATCGCCCACGAGGCCGGGGCCCTGATCCTCTGGGACCTCTGCCACTCGGCCGGAGCCGTGCCCGTCGAGGCCGATGCCTGGGGCTTCGACCTCGCCGTCGGCTGCACATACAAGTACCTGAACGGCGGGCCGGGCTCGCCGGCCTTCGCCTATGTGCGCGACGGGCTGCAGTCCGAGCTCGCGCAGCCGATCCAGGGCTGGTGGGGCACCAGCGACATGTTCGCGATGGGACCGAACTACGAGCCAGCGCCCGGAATGCAGCGTTTCGTCAGCGGGACGGCCTCCATCGTCGGCATGCTCGCCATGCAGGACACGATTGCGATGATCGAGGAGGCGGGGATGGGCGCGATCCGGGAGAAGTCCCGCGCACTGACCGCGTTCGCCATCCGGCTATTCGAGGAGTGGCTCGCGCCGCTCGGCGTGACGCTTGCCACACCGAGTGACCCGGAGGAGCGCGGCGGGCACGTGACCGTGCACCACCCGGCGATGCGCGAGGTGAACGCCCGGCTCTGGCAGCAGGACGTCATCCCCGACTACCGCGACCCCGGCGGGCTGCGGATCGGGCTCGCGCCGCTCTCGACGAGCTTCAACGAGGTCTACCGCGGGATGGCCGCCGCCCGCGACACACTCACCGCTGTCCTCCGCGACGCGTAGCGCGGACTGATCGCCAGCCCGCTCAGTCGCGAAAACAGGCGGCAGCGGCCCGGTGTAGGCGAAAACAGGCTGGTCCGGCGCAGTTGCGCCGGGCCTGCCTGTTTTCGCGACGGGCTGCCGAGCCCGAAGCAGCGGATGCCGGCCTGCGTCAGTCGGCGGGGACGGGCGTCGGGCCGGTCTCGGCCGCCACGGCATCCTGCGCCAGAGTCGAATCCTCCGACCAGCCGTGCACCTTCTTGGGCGCGGCGAAGAACGCGACGGCGAGCGCCCCGAGCACGGCCACGGCCGCAGGCAGCAGCAGCGACTGCCCCATGGCGGTGCTGAAGCCGGCCTGCAACGCCTCGGGCAGCACGGTGTTGCCGGAGCCTGCGCCCTCGCCGGCTCCGCCGCCCTCGGTGAAGCCGGGCAGTTCGGCCGCGAGGCGCGACTGCATGAGGGCCGCGATGCCGGCGCTTCCGAGCACTGCACCCATCTGCCTGGTCGTGTTGTACACGCCGGAGCCGGCGCCGGCCAGCCGCGGCGGCAGGTTACGGGTGGCGGAGGTCGCCAGCGGCGCCCAGATGCCGGCGTTGGCGAGGCCGAGCAGCGCGATCGGGAACAGCAGTTGCCAGAGCGGCACATCGGCCGAGAGGATGCTGCCGAGCCAGGCGAGCGCGCCGGCCAGGCAGAGCAGGCCGAAACCGGCGATGTACTTGGGGTTCACCCGGTCGACGAGCTTGCCGACGACCGGCGCCAGTCCGCCGGAGATCACGGCCATCGGGATCAGGAGCAGCGCCGACTGTGTCGGCGTCAGGCCGCGCACCGTCTGCGTGTAGAACATCAGCGGCAGCGCCATCGCGGTGATCGCGAAGCCGACGGTCGTGATGGCGACGTTGGAGAGCGCGAAGTTGCGGTCGCGGAACAGGCCGAGCGGCAGCAGCGGCTCGCCCTTGTTGATCGCCTGCCAGCCGATGAACGCCGCGAAGATCACGATGCCGGTGATGATCAGGCCCCACACCGTGATCGGGCCCCAGATCACGCCCCAGTCATAGCTCTCGCCCTCCTGGATGCCGAACACGATCAGGAACAGGCCGAGCGCGCTGAGGATGACGCCGGGAATGTCGAAGCGGTGCTTGTGCGTCGCGAGCTTCGGCACGAGCCTCCACGCCAGCACGAACGCGACGATGCCGACAGGAACGTTGACGAAGAAGATCCACTCCCAGCCTGCGGCATCCACCAGCACTCCGCCGAGGATCGGGCCGACGAGCGTCGCGACACCGGCGACGGCGCCCCAGAGCCCCATGGCCTGGCCGCGCCGGTCCGGCGGGAAGATGCGGGTGATCACGGCCATCGTCTGCGGCGTCATCATTGCCGCACCGAAGCCCTGGAAGACGCGGGCCATGATCAGCGAGTTGATGTCGCCGGAGAGGCCGCACCATGCGGATGCCGCGGTGAAGACGACCAGGCCGATGAGGTAGAGCCGCTTCGGGCCGAAACGGTCGCCGAGGCGCCCGGTGATCAGCAGCGGCACGGCGTAGGCGAGCAGGTAGGCGCTCGTCACCCAGATCACGCTGTTGATGTCGGCGTCGAGCCCGGTCATGATCGACGGGTTCGCGACCGAGACGATCGTGGAGTCGACCAGGATCATGAAGAATCCGAGCACGAGTGCCCAGAGGGCCGGCCAGGGCCGGGAGACGATTTCCATGGACGTTGTCCTTAGTTCGGGGAGTGCGAGGAGGTGGCGGCACCGGCATCGAGCCACGGCAGTGCGCCGCTCGCGATGTCGGCGACGGTGGCGGTGAGCCAGCTGATCTCGGCGCGCAGCAGCGTTGCGCGGTAGTCGGCGTCGAACCAGTACATGCGCGCGACGCCCGTGGCGCTTGCCGCGGCTGTGAGCCGCTCAATCTCGGCGAGCTCGGCCTGCAGCAGCACGACGCGGGCGCGAAGCAGCTCGGTCACCTCGTGGCGTGGGAGGTTGTGCGATTCTCCGAGTGCCAGCGGGAAGCGCGGGTACTCGTTGACGGGGGTGGCGAGCATCTCGGCGAGCGTGCTGCCGAGGCGCTCGCGCCCGGCATCCGTGATCTCGTAGCTCGTGCGCTCCGGCCGGTTGCCCGCCCGCTCTGTGCCGCGCACCTCGGCGAGGCCGAGCTCGGTCAGCCGGTCGACCGCGTGGTAGAGCGAGCCGCGCCGCACCTTGACGACCCGGTCCTCACGGCGCTGGATCAGCAGCTGGTACATCTCGTAGGGGTGCATGGGTCGCTCGGCGAGCAGCGCGAGCGCCGCGATGCCGAGGGGTGTGAGTGCGACCACAATAGTCCGATCCGATTAGTCCAACCGGACTATTAGACCGCGGACGCGGTGCCCCGTCAATCCGACGTCCATTGAGAGCGGTCAAATGGCCGTTTTCGGCCCCCTGAAGCGGCCATTTGGCCGCTCTCAATGGAACTGGGGCTAGTCGGCGGGGTGGATGCGGCGACCGGTGCGGTCGCGGTCCGGATGCGGGGTCGGCACCGCGTGCGGAACCGCGCTCGGCGCCAGGCCGATGCGGGCGGCGACGGGTGCCACGACGGTGGGGCGGTGCTCATCGGAGTCCGGTGCGGGCGGGCGGAACAGGGCGGTGGGCGAGGTGGCGGCGCGGGAGGCCGCGGG
>CAZZNX010000028.1:27033-30937 GCA_964655795.1 uncultured Leifsonia sp. | reverse complement strand
ACCCCGAAGAGCCGGCGCAGCGCGATGCGCTCCTTCGTGACGTTCGCCGTCGTGCCCGGACTGTTCCTGACCGCCGCGCTGCCGGCCTACGCCTTCGCCCCTGGCAGCGACGGGCAGAGCTTCGCCGCCAGCGACACCCGCGAGGCGAGCACCACCGGTGCTCAGAGCCTCGAGATCGCGAGCTTCTCGCCCAAGGTCACCGTCGCAAGCGACGGCTTCGCCGCGGTGAGCTCCGAGGAAATCCAGCGGCTCACGCTGGAGGCCGAACGTCTGGCCGCCGAGCAGGCAGAAGCCGAGGCCGCCGATGCGCGAGCTCGTGCCGGCAGCAACACGACGCCGGGCGTGCGGCAAGAAGGCGATGACTACCCCTGGCCGTGGGAGGCGACCGACGATCAGGGCGGCGGCTTCTCGCCGATGAACTACTACTACCGCGAGTGTGTCGACTTCGTGGCGTGGCGGCTGAACCGTGATGCCGGAGCGACCGGGCCGTTCAAGTGGGTGTGGTCCAACCTCACCCCGGGCGGCGGCAACGCCTACAACTGGGCGAATGAGTGGAACAGCCACGGCTGGACCACGAGCTACGACCCGATCCCCGGAGCCGTCGCGTGGTTCACCGCGAACCACGTCGCCTATGTGCAGTCGGTTCCCGGCGACGGCACCGTCGTGCTCGAGGAGTACAACTGGGGCAATGACCACGCCTATCACCGGCGCACCGTGCCGATCGGCGAGGTCGACCTCTTCCTCTACCCACCGCCGTAAGCGTCGATTGGCCGCGGTGAACCTGGGCTCGCCTGCCGTGTTGAAGGGCGGTTCAGCGCGGCTCGCAGATCACCACGGGGATGTCGCGACTCGTCTTGCGCTGATAGCCGGCATAGCCGGGATTCACGGCGGTGATCCGCGGCCAGAGTTCGGCCTTCTCCGCTGCCGTTGCGGTGCGGGCGCGCATGGGCAGTGTCCGGTCGCGCACGGTGATCTCGACATCCGGATTCACCACGAGATTCAGATACCACTGAGGGTTTCGGTCGTCGCCGCCCATCGATGCGACCAAGACGTAACGGCCCTGCTCGTGCACGGGCGCGGTGAGCATGGCAGAGCGCCGCTTTCCGCTGGAGCGACCGGTGGTGTGTAGCTCGACGGCCGGCATCGGGCCGATCGTCCAACCGATCCGACCGCCGGATACCGCGATCACGCCGCGGTGGGCGAGATTCATCGCCCGCAGCTGCGCATCGCGAAGGAGGGTGTGGCGGGTCATGGCAGAAGCCTGATGCATGGAGGCTGGCGTTGCCTGTATCCAGTTGGCATGATGTGCCTATTGTGCACGACGTGCACCTCGTGCAGGATGGGTTCACTATCCGCGAATGAATCGGAGCCGCGTCGAAGATGACCGAGAACATGACGATCGACCTCCTTGTGGTCGGATCAGGAACCGGGCTCGCGGCTGCGCTGTCCGCGCACGAGCAGGGCGCCACCGTGCTCGTGATCGAGAAGACGGCATTCGTCGGCGGTTCGACGGCACGATCCGGAGGGGCCTTCTGGATCCCCGCGAATCCGATCCTCGCCACGGAGGGCGCGAACGACTCGCCCGAGAAGGCACACCGATACCTCTCCGCCGTCGTCGACGGCACCGGCCCAGATGCGCGCTGGGAGAGCTTCCTTGAGCACGGCTCCGAGACCGTGCGCATGCTCGAACGCACCACGCGGATGCAGTTCACGTGGGCCCGGGGCTACTCCGACTACCACCCAGAGCTGCCGGGCGGATCGGCCAGTGGGCGCAGCTGCGAGTGCCGCCCGTTCGACGTGGCACAGCTCGGCGCAGAGCGTGCCCGGCTTCGTGCCGCGGTCATGGAGGCGCCCGTCCCGATGCCGGTGACCGGCGCAGACTACAAGTGGCTGAACCTCATGGCCAAGAAGCCGATGCGCGGCTTCGGCGTTGCATTCAAGCGGGCGGTGCAGGGCATCGGAGGCAAGCTCATCGGCCGCGAGTACGCGGCGGGCGGGCGGGCCCTCGCCGCTGGCCTTTTCGACGGCGTCGTGCGGGCGGGCATACCGGTGTGGACGGATACGAGCATGCAGCGGCTCGTGCTCGACGGTGCCGGCGTCGTCGTCGGTGCGGTCGTCACACGCAACGGCCAGGAGACCACGATCGTCGCGAAGCACGGTGTCGTGCTGGCCGCAGGCGGATTCGACCACGACCTCGCACTGCGGCGCAGCCTGCAGTCGGCCTCCCTCGAGAGCTGGAGCCTCGGCAGCGATGGCAACACCGGAGACGCCATCCGCGCCGCGCAGGCGGTCGGCGCCGGCGTAGCCCTCATGGACCAGGCATGGTGGTTCCCCGCGATCGCCCCTCTCGCCGGCGAGAAGCCGACGGTGATGCTCGCGGAGCGTTCGCTGCCTGGCTCGTTCATCGTCGACGGGGCGGGTTCCCGGTTCCTGAACGAGGCGGAGGACTACATGTCCTTCGGTCACCACGTCCTCGAGCGCGAGAACGATGGCAAGCCGGTCGGCACCATGTGGCTCGTATTCGACCAGACGTACCGCAACAGCTATCTGCTGGGCGGTGCGACCTTCCCACGGATGCCGCTGCCGAAGGCGTGGTACGAGCAGGGCATCGCCGTGCGCGGCTCATCCTGGGCACAACTCGCGGAGAAGATGGGGGTGCCGGCCAGCACCTTCAGAGCGAGCGGTCAGCGCTTCAATGAGCTCGCCGCGGCCGGCATCGATACCGACTTCGACCGCGGGAACAGCGCATACGACCGCTACTACGGCGACCCCACGATCGCTCCCAACCCCAATCTGCGCCCGCTCGACCCCACCGGCTTGTACGCGATTCAGATCGTACTGTCGGACCTCGGCACCTGCGGCGGCATCACGGCCGATGCCGACGGTCGCGCGCTCGCCGCGGACGGTAGCCCCATCCCGGGGCTCTACGCGATCGGCAACTCGGCGGCAAACGTGTTCGGAGAGAGCTACCCCGGCGCGGGTGCGACGATCGGCCAGGGGCTCGTCTACGGGCACATCGCCGCGAGTCACGCCATCGCCGCACGCGTGGACAACGCGGCTGGACGCTGAGCGTCATTCCCGAATCAACTCTGGAGTTCCGACCGTCGATGCCAGCGCGTGAATGCTGGAGTTAGCCCCGTCACGTTGGCCGGGGTCGACGGCACGCAGTCGTTCTCATCGCCGACGAAATCTGCCGTACCCGAATAGCCCACGTTTCTAGCTCGGCGCGAGCCTCTCGCGGATGAATTGGGGCGACCAACGATCGTGCGCATGTCACGATCTGATTAACCGCTTGACCACAGCCTTTCGGCCGGTTATTGTTCTGGATAACCGGTTAACCAGATGAAGGTGATGATGGACCAGCGAGGATTTTACCAGCCGAACGGCGCGTGGATCGGAGACGTGATTCCGTGGCAGGAGGATGGTGTCTTCCACCTCTTCTACCTGCACGAGACACGTCGAACGCCGAAGGACGGCATGCCGTGGCGTCGGGTCGTAACCGCGAACCTCGTCGATTTCACCGAGGCGGGCGAGGCCATCGCGTCGGGCGGTGGGCTGGCCGATGACTTCAACATCTACACCGGCAGCATCGTGCTCGCCGCCGACGGCACGCATCACGCCTTCTACACCGGACAGAACCCGGCGAAGACCGGCGATGACGGGCTCGCGCTGCAGCTGGTCATGCACGCGACGAGCGTCGACGGCATGGAGTCATGGGATCGGCATCCGTCGGACACGTTCGGAGCGACACCCGGGTACGACACCGCAGACTGGCGCGATCCGTTCGTCTTCTGGGATGAAGAGGCGCGGCTCTGGCGCATGCTCGTCACGGCACGCCACGTCGAGGGCCCCGCGCGACGCAGGGGAGTGATTGCGCAGTGCACGTCGCGCGATCTCTCGACCT
>CAZZNX010000028.1:0-27020 GCA_964655795.1 uncultured Leifsonia sp. | reverse complement strand
GCCGTTCTGGGACCCGCGTCGGTACCTCGCGCACGAATGCCCCGAGGTGTTTCAGTGGGGAGAATGGTGGTACCTCGTTTACTCGGAGTTCAGCGACGCATTCACGACGCGATACCGGATGTCGCGCAGCCTGCACGGCCCGTGGATCGCACCGGAGCACGACACGATCGACGGCCGGGCCTTCTATGCGGCGAAGTCGGCCGCGCGCGACGGGCGGCGGCTGTTCTTTGGCTGGATCGCATCCCGTGAGGGCGCCAGCGACGACGGCGCGTGGCAGTGGGCCGGCACGATGTCGGTGCTCGAGGCCGAGCAGCGCCAAGACGGCACCCTCGCCTTCCACCCGGCCGACGAACTCCGCGATACCTTCTCGCAGACCGGCGAGGCGATCGCGAGCGGAACGTCCCTCTCCGCACCCGACGGATACCGCGACCTGCTGACGGCAGATGACGCCCCGTCGTCGTTCCGGCTCCGCGCCCGCCTCGACATCACCGATGGCACGACCGAAGCTGGCGTGCTGCTCCGGGCGAGCGCCGATGGGAACGAAGGCTACGTGCTCCGGCTCGAGCTCAAGCGCGGGCGTCTCGTCTTCGATCGGTGGCCGCGCCAGTCGACGGGCACCGAGCAGTGGCAGATCTCGGGCGATGTACCGTTCTCCGTTGAACTCGAGCGCCCCTGTCGACTCGACGCCGGCGAGCACGAGATCGAGGTGATCGTCGTCGGCGACCTCTGCGTCGCGACCATCGACAATGCCACCGTGCTGAGCACGCGACTCTACGACCGTCCGAGCGGACGGGTCGGATTCTTCGTCGGAGAAGGTGCCGTCACGGTCACCGAGTTCTCTGTGTTCGCCCGCGACGAGCTCGAGCTCGAGGCATCCGCTCCCGACGCCACCGCACTCGACACCGCCGACGACCTCGTCGCCGCCACGACCTGACCTTTCACACCCGCACCGCACCCCTGTAGATCGATCAAAGGAGATTCCGACCATGACCACCACGAAGCGCAGGCGAGCGTTCCTCGCCGCTGCCGCGACCGCCGCGACCGTAGCCCTCGTGCTCACGGGCTGCGCGGGCGCGTCGAGCAGTGCAAACCCGACCGACGTCGACCCGGAGGGCGAGATCGTGCCCCGCGAGATCTCGTGGTTGCTCTCGCGACCGGCAGACGGCGGCGTGATCACGGCGATGGAGAAGATCGCCGACGAGTACGCCGACGAGAACCCCGGCTTCTCGCTCAACCTCATCACGACGCCCGACCGCCCCTCGTACATCCAGAAGTACGAGACGCTCGCGGCCGCGAAGAAGCTGCCCGAGCTCTTCGACACGGATGCCACACCCTTCGCGCAGAAGCTCGCGAAGCAGGGACAGATGGTCGACGTCGACCTGCTGCTCGACGACCTCGGCATCGCTGACAAGTACCGCGAGGCCGCGCTGAACTACCAGCGCTTCGACGACGGCTCGCTCTACATGGTGCCGTTCGAGTTCCAGCTCGAGTTCTTCTGGTACAACTCGGCCCTTCTCGAAGACGCCGGCGTCGAGGTTCCGGCTACGCTCGACGACTTCCCGGCGATGTGCGAGGCGCTTCGGGAGAAGGGCATCACGCCCATCGCCCTCGATGGACAGGATCAGTGGCCACTCGAGCGGTACATGGCGTACTACCCGTTCCGGATGGCCGGCCCCGAGTACGTCCAGGACCTCAAGAACGGTGACGCCTCGTTCGCAGATCCCGCGGGCACGGCGGCGGCCGAATGGCTGTATAGCCTCGGACAGGCCGGATGCTTCCAGGAGGGCTTCTCGTCGACAGGCTATGCCGACGCCCAGGCGCTCTTCACCTCGGGCAAGGCCGCCGTCTACAACATCGGCACCTGGGAGCTCGGCAATCTCGCCACCGACGCGCTCGACCCGGCCGTGCGGGACTCGGTCGACTACTTCACGCTGCCGACCATCGACGGAGCGGTCACGAACGACAACGAGTACGTGACGCCGTCGGGAATCGGCATGGCCGTGAATGCGCAGACGTACGACCCGCTCGTGCGTGACTTCCTCGCCTTCGCACTCGATCGCTACCCTGCGGTCTACGCTGCCACCGGCGCACTCTCGCCGACAACCAACGTCGAGACCACCATCCCCGACAACGCGACCGAGCTGTATCCCCGCGCCGTCGAGCAGGCGAACGACGTCGGCCCCAAGATCGCGATGCCGTGGGACACGCAGCTCGACCCGGCGACCAACACGCGCCTCCAGCAGGAGCTCACCCTCCTGGTTCAGGGCGATATCAAGCCCGACGAGTTCATCCAAACGATGGATGCCACCCTCGCGGAGAACAGCAATGGCTGAATCGGTCTCAGTCGGGGTGGGTGCGGCGAAGCCGCGCCCGCCCCGGCGGCCGCGCCCGATGTCGACGTCGATGCTTCCGCGTCGGTCGGGGCTGTCGGTCGTTGTGTTCCTCGTTCCTCCACTGCTGCTCTACGGCGTGGCAGTGCTGCTGCCCATCGTGCAGTCGATGTTCCTCAGCGTGTTCCGCTGGGACGGCATCACTGACATGGTCTTCGTCGGCTTCGACAACTACGCGAAGATGCTCACCCGCGACGACGTCTTCTGGACCGCGTTCGGCAACGCACTCGGCTATCTGGCGATCTGTCTCGTAATCCAGCTCGGCGGCGCGCTGATCGTCGCGAGTCTGCTCACGGCGCTCCCGAGGGCGCGTGAGCTCGTGAAGACGGTTTACCTGCTTCCTGCGATCATCTCGACGGTCGCGATCGCGATCTTGTTCCAGCGCATCTACTCGCTCGAACCGGTCGGCCTGCTCAACCAGATCCTCGCGTGGCTCGGGTTGGAGGGCCTCCAGAACGCGTGGCTCTCCGATGTGAACACGGTGCTGGCCGCCGTGTCGATCCCGGAGGGATGGCGCTTCACCGGGCTCTACATGCTCATCATCTATGCGGCCCTCATCGCCGTTCCCCGTGAGCTCGAGGAGGCGGCTCGACTCGATGGCGCCTCCTGGTGGCAGGTGTTCTGGCGCATCCGATTCCCGTACATCCGCCCGGTGTGGATCACGACTACGATCATGGCGACGACGTTCGCCCTGCGCGGGTTCGACATCCCGTACCTGCTCACCAACGGCGGGCCAGGCCAGGCGTCGGAGCTGCTCACGACCTACATGTACAAGACCGCGTTCGTGCACACCGACTACGGCTACGCTAGCGCGATCTCCGTCTTCATCGTGGTCGAGTGCCTCATCGCGGTCGGCCTCATCTTCCTGCTCCTTCGTCGAAGGGATGACTCATGACCGCCCCCCTGCTCACGTCGGCCGCGCCGACGCAGCCGGACCCGCAACTGCCGCGTCCGTCCAGGCCAACAGGGCGCCGTATCCGCTCGCTCTCGCCCAAGCTGCGCGTGCAGCGCACGGTCCTGACCGTGACGATCGTGCTCATCGTGATCGTGCAGGTGTATCCCCTCGTGTGGCTCCTCCTCACAAGCTTCCGCACGGCCGCGGACTTCACTGGTGGCAACGCGTTCGCCCTGCCGTCGGAGTGGACCCTCGATAACTACGCACGGGCGTTCGCCACGGGCAACCTCTGGCTGAATATGCTGAACAGTCTCATCGTCACACTCGGCGCGAGCGTGCTCATCGTCGTCGCGGGCATGATGGCCGCGTACGCGTTGGAGGTGCTCGGGTTCCGGTTCAGCGGCCTGGTGAGGGCGCTGTTCCTGCTCGGCATCATCGTGCCGGTGCAGATCGCGCTCGTGCCGTTGTTCATCGACTACTCGCAGGTCGGGCTGCTGGACACGCACATGTCGATGATCATCCCGCTCGCCGCGTTTGCGATGCCGATGTCGATCTACCTGTTCGCGTCGTTCTACGAGTACATCCCGCGCGAGATGTACGAGGCCGCGTCGATCGACGGCGCTGGCCCGTACCGGATCTTCGGCCAGATCACGTTCCCGCTGTCGGCCAATACGATTATCACGGTGGTGCTCGTGAACAGCATCTTCATCTGGAACGATTTCATCTTCGCGAACACGTTCGTGCTTTCCGACGGCCTCAAGACGATCCCGCTCGGCCTGCAGAACTACATCGGGGCGATGGGCAACACCGACTGGACGGCGACGTTCGCAGCGGTCTGCGTGACGGTGACGCCGCTGCTCCTGGTCTTCCTCGTCTTGAACAAGGCGATGATCAACGGTCTCGAGAGCGGAGCAACCAAGGGATGAACACCTCGGAGCACGGCAGGAACGGTTCGGCCGTCACAATGCGCGACGTCGCCAAGGTCGCGGGTGTCTCGGTGGCCACGGTCTCGCACGTCGTCAACGCCAAGGAGGGCGCCCGCATCGGCGATGACGCCAGGCGACGGGTGCAGGAGGCCGTGATCGAGCTCGGCTACCGGCCGAACGCGCTCGCGAAGACCCTCTCGCAGGGCACCTCGCGCTTCATCGGCCTCGTTGCGGATGCGATCGCCACGACCCCGTTCGCCGGTCAGATCATCCACGGCGCGCAAGACGAGGCGTGGAAGCACGGCTACGTGCTGCTTGTCGCGAACACCGACGGCAACGCGGCGGTCGAGAACGACGCGATTGCGATGATGCTCGAGCACCAGGTGCACGGCATCCTCTACTCGACCTGGTTCCATCGCGAGATCCAGGTGCCAGAGGCGCTGCTCCAGACCGACGCCGTGCTCGTCGACTGCTTCGCTGAGGGCAGCGGATTGCCGGCCGTCGTGCCCGACGAGGAGCAGGGCGGCCGCACCGCGACCGAAGAGCTGCTCGCCGCCGGCCATCGCCGAATCGCGTTCGTCAACACGACCACGCCATCGCCTGCCCAGACCGGGCGTCTCGCCGGGTATCGCGCTGCGCTCGAGTCAGCCGGGGTCGCCTACGACGAGTCACTCGTGTTCCCCGCGGCACCCGAGCAGGAGGGCGGCTACGGGGCGACATCCGACATTCTTGACTCGAAGGCGACGGCTGTGTTCTGCCACAATGACCGCGTGGCCATGGGGCTCTACGACGGGCTGCGCGAGCATGGCCTGCGCATTCCCGAGGATGTCGCCGTGATGGGCTTCGACAATCAGGACGTCATCGCCGCGCACCTGCGCCCGACGCTCTCGACGGTCGCGCTGCCGCACTACGAACTCGGCGCCGCAGGCGTGAGACTGCTGCTCGGCCTCGAGCCCGCCCCCGTATCCGGCACGCAGCTGATCGCCTGCCCGCCGATCCGCCGGCACTCGATCTAGCCCGATCAGACTCGATCTCACTCGAGGAGGAGACCACTTGGTAGCCACGAACGGCCACGTGCCGAGACCCGCATTCCATTTCACGCCGCACTGTAATTGGATGAACGACCCCAACGGGCTCGTCTTCGATCGTGGCCTCTGGCACCTCTACTTCCAGTACAACCCCGAGGGCGTCGACTGGGGCAACATGAGCTGGGGCCACGCGACGAGCACCGACCTGCAACACTGGACCGAGCATTCGGTGGCGTTGCCGTATCGCGACGGCGAGCAGATCTTCTCGGGCTCGATCGTTGCCACCCTGGCCGGTGACGAGACCATACTCACTGCGTTCTACACGAGCGCCTACGACGACGATCACCAGGCGCAGTCGAGGGCAACCAGCCGCGATGGCGGCTACACGTGGGAACTCGACGCGCACAACCCCGTGCTCGATCGCGGCACGAGCGCATTCCGCGACCCGAAGGTCATTCGGTTCACCGACGACGACGGAGCGACTCGCTGGATCATGCTCACCGTCGAGGCCGACGACCGCCAGGTACTCTTCTACTCTTCGCGTGACCTGCGTTCGTGGGAGTACCTGAGCTCGTTCGGCCCGCTCGGCGACCCCGGCGTCGTCTGGGAGTGCCCCGACCTCGTTCCGCTCGCGGTCGACGGCGACCCTCGCGACGTCCGATGGGTACTGCTGCTCAGCACGAACTCCGTCGGCGACGACCCGAACCCCGACGGCTCATCGATGAGCTACATAGTGGGGAAGTTCGACGGCATCACATTCCGAGCGGATGCCCCGGAGCTGACGCGACTCGACCACGGCCGAGACTTCTACGCCGGCGTCACCTTCGACAGCGCGCCCGGCGGCGAGGCCATCATGCTCGGCTGGATGGGCAACTGGCGCTACGCCAGCGCGTTCCCGTCGTCGCCCTGGCGAGGCGCGATGTCACTGCCACGACGGGTGTCGCTGCGACGTCTTGCGGGAACGCCCCGCCTCGTACAGGAGCCGCCGAACTTCGTACGGGAGCAGCTTGCCGAAGCGTCGGTGACGACAGCGCATGATGCACGCGGGCCGGTCGACCTCACGCTGAGCGGTCACGCACTGATCGAGCTGGCGTGGCATCCCGCGTCGACGGGAGCGCTCAGGATGCAGCTGCGCGGTGATGCCGATGCGCTCGTCCAGTTGTCGCACGAGCCGTCGTCGAATGTGCTCAGGGTCACCCGGGATGGTGCGGCGATGGAGGCCGTACACCCCGACTTCCCCTCGAGCAACACCGTCGCACTGCCGGGCGACGGCGACGGTGTGATGAGGCTCTTGATCAGTCTCGACGGCCCGCTGCTCGAGGTGTTCGTCAACGACGGCGAGGCGACGGCATCGAACCTCGTCGTGCTCGGCGCCGGCCCCATCGACGCGACGATTGCCACCGAGAGGAAAGGACCGATCACCGTGACCGTCGCAGACCTTCGCGATACAGAAGTACGTGCCAGCCCGGCGCTCGCTGCCCTCGGCTGACCCAGCCACTCTCATCCACCACCGTTCGACACGGCGGGCGCACCGTCGCGCCCGCCAGGCAGACAGGACCGACCATGCATTCAATCTCACGACGACGTGTGCTGCAGGGCGCAGGCGCAGGAGCGCTCGCCCTCTTCATGAGCAGTGTCGCTGCGCCCGTCGCCGCGCGAGCCCAGACCTCGCTCCGCGCGATCTTTCATATGACCCCGCCGTCGGGCTGGCTCTGCGACCCACAGCGGCCGATTACCGCCAACGGCGCCTACCAGCTGTACTACCTGCACTCCGGTCAGAACAACGGGCCCGGCGGCTGGGACCACGCCACCACAAGCGACGGCGTCGCGTTCACCCATCACGGCACCGTGATGCCACTGCAGACAGACTTCCCGGTGTGGTCGGGGTCGGCCGTCGTGGACACCGCGAACACCGCGGGCTTCGGTAGCGGCGCCGTCATCGCCCTCGCCACCCAACCGACCAGCGGCATCCGCAAGTACCAGGAGCAGTACCTCTACTGGTCGACCGACGGCGGCTTCACCTTTACCGCGCTGCCCGATCCCGTCATCGCGAACACTGACGGCCGCACGGCGACGACGCCTGCCGAGATCGAGAACGCAGAGTGGTTCCGCGACCCGAAGATCCACTGGAATGCCGCTCGCAGCGAGTGGGTCTGTGTCATTGGGCGAGCGCGGTACGCGGCGTTCTACACGTCGCCGAACCTGCTCGACTGGGAGTGGACGAGCAACTTCGACTACCCAAACCACGCGCTCGGCGGCATCGAATGCCCCGACCTGTTCGAAATGACTGCCGGCGACGGCACGTCACACTGGGTGCTCGGCGCGAGCATGGACGCATACAGCGTCGGCATGCCGATGACCTACGCCTACTGGATGGGGACGTGGAACGGTGCGGCGTTCATCGCCGACAGCCTCACCCCGCAGTGGCTCGACTGGGGATGGGACTGGTACGCCGCGGTCACGTGGCCGTCGATCGAGTCGCCAGCCACGCGCCGCTTCGCGATCGCCTGGATGAACAACTGGAAGTACGCGAACCGCGCCGTGCCCACAGATGCATCCGACGGCTACAACGGCCAGAACTCGATCGTGCGCGAGCTGCGCCTTGAGCACCAGTCGGGTGGCTGGTACAGCCTGCTGAGCAGCCCTGTCGAAGCCCTCTCCGACTACGCCACCACGACCATCACGCCTCCCGACCAGACGGTGAACGGGAGCGTTGTGCTGCCGTTCACCGGTCGGGCCTACGAGCTCGAGCTCGACATCGCATGGGATGCCGCGACGAACGTCGGAGTCTCCGTCGGCCGTTCGGCGACCGGCACTCGTCACACGAACATCGGAAAGTATGGCGCGGAGATCTACGTCGACCGCGCGCCATCCGACCTCAGCGGATTCTCGCTCGTGCCCTACACCCGTGCCGCGGCGCCGATCGATGCCGCAGCCCGGACGGTGCACCTCAGGATCTTCGTCGACACGCAGAGCGTCGAGGTGTTCGTCAATGCCGGACACACCGTGCTCTCGCAACAGGTGCATTTCGCCGAGGGTGACACCGGCATCTCGCTCTACGCTGACGGTGGGCCGGCGAGCTTCACCGGGATCACCATCCGAGAGTTCGGCAGTGCCAACTGATGACCACCTCTCCACCTACGTACGCACGGCCGGCGCCAGACGTGCTCGTTGTCGGCGAGGCACTCGTGGACATCGTGCATCGCGCCGACGGGTCGATAGATGAGTCTCCCGGTGGTAGCCCGGCCAACGTCGCCCTCGCTCTCGGGCGTTTGGGGCGTAACCCGCGGCTGCTCTCGTCAATCGGCGGTGACCCGCACGGCCACGCGGTGCGCGAGTGGCTGGCGGCTTCGGGCGTCTCAATGCAGGGACCACCCGCTGCTCGAACCTCCACCGCGCTGGCGCGCCTCGACGCGATGGGCTCCGCACGCTACGAGTTCGACCTTGACTGGCAAATCCAGACCGAAGGCGTCGATGTGGCGGACACGCTGCACGTCGGATCAATCGCGGCGACCCTCGAACCTGGTGCCACCGCCGTCGCCGATCTCCTCGACCGGCACCGTGGTCGAGCGCTCATCACGTATGACCCCAACATTCGGCCCAGCCTCATTAGCGACCGTGACTCGGTGCGACGCCAGGCGCTGTCGCTCATCGAACGAGCCGACGTGATCAAAGCGAGTGACGAGGACGTCGCGTGGCTCCACCCCGGTGAGGACATCGTCGACGTTGCGCGACGCTGGTCGCGGTCAGGCCCGGGGCTGGTGGTGGTGACCACGGGTGCGGGCGGATGCCTCGCGATCGCGCCGGGCTTTGAACTCAGGGTGTCTGCCATCACTGTCGACGTGGTCGACACGGTCGGAGCCGGCGACACCTTCATGGCCGGTCTCATCGACGGCCTGCTCGGCGAGGGGGCGTTCGGAGCCGACGCGCGGCGGGCACTCGAATCACTGGGGGAGGAGCGCACAACCTCCCTGCTCCACCGAAGCGCAGTCGCGGCCGCAGTCACGGTCTCTCGACCCGGCGCCGACCCGCCAACGCGAGGCGAACTGGAGGCAGTCTCTCCCGACGCAGACCGACATCAGCGAGCACCTCACGGACATTGAGATCGGCGCGATAGACGATTCGGGGAACCGGTAGACTCAACCGGTCAGCCTCTGTAGCTCAATGGAAGAGCAGTTCCGTCCTAAGGAAAGGGTTGGGGGTTCGAGTCCCTCCAGGGGCACACCGGTCGTTCCTCGCGCATATTCGCCTTCCTCTGTCTGAGCGCCTCTGTCTGAGAGCCTCTGTCTGAGAGCCGTCCTTTGCGGCTAGTGTTTCCGCATGCGAGCTTGGGGAGCAGGACCACCGGCTCTCGCCGCACTCGCTGCCGTCATGCTCGCGCTGACCGCGTGCACTGCCACGGGTGCGGCGCCAACAGCGCCGCAGACGGCAGCGCAGGCGACATCGCCAACGGGGGTTCCGGCGAATACGGCCGAGGTCTTCACACCCATCGTGGGAGAGGCCCTCGCGCCACCGGAGGCCGTGCCGTCGACCGATGGGCTGACGCACCTCGCCTACGAGCTGCTGCTGACGAACGTGCTCGCCCAGCCCGTCACGCTCGACGCGCTGACCGTGCTGGGCGACGGTGCAGAGCTGCTGCGGCTTGAGGGTGACGAGCTCGCGGCGTGGATGCGGCCGCTCGGCGGATCGGCGCCCGGTCGCGTGCTCACGGCGGGGCAGCAGGGGATCGTCTACGTCGACGTCACCGTGCCGTCGCAGGAGGAGGCCCCCGCGACCCTGAGCCACGTCATCGAGCTCACTCCGGAGACCGCGATCCCACCCGTCGTCGAGAAGCCGATGACGGAGACGATCGCGGTGACGACGCTCGCGGCATCCGCCCCCATCGTGATCGGGTCGCCGGTGCGCGGTGCCGGCTGGCTCGACGGCAACAGCTGCTGCGCGGTGACGCCGCACCGCACGGCGGTGAACCCGGTGAACGGCACGCTGCACGCCCCCGAACGCTTCGCGATCGACTTCGTTCAGCTGGATGCCGCCGGCCGCATCGTCGGCGGAGCGATCGACGATCTCGCAAGCTACGACTACTACGGCGCCGACATCCTGGCGGTCGGCGACGGCCCGATCGTCTCAATGGGTTGGGAGCTGCCGGAAGAGCGTCCGGGGAAGAACCCGACGGGGCTCGCGCTCGCCGAATACGGCGGCAACCACGTCGTGCAGGACCTCGGCGGCGGGCGCTTCGCCTTCTACGCACACCTGCAGGGCGGCAACCCGGAGGGGCTCGCGGTTGGACAGTCCCTGACGCGGGGTGAGGTCATCGGTGCGCTCGGCAATTCGGGCAACACCGATATGCCGCACCTGCACTTCCACATCATGGATTCGCCACTCCCGCTCAGCTCCAACGGCCTGCCGTTCCTGATCGAGTCGTTCACGCTCGCCGGAACCGTGAGCGAGGCCGATCTCGCGACGTGCACGACGGCATCCGCTCCGTGTGCCGTCGACGGCTTGGGCGGCGGAGCTATGACCGAGACGAGCCCGCTCTACGGAGACGTCCTCGACTTCGGCGGCTGAGCGGCGCGGCCAGTCGGTCGAGTGGTGGTTCAGCGTCGACGCCCGGCAACGGCGCGTCAACGCGATCGTGGCGGTGAATAGGCGGACGACCGCCCTGAAAGGCGGCTTCGCCAGCGCTACGGCATCCGACTCGGCAGTGTTCGTTGAGGGTGCAGGGGCCCGAGCGTACGATGGCACTGTCTCGCCCTGGTGGTGTGGAATCCCGTGCCGGAGGGGCTGTTCAGTCGAGCTGAGGAGCGGTCATGGCCACGTACAAAGTCGGGTATTTCGTGGGAAGCCTGTCGTCGAAATCCGTGAACAGGGTGTTGTCGCGATCACTCATCCGGGTCGCGCCGAAGGAACTGGAATTCACGGAGATCCCCATCAGGGAGCTGCCGCTGTACAGCCCGGACTACGACGGTGAGTACCCGCCGGAGGCGGTGGCGCTCAAGGAGGCGATCGCCGGCTCCGACGCCATCCTCTTCATCACACCGGAGTACAACCGCTCGATTCCCGGCGCGTTGAAGAATGCCATCGACTGGGCCTCCCGCCCGTGGGGGCAGAACTCCTTCGACCACATCCCGGCCGCGGTGATCGGCGCCTCGATCGGTGCCATCGGGACGGCGGTCGCCCAACAGAGCCTCCGCGGGGTGCTGAGCTTCTGCAACGCCCGCCAGATGACGGCGCCGGAGGCGTACATCCATTACTCGCCCGAGGTCTTCGCCGAGGACGGCGAGGTACTGAGCGAGAGCACCGCCCAGTTCCTCGGTAACTTCATGAACGAGTTCCGCGACCACATTGTGCGGGTGCTCACGGTTCTGCCACGGTGACAACGCACGAGGGCCGGTGCGGAGCATCGCTCCGGCACCGGCCCTCGACCAGGTGATCGCGCTTACGCGGCGAAGCCCTCGAGCACGGTGATCATCGTGCGCACCGATGAGCCGGTTCCGCCCGTGCTGGTGACGCCGTAGCCCGCACCGTTATTGGTGCCGGTTCCGGCGATGTCGAGGTGGGCCCATGGAATCGTTCCTGCGCCGTCGGCCGTCTTGCCCACGAACTCGCGCAGGAAGATGCCCGCCACCAGCATGCCGCCGTCGCGCACGCTCGGGTTGAGATTGGCGAGGTCGGCGAAGCGGGAGTCGAGCAGGCCGCGCAGCTCGGTCGGCAACGGCATCGGCCAGTGTGCCTCCCCGGTTGCGGTGCCGGCGGCGACGACCTGGGCGACGAGCGCGTCGTCGCCCATCACCGCGGCCGTGCGGCGGCCGAGCGCCACGATGGCGGCGCCGGTGAGCGTGGCGACGTCGATGATGGCGTCCGGGTGCTCCTCGCTGGCGAGCGAGAGGCCGTCGGCCATGACCAGGCGGCCCTCGGCATCCGTGTTCAGCACCTCGACGGTCGTTCCGTCGCGCATGGTGAGCACGTCGTTCGGGCGGATGGAGGTGCTCGAGACGAGGTTCTCGGCCACGCAGAGCCAGGCGGTGACGCGCACGTTCAGCTGCAGGCGTGCTGCGGCGATCGTCGCCGCGAGGACGGTGGCGGCGCCGGCCATGTCGTGGTGCATCGTGAGCATGAAGTCGGCGGGCTTCATGGAGTTGCCGCCGGTGTCGAAGGTGATGCCCTTGCCGACGAAGGCGATGTGCTTCTCTGCACCCTCCGGTGCGTAGCTCACCTTGATCAGGCGCGGCAGGCGGGAGGAACCCTGGCCGACGCCGAGGATGCCGCCGCAGCCCTCGTCGGAAAGCCTGGCCTCATCCCACACCTCGACGGTGACGGGCAGGCCGTCCGCGGCGTTCTCGGCGGCGGCGGCGAAGGTCGCCGGGTACAGCTCGGCGCCGGGGGTGTTGGTCAGGTCCTTGACGAAGTTGACGGCGTCCGCCATCACGTCGACGCGGGCGAGAGCGGCATCCGTCACGGCGGCCGGGCTGACGATCGTCACCGAGCTCGGTGTCGCCTTCTGCGCGGCCTTCGTCTTGCCCAGGAACACGGTGAAGGCGTAGGCGCCGAGGGTCGCACCCTCGAAGGCGGCGACGGTGTCCGCCTCGTTGTTGATGCCGAAGTCGAGCACGAGCGACTCGGCGCCGGCGAGCTGGCGCACGGCCGATGCGGCCGCGTTGCGCACGGCGTCTGTGCCGGCATCCGCGCCCAGACCGATGATGGCAACACTGCCGAAGGACGGGTCCTCGGTGGGCAGGCGCAGCAGCTCGTCGGCCTTGCCGCCGAAGCCGAGGGTGGCGAACTGCGCGGTGATCTCCTCGACGGCGGGAGCGTCGCCGAGCAGCACGGGGCCGTCGGAGCCCGAGACGGCGCCGAGCACCAGGACGTCGGCGCTGAGGGATTCGAGGGCGGCTGCGCTGAGCGCAACGCGAGGAGTCGTCATGGGGTTCCGTTCTCTGGGGGTCTGCCTTGTGGGCATGATGTGTCCATTCGACCCTAGGCGATGCGCTCAGATCCGGCGTGCCGGCAGCGTTCAGGCGTCTCTCATCGTGAATCGGAGCGGAAACTGTAGTGTCGTGGGCACGGATGCGATGTTGCACGGTGAAGGGGAGTAGGCAGTGGCTGATACCACCGAGGCGCGGGGGGCGTCGGGCGGGCCCGATGGGGTCATCGCGGTGCGCCACGGGCGACTTCCCCGGCGGAGCGCAGCGCGCGCGGTGCTGATCTTCACCGGCGCCGCTTTGGCCGTGCTTCTCGTCTCCACCACCGCTGTGGCCGGCTACGCCGTGCTCTCCACCGTCCGAACCGTGAGCTCCAACGCGATCGACATCACCGGCCCGACTGGAACCCCGCCGCCGGAGCCGCCGGCATTCGGGGCGATCGAGGGCGGGTTCAACCTGCTGCTCGTCGGCACAGACAACGACGCGAATCAGGGGGAGGAGTTCGGCGAACGCGATGCAACGCTCAACGACGTGAACATCCTGCTGCACGTCTCCGACGACCACCAGAGTGCCGTGGCGATCAGCCTGCCGCGCGACCTCGTGATCGCGCATCCGGAGTGCACGAACCCCGACACCGGTGAGGTGTTCGAGGCGATGTTCGCCCAGCCGTTGAACGACGCCTACGAGCGTGGTGGCCTTGGCTGCGTTGTGAACACCGTGACGGGTCTGACCGGGCTCCCCGTCGACTACGCCGCCGTCGTGTCGTTCAACGGCGTCATCGCACTGAGCAACGCCGTCGGCGGTGTTCCGGTCTGCCTGGTCGAGCCGATCGAGGACCCCGAATCGGGCCTGAACCTGCCGGCGGGCGAGAGCGTCATCTCCGGCTCGACGGCGCTGGCCTATCTGCGGGCCCGCTACGGTGTCGGCGACGGCAGCGACCTCTCGCGCATCTCGAATCAGCAGGCCTTCCTGTCCTCGCTGCTCCGCACTGTGCGGAGCGGCCAGACGCTGAGCGATCCGGTGAAGCTCTACGGTCTCGCTCACGTCGCCGCGGAGAACATGCGCTTCTCGACCTCGCTGGCGAACCCCGCGACGATGATCTCGCTGGCGCTGAGCCTCAAGGACATCCCGCTCGAGAAGATCGTCTTCGTGCAGTACCCCGTCGTCGACTCCGCCGAGTTCTCCGGCAAGGTCGAGCCCAATCAGGCGCTGGCCGA
The DNA here is from genome assembly GCA_964655795.1 of uncultured Leifsonia sp. Lineage (GTDB taxonomy): Bacteria > Actinomycetota > Actinomycetes > Actinomycetales > Microbacteriaceae > Microterricola. The sequence goes on along the minus strand of CAZZNX010000028.1, from coordinate 12,645 downwards.
TCAGCTGATGGCCATGGTCTCGGGCGATCAGCCCTTCGTACTGCCGGACGGCTCGACCGGCAATGGCGTCGAGGCGGGCGCCGCCGCGCCGCCGGCCGAGCAACCGGTCGCTGAGCCGCCGGCCTCCGACACCGAAGCTCCGGCTCCGGTGGAGGGGGCGGAGACCCCGATCCCCGTCGCCCCGCCCGTGCTGGAGGGTCTCAGCGGGCAGACCGCCGGTGAGACCACCTGCGCGAAGGCCAACTCCGGGTAGCGCCCGGCGTCGACGCTTGTGCGTTGCCGGGTAGTCTGTGGGCTGGCGGCATCCGCCCCGCTGGGGCAATGGATGCCGCGCGTGAACCCCGTGAAGGAGACCGCCCGTGGCACTCATCGACAACGCCATCTACGTCGACGGCAAGCGGGCGAGGGTTCCGGACAGCCTCGAGGACACCTTCGACGCGCTGCGGGAGACCGGCGGCTTCGCCTGGATCGGACTGTACCGACCGACCCGGAGCGAGGTCGAGGCCGTCGCCGCCGAGTTCGGGCTGCACCACCTCGCGGTCGCTGACGCCCTGAACGGGCACCAGCGCGCCAAACTCGAGCGCTACGGCGACTGCCTCTTCGTCGTGCTGCGGCCGGCCCGCTATCTCGACGAGGAGGAGGAGGTCGAGTTCGGCGAGCTGCACATGTTCGTCGGCCCTGACTACGTCATCACGATCCGGCACGCGGAATCTCCGAACCTCGCCGCGGTGCGGCGCCGGCTCGAAGCGGAGCCCGAGCTGCTGCGTCTCGGCCCTGAGGCCGTGCTCTACGCCGTGCTCGACCAGGTGGTCGACGAGTATGTTCCCGTGGTCGCCGGTCTCGAGAACGACATCGACGAGATCGAGGACGAGCTGTTCAGCGCCGCGACCGACGTCTCGCGGCGCATCTTCGGGCTCTCCCGCGAGGTCATCGCGTTCCAGCGAGGGACCGCTCCGCTGCGCGAGATGATCGAATCGCTGCAGGCGGGCTTCGACAAGTACAACGTCGACCTCGAGCTGCAGCGGCACCTGCGCGATGTGCTCGACCACGTCATCCCGATCGGTGACCGTGTCGCCAGCTATCGCCAGCTGCTGCAAGACGCGTTGACGGTGCACCTGACCGTCGTCGGCCAGCGCCAGAACGACGAGATGCGCCACCTCTCTGAAACGAGCATCGCGCAGAGCGAGGAGGTCAAGAAGATCTCCAGTTGGGCCGCGATCCTCTTCGCCCCGACGCTCATCGCCAGCGTCTACGGGATGAACTTCGACGTCATGCCCGAGCTGCACTGGGCCGGGGGGTACCCGTTCGCGGTCGGGCTGATGGTGGCGATGGGCTTCGGCCTCTACCTGATTTTCAAGAAGCGCAACTGGCTCTAGCCCCAGCCCCAATTCCACTGAGAGCGGTCAAATGGCCACTTTCGGGTCCCGAAAGTGGCCATTTGACCGCTCTCAACGGACGTTGGAGCGCGCGGGTCAGGCGGAGGGGGCGGCGTCCTGCGCGGCGATCTCCGCGTGAACGGCCGCCATGTCGATGCCCTTGACGGCGTCGACGAGCTCGGCGAAGGCCGCTGCCGGCAGCGCGCCGGGCTGCGAGAAGACGAGCACCTTGTCGCGGAACGCCATCAGTGTCGGGATGGACGTGATGTTCGCGGCCGCGGCGAGGCCCTGATTGGCGTCGGTGTCGACCTTGGCGAAGACCACATCGGGGTGCTTCTCGGAGGTCGCGGAGTAGACGGGGGCGAACTGGCGGCAGGGGCCGCACCAGTCTGCCCAGAAGTCAACGAAGACGATGTCGTTCTCGGTGATCGTCTCGTCGAAGGTCGCTTCGGTGATGTCGATGGTGGCCATTGGCTCTCTTTCTGCTTGTGACGATTCTGCCGCACGGGGGATTCTCCGCGCTGGGTGCTGGAGTGCTGGAGTGCTGGGCTCTGGTGCTCAGGCGAGGCTGAGGAAGAGCTTCTCCAGCTCGGTGATGGTGAGCGGGCCGGAGCCCGGCTCGGAGTCGGCGCTGCCTGGGGCGGATGCCGCGGCATCCGGTTCGGCGGCGACGCAATCGCGCATCGCCGTGGAGATGATCGCGAAACCGGCCTTGTCGAGCGCGCCGGTCACCGCCGAGAGTTGGCCGACGACCGTGCGGCAATCCGCCCCGTTCTCGACGGACTCGATGACCGCGTTCAGCTGGCCGCGGGCACGCTTCAGCCGGTTGAGGATGCGGCGCTGCGCGTCGCTGACTGCAGCAACATCGACCGCTGCGACATCGACCGCAGCAACATCGACCTCCGCGCCTCCGACCACGGCGACGGTCTCGACGGCGCTCATTCCGGGGCCCCGCTGCTCGTCGGCAGGCCGGCCTCGGCCCAGGCGATCGTTCCGCCTGCGACGTTGACGGCGTCGTAGCCGCGCTGTTCGAGGTACTGGCTGACCTGGGCGCTGCGGCCGCCGACCGCGCAGATCACGTAGAGCGTCTCGTCGGCCGGCACCTCATCGAAACGCTCGATGAACTGGCTGATCGGGATGCTGCGCGCGCTGGGAACGCGCAGCTGCTCGAACTCGTACTCCTCGCGCACGTCGAGGATGACGGCTCCCTCGATGGCGGCGAGTTCTGCTGGCTGGATTTCGATCATCGGATGGCGCCTTCTGCTTCGGTGAGGATTGCGGTGTCTGGGGTCGGTGATGGGCTCGCCAGCGTGGCGGCCCGCTGGGCGTCGCGCCAGGTGAGGTAGCCGCCGTCGAGGTTGACGACGTCGTGGCCGAGATTGCTGAGCAGGCGTGCCGCCGTGTGCGCGCCCTGCCCGACGCGGCAGTGCACGACGATCGGGCCGCTCGGCAGTTCGTGGTGACGCTCGCGCAGCTGCTCGACCGGGATGTGCGTCGCGCCGGGGATGAGCCCCTCGGCGAGCTGGCCGGGAGCACGCACATCGAGCAGGAACGCCCCGGCGGCGACGGCGTCATCCAGCTCGTGCCACTGCAGCGTGCGGTCGTGGCCGGCCGCCCGGTTGCTGTTGAGGTAGCCGAGCAGGTTGATCGGGTCTTTGGCGGAGCCGAACTGCGGCGCGTAGGCGAGCTCGAGATCGGCGAGGGCGGATGCCGTCAGGCCCGCGCTCATCGCCGTCGCGATCACGTCGATGCGCTTGTCGACGCCATCGCGGCCGACGGCCTGGGCGCCGAGGATCAGATCCGTCTCCGGGTCGACCAGCAGCTTGAGCGAGAGCATCTCCGCCCCGGGGTAGTAGCCGGCGTGGGAGAGCGGGTGGCTGTGCAGCACGCGCACGGCCCGGCCACGGCCCCGCAGCGCGCGTTCGTTCCAGCCGACGCTGGCGGCGGCCAGGCCGCGGAATCCGACGATCGCCGTGCCGAGTGCCCGTGGAGACGGCAGGCCGACAGTCGGCGCGCCGGCGATCGTGTCGGCGACGGCGCGGCCGTGCCGGTTGGCGAGCCCGGCGAGCGGCAGCAGGCGGGGCTCGCCGCTGACCGCATCGGACTTCTCGGCGGCATCCCCGACGGCGAAGATCGCGGGATCGGAGCTGCGGTGCATCGCGTCGACGAGGATCCCGCCGTTCGGGCCGATGGCGAGGCCGGCCTCGGCGGCGAGGGCGCTCGAGGGCTGCACGCCGATGGCGGAGAAGATCAGATCGGCCGGCAGCGTGCTTCCATCGCTGAGCAGCAGGCCGTCGTCATCGGCGCTGATGCTCGCGCTACCGACGGCTTCGACACCGAGGCGCAGGCGGATGCCGGCGTCCACCATGTGGTCCGCGAACGGCGCAGCCATCTCGGCATCCAGTGCGGGCATCAGCTGTGCCCCGCGCTGCACGAGGGTGACGCTCAGCCCGCGGGCCAGGAGGTTCTCGGCCAGCTCGACGCCGATGTAGCCGCCGCCGAGCACGACGGCCTCGCGGAGCGGGGCATCGTCGACCGTGATGGCCAGGCTCGCCATGATGCGATCGAGGTCGGAGACGTCGCGCAGCGTGTGCACCCGGAAGTCGCCGTCGAGGGCGGCGGAGCCGCGCGGGCTCGCTCCGGGGGAGAGCACGAGCGTGTCGTACGGCTGGGTGCTGAGCTCGCCGCTGACCAGGTCGCGTGCCGTCACCGTGCGAGCGGCACGGTCGATGGCGATCACCTCGGTGCGCACGCGCCCATCGAGGCGGAAGCGCTTCGCAAGGCCTTCCGGGCTCTGCAGGAGCAGGGCGCCGCGCGAGGCGATGGTGCCGGAGACGTGGTACGGCAAGCCGCAGTTGGCGAAGGAGACGTGCTCGCCGCGTTCGAAGACGACGATCTCGCGCTGCTCGTCGAGACGGCGCAGCCTGGTGGCCGCCGACATCCCGCCGGCCACGCCGCCGACGATCACGGTCACCGCGCGCCGTTGCTCCGCACCCTGCTGCTCTGAAATCTGCCGTGCCGAACCCGACCCGTCGTTGTGCTGCTCGCCCATACAACTCCCTGCTCTTGGATACCCCAAGGGTATCCAGCTTGGCTGGGAAACTGCTCATTCCGAGCTATTCGAGCGAAACTCCGCCCACGTGCGCAGTATTGACCCCCGCGCGACTTAGGGTGTGCGTGTGTGGCGAGTGGATAAGAAGACCGACGACGATGACATTCTGTCGGAGTTTGACAGCGACGGTACTGAGGTGCCGTCGTCGGCTGCCTCTGCCAACATGACCTCGCCGCACACGCTGAGCCTCGGCGATCCGAGCCTCGTGGCCGGCAACATCGCCGAGAGCGAGTGGGAGCGCTGGCGCACCGAACTCACCCAGCTGGGTGGGCGCTCGCCGCTGCTCCACTTCGACGACAACACGCGCACCCGCATCGAGCTGAGCGTGACGCACCCCGGCGGGCTGCCCCAGTTCATCACCGGCAAGACCACGATGCTCTCCAGCCTGATCCGCGACGAGCTCGCCCTCCGCAACGCCCGCCTCGCCGCCGGGGTGATCACCCAGAAGGGCATCGAGTTGCGCTCGATGCGCGGGCTCGAATCCGTGCACCTCGCCATCGGCCTGGCCCAGTGGCGCTACGGCGATCAGGAGTACCTGGCCCCGTTGCTGCTGCGCCCGCTCGCGATCCGCCGCTATGGGCGCGACTTCGAGCTCAAGCTCAAGGGGCAGCCGTACCTCAACCCGGCTCTCGCCCGCGCCCTGCAGGAGCAGTTCCAGATCTCGCTCGACGCCGAGGCGTTCGTCGCCCTCGCCCTCAGCAACGGGGCGTTCAAGCCCCAACCGGTGATCGACCGCCTGCGCGGCCTCACCTCACACCTGCCCTGGTTCAACGTCATGCCGCGCCTGGTCGTCTCCTCCTTCGCCGAGGTCGGCAGCACGATGTCGGCGGATGCCGCGGTGCTCGAGCACCCCGTGATCGACGCGATCGCGGGCAACCCCGGCGCCCGCGCCAGCATCGCCAGCGCGTACAACCCGGTGCTCTCGCCCAGCCAGGACACCCGGCCGCCGGCCACGGACACCCTGCTGCTCGACGCCGACTCCGAGCAGGAGAACGTCGTCGCCCAGATCGCAGCGGGCAACTCGCTCGTCGTCAAGACGCTGCCGGGTACCGGCGGAACCCAGACGATCGTGAACGCGATCGGCTCGCTCGTCAGCCAGCACAAGCGCGTGCTCGTCGTCAGCGCCCGCCGCTCAACGCTCGACGGCATCGCCCACCGACTCGGCCAGGTCGGGCTGAACGGCCTCGCCGTCACCTGCCGCACGCTGCGCCGCGACGTCATCCAGTCGATCACCCGCAACGAGAAGGCGACCCAGCCGAGCGTCGGCGAGGTCGACGACGCGCTGGTGCGCCTGCGCAAGGTGCTGCTCGACTACCGCGGAGCCCTCAGCCGCAAGGACCCGGCGCTCGGCGTTTCGGTGCTCGACGCGCTCGGTGAGCTCGCCAGGCTCGCCCTGCTGCCCACCCCGCCGTCGACGACGGCGCGCCTCGACCGGGTCTCGCTCGAGGCCCTCGCGAACGACCGCTCCTCTGCCGCAGAGGCCCTGATCAAGGCCGCAGCGCTCGGTGAGTTCCGCTACGGCCCCGGCGACTCGCCCTGGTATGGCGCCTCCTTCAGCTCCACCGCCGAGGCGACGGCCACCCACGAGCTCGCCAAGCAGCTCGACAAGGTCGAGCTGCCGCGCCTGCTCGACCGGGCCAACGCACTCATCGCCCAGACCCGGCTGCGCCCGTTCGAATCCGTCGCCGAACTCGGCATCTACCTGCGGCTGCTGCTCGACATGCGCGAGAGCCTGGACAAGTTCCAGCCCGCGGTGTTCGACCGTTCGCTCACCGAGCTGATCGCCGCGACATCCGCTCGCCGCGATTCCCCGGAGATGTCCGGCTCCAACCGCCGGCGCCTTCGCAAGCTCGCCCTCGAGTACCTGCGCCCCGGTGTGCACGTCACCGACATGAACGATGCGCTGAAGCGCATCCAGCAGCAGCGCACGCTCTGGCAGCGCTACGTCGTCGCCGGCTCCACACCCGAGGTTCCCGTCGGCATCGCCGATGTGCACGTGGCGTACACCCGCGTGGCCGAAGACCTCTCCAAGCTCGATGCGCCGCTCGGCGTTGCCGGCACGACGAGGCAGCTGGCCGCCCGCCCGATCCGGGAACTGGTCTCCGCGCTCAGCGGACTCGCCGCCGACTCCGAGGTGCTCGCGAATCTGCAGGAGCGCACCGCGATCCTCGCGCAGCTGCGTGACCTCGCCCTCGACCCCCTCCTGATGGACCTCTCGCAGCGCCACGTGCCTGAGGCCGCCGTCGCCGCCGAGCTCGAACTCGCGTGGTGGCAGTCGGTGCTCGAGTCGATGCTCGGCAACGACAAGGCCCTGCTGAACGCGAACACGCACGTACTCGACCGGCTGGAATCCGACTTCCGCCTCGTCGACGAGGCCCACGCTGGAGCCTCGGGCGCCCAGCTGGCGTGGCTGCTGGCCGAGACGTGGAAGATCGGCGTCGTCGACTGGCCGGAGGAGGCCGAGGCGCTCAGGCGCGTGCTCCGCTCCGAGCGGGCAACGCCGGCCGCCCTCAACGATGCGGCCCCGCACCTCTCCCGCGTGCTCGCCCCGGTCTGGCTCGCCTCACCGTACGAGGTCGCCGAGATCACCGACCGCATCGCCTTCGACACCGTTCTGCTGGTGGATGCCGGTGCGACGACGTTCGCAGAGAACCTCGGCGCGATCCGCCGCGGCAAGCAGCTCGTGGCGTTCGGCGACCCGGTGACCCAGTCGCCCGCACCGTTCACGACCGGCATCAGCGAGGCCGCCCTGGCCGACCAGACGCCATCCGCCGACGGCGAGGACACGGCATCCGAGAGCCGCAGTGCCGTCGATGCCCTGCACGCCGACTCGGCACTCGCCCGCCTCGGTGAACTGCTGCCGACGCTCACCCTCACCCGCAGCTACCGCGCGGGCGGTGAAGACCTTGCAGAGCTGGTCAACCGCCGCTTCTACGCCGGGCGCATCGACTCGCTGCCCTGGGCCGGCAGCTTCCTCGGTCACGGCAGCCTCGCCCTGCACTACGTCGCCGGCGGCAACGGCATGCCGGATGCCGACACCGGCGCCGTCGAAAGCGTCGACGCCGAGGTGGCGGAGGTCGTGGCACTCGTGCTCGACCACGCCGTCAACCGGCCCAAGGAATCGCTCATGGTGATCACCGCGAGCAACCGTCACGCCGTGCGCGTGCACCAGGCCGTGCTCGCCGCATTCGCCAAGCGCACCGACCTCAGCGACTTCATCCTGCGCGACCGCACAGAGCCGTTCACCGTGCTCACGCTCGAGCAGTCGGTGGCGCAGAGCCGCGACCGCGTCATCTTCTCGATCGGCTATGGCCGCACACCACACGGCCGGCTGCTCTCCAACTTCGGTGCCCTCGGCGAGCCCGGTGGCGACCGTCTCCTGGCCGTCGGCATGACCCGTGCCCGGCGCGCGATGGACATCGTCTCCTGCTTCCGCCCCGAGGACATCGACGAGGACAGGCAGCGCCACGGCATCCTGGCACTCGCCCAGATCCTCAGCCAGACCGAGGCGCGCGAGGCCGAGGAACACCTGCCGGACGACAGCGAGCCCATGCTGCTCGACCTCGCATCGCGGTTGACGAAGATGGGTATCCGCGTGGAGCTCGGGCACCGCGACAAGCTCGCCCTGGCCGCCTCGCACGGCGGGCGCGCGCTCGTCGTCGAGACCGACGGGGCCGTCGGTTCCGCGAGCCTGCGTGAGTCGCTCCGCCTGCGGCCAGAGGTGCTGCGCCGCCTCGGATGGCACTACCTGCGCGTTCACAGCTTCGAGCTGTTCAGCGACCCGGATGCCGTCGCGCTCCGCGTCGCGGCCGTGCTCGACTTCCGCCCAGCGGCGTAGCCCCGCCCGTCGCACGGCCCGTCGCGGGCGTCCGGCCGGAGTTTCTATCGGCGCGCCGGGGGAGCGGTCTGTCTCCGCGGCGCGGCGACGGTTTCTCCGGCCGAACGTACGACCGCGGGCGGCGCGTAGGCTTGCGTGTGATGAGTGAGCAGCGTGATGAGAACCCGAGCAGCTCGGATGCCGCACCCCGGCAGTGGGTCGAGCGGGTCCCGGGGGCGAGCCGACGGGCACGGCTGACGCCCGTCGAGGGCACCGACACGAGCCCGGAGCCGCCGATCACGCGGGACGATCCGATCCTGGACGCTCGCGCAGCGGCCGAGGGTGGCGCGCCGGCATCCGGAACGCCGAACCCATCTGGCCCCAACGACGAGCGCCTGCGCAGGGACGTCCCACCACACTGGTAGCCGATGCGCCGATGCAGCGCCTCGGCTGAGGACGTCGAACGCTGCCACAACGCGGAAGCGCCGACCGCCAGTCGGCGATCGGCGCTTCTGGTGCGCGGTGCGCTACTTGTGGTGCTTGCCCTCGCTGGCGACGAGCGCGTCGCGGATCTCGGTGAGCAGGTCGAGCTCGGTGACCGGTGCGCTCTCGTCTTCGATGCCGGCCTTGCGCTTGGCCTCCTGCATCTCCTTCATCTTGTTGATGGGGAGCACGAAGACGAAGTAGACAACGGCGGCCACGATGAGGAACGTGATGATCGAGGCGAGGATGGCGCCGAACTTGATCGCGCCCCCGCCCGGGAGCTCAAGAATCAGCGCACCGGCCAAGTCCTCGGCGTTGAAGAGTGCGCCGATGATCGGATTGAAGAAGTTCTCGACGATCGAGTTGACGACAGCGGTGAACGCAGCACCGATGACGACGGCAACGGCCAGGTCGATCACGTTGCCGCGCATGATGAATTCGCGGAATCCCTTGAGCATGGTCGTTTCCTTTCGCGCAGGCGATGGGCCTACTGGGGCGGCGTGGATGTGCCGCTCTTCGATGCTGATGATGCACCAGAAACGCTAGCCGACGAGGACGTCGATGCCGGGGAGGCCTTGCCGGAGTCGGACGATCCGCCCGAAGACGCCGCACTGGAGGAGCTGGCGCCGGACCCGGGTGCGGCGGGCAGCGAGCTGCCGCCAGAGCGGGAGTCGGTGCGGTAGAAACCGCTGCCGTTGAAGGTGACGCCGATGCTGTTGAACACCTTGCGCAGCTTGCCGCCGCAGATGTCGCACACGCTGAGCGAGTCGTCGGTGAACGCCTGGTGGATGTCGAAAGCGTTGTCGCACTCGGTGCAACGGTAAGAATAGGTGGGCACTGAGTCTCCGTGCGTCTCTGTGTCACGCGGCCGCGCAACGTCGGGCCCCGTCGCAAGCGCGGCGAGACAGCTACAAGGTAAAGATGCTAAAAGGTGAGGATGCGGGTGGGAGTGACGACGCCGTTGACCGGCTGATCGTGCACCTCACGGGGGACCTCGTCAACGAACTCGTTGTCGAAGATCACCGCATACACCGGAGGACAATTCTCCATCGAACCGAGCGTCTTGTCGAAATAGCCCCGGCCCCAGCCCATGCGCATGCCGCTCTCGTCGACGGATGCCGCCGGCACGATGATCAGGTCGACGTCGTTGATCGCGATGGGTCCGAGCAGTTCGCCGACCGCCTCCGGCATGCCGTGGAGTCCCTCGGTTTCCACGCTCTCCTCGCCGACCGTCCAGTCGAGCAGCCCGTCATCGCGTGAGATGGGGAAGAGCACGCGGATGCCCTGTGCCTCGGCCCAGTTGATGAACGGCCGGGTGTTCGGCTCCATGGGGGTGGAGAGGAAGCAGGCGATGGATCGCGCAGAGAGATCGAGTGTGACGGCCTCGAGGTTCTGGGTGAGACCGATCGTGGCGATATCGCGCTCGTGCTGCGAGAGATTCTGGCGACGCTCGCGGAGTTCGGCGCGCAGCGCGCGCTTCGCCAGCGTGGGATCGGGAGACATGGCCCCATCTTAGGCGTTCTGCCTCCTCCGGAGCCGGTGCCGCCCTCATATCAGGGGGCGGTGCCCGGCCCGCGCGTGCGTGTGAGTAACCTAGGGTCATGAAAGCTCGCGCCACGAAGGCCGTCATTCCCGCCGCTGGACTCGGAACCCGGTTCCTGCCCGCGACCAAGGCGATGCCCAAGGAGATGCTGCCCGTCGTCGACAAGCCGGCCATCCAGTACGTCGTGGAGGAGGCCGTCAGCGCCGGACTCCACGATGTGCTCATGATCACCGGCCGCAACAAAAACGCGCTCGAGAACCACTTCGACCGCGTGACAGAGCTGGAGGCGACGCTCGAGCGAAAGGGCGACCTCACCCGCCTCGAGAAGGTTCTGGAATCCACGGAGCTCGCCGACATGCACTACGTGCGGCAGGGCGACCCGCTCGGCCTCGGCCACGCGGTGCTGCGCGCGAAGATGCACGTCGGCAATGCCCCGTTCGCGGTGCTCCTCGGCGACGACATCATCGACGCCCGCGACGTGCTGCTCTCGCGCATGCTCGACGAGCAGCAGTCACGTGACGCGACGATCGTGGCCCTGCTCGAGGTCGATCCAGACAGCATCCACATGTACGGCGCCGCCGCGATCGAGCTCACCGACACCCCCGACGTCGTGCGCATCACCGGTCTGGTCGAGAAGCCGAGCCGCGAGGAGGCGCCGTCCAACTACGCGATCATCGGCCGCTATGTGCTGAAGCCCGAGATCTTCGACGTGCTCGAGCACACGCCCCCGGGCAAGGGTGGCGAGATCCAGCTGACCGACGCCCTCGAGGCCATGGCGGCGGATGCCGAGAACACCGGCGGCGTCTACGGCGTCGTGTTCCGCGGCCGCCGCTACGACACGGGCGACCGTCTCGACTACATCAAGGCCATCGTGCAGCTCGCCGTTGACCGGGGAGACCTGGGCCCGGACCTGCGTGTGTGGCTGAAGCAGTTCGTCGGCGACCTGGACTAACGACCGTGCTGCCCACGCTGCGCGATGACGCAGTCACGTTGCGTCCGATCCGGGTGCGCGACGCGCGGGCACTGGAACGGCTGCTGCTGGAGAACCGACGCTGGCTGAGCAAGTGGGAGGCCACGAGCCCGCAGGGCATCGGCTCCTTCGACATGCGCTCCGGCATCCGCAGCCTGCTCGCCAATGCGCGCGGCGGTCACGGCCTGCCGTTCGTGCTCGAGCATGACGGTGAGGTCGCCGGCCAACTCAACGTCTCGTCGATCAGCTACGGCTCGCTCGCCTCGGCGACACTCGGCTATTGGGTCGCAGAGCGTTTCGCCGGACTCGGCATCACACCGACGGCGGTGGCGCTGGCAACCGATTACTGCTTCGCCCAGCTCGGCATCCACCGCATGGAGATCTGCATCCGCCCGGAGAACGGTCCGAGTCTGCGGGTCGTGCAGAAGCTCGGCTTCCGTTACGAGGGGCTGCGCAGACGCTACATCCACATCGACGGCGACTGGCGCGACCACTACTGTTTCGCGCTCGTGAGCGAGGAGCTGCCGCAGGGCGTTCTGGCCCGCTGGCGGCACGGACTGGTTCCCGCGGATGCCGCGGCGATCCCGCCGCACGATGCGGCGCTCGCCGCGCACCCGCTGCCGACGAGGCCGCGCTGACCCCCGTTTGCCCTGGCTGACCCCCGCTTGCGGGCCGATTCGGCGAAAGCGGAGGGACAATCTGCATAAAGCCGACAAATCATCGGGGACACGCCCACGGGAAGTCGCGTCGCATGCCCCGTTCGCCCTAACTTAGAGACTATGGGTGCAGATGCGCTGGGTGGTGGAGTTCTGGTGGCCGCGGCCGCCGTGCTCTGGCTTGCGTACCTGCTGCCCACCTGGCTGCACCGTCGGCAGTACGTCACCAGCGAACGCAATGCGGTTCGGCTGCAGCAGACGCTCCGCGTGCTCGCCGAAACGGCGGAGGCCCCGCGCGAGATCGTCGTCGAGGCGACAGCCCGCGACGCCGTGGCCCAGTCGAAGGTGCTGCGTGAGCGCGAGAATGCCGCCCGTGAGCTGGTCAAGGCCGAGGCAGCCGCCGCCGCACAGACCCGTCGCGCCGAAGACGCACTGCGCATCGAGAAGGTGCGCGCCGATGCCGCCCGTGCCGCCGCGAACCCCGTACTGATCGCCCGCACCAAGCTCCGGTCGCTGCGCCGCGCTCGCGCGGCCACCGCGCTCGCCCTGCTCTGTTCGCTCGTCGCCGTGCTCGCCGGTGGCATCACGGCCGCCGTCTCCGGCTCGTGGGCGCTGCTGGCGATCGGCGCCGTCACCGGTGCCGCCGCCTTCGTGACGCTCGGCTCGCTGGCGAAGGCCGGCCGCAACG
>CAZZNX010000027.1:18391-31656 GCA_964655795.1 uncultured Leifsonia sp. | reverse complement strand
CTCGATCGCGGGGCCCGTTCCGGCCTCGAGCAGGAGCTCGCCGAGCGCCGCCGCCTTCTCCTCGGCCTCGGGGTGCAGTGAGATCACGGCGACGCGCGGCCGCGCGCGACCCGCGTGGCCCGCTCGCAGCGTGGCTTCGGCGACGAACGGCGCGTAGAGCGAGGCATCAGCACTCGTGGTCGCGCCGCCGCCGATGAGGTGCAGGCTCACGCGGCATCCCCCCGAGCCGTGACGGCACGCCATGGTGCCGCATCGCCGAACTGGCCCCAACTGAGGGTCTCGCGGCGGATCCCGATAACGTCGGTGCCCGCGTCGTGCGCATCGAAGGTCATCCGAAGAGGCTACCCGAGGAGGGTGTTTTCACCGAGTAAGTGTTGAACTGACGTTGAATCTGCCTTGTCGCTCAGCCAGTAACCCCTGATCTGCGGCACGAGAACTCCTTCGGGCGGAACGCTCTTGGCCCGCGAGCAATGCCTTCGCGGACGAATGGCATCCCGCAGCTTGGAGCGTTACGGACGGGGACCCCGCCCCGCAGCGTTGGGCGACCCCGACGCATCCAGCGGCAACCGCGGGAGCCATGCCACTATGCCCAGCAGCCCGAGAACGAGCGCCAGCTGTATGGCGCCGGTGGCGAAGTAGAGGACCTGCAGCCAGGACCATTCCCGGATCAGCCCGGTCTCGATGAAGATCCAGATCAGCAGCCCGAATCCCGCAACGGCAGACCACAACAGCGCCGCCTCCCTCCGCAGAGTGAGGAGCACAGCGGCCAACGCCTGTGTGCCGCCAACCACGACGACGAGGACCACCCCTGGCCAGAGGAACGAGGTGAACGGGCTCGTTTCGAGGAATGACAGCGGCATTCCGAGCCCATCGGTCAGGAGCATGGCGACGCCGCTGACAAGCGCGGACAACGCGTTGAAGACCGTGACGATGAGCAAGGCCCATCGCATCATCACTCGAAGTCGCGCATCCCACATGTCAGGCTCCGGCCTGAGCGTTCACAGCCCGTATTTGCCTCAGCGAACGGCGGCGGGCGGGCGGGCGCAGCGTCTTCGCCCACTGCGCGGCACCAAGCAGCAGGTCCACGGGCATCCGTTTCGCTAGCTCGTCCGCGATGTCACGTGCGGTCTGTGCCATGTTCCCCCACAGAGACTCGACGACGGCAAGTGCGCGCACGGTTCACCTCATTCACGATCGGGTCTCAGTCCATTCGGGCATGCGAGGACGATGCCGCCCAGTGCCGAAAGTCCCCTCGTCGCAACGCTGCCACTGCGCGAGAGCTGGGCTCGCCAACGCCCCCGCTACTCGCTCAGCATGTCGCGCATGCGTTCGATCTCAGCAGTCTGGCTACGAACGATGGCCTCACCGAGTGCCTTCACCTCGGGATTCGCCGAGTTCAGGATCATGTGCGTCATCTGGATCGCACCCTCGTGGTGCTCGATCATCCCCTGGAGGTAGATGCGGTCGAACTCGGCCCCGATCGCATTCTCCAACGTCGTCATCTCTTCCTCGCTGAGCATCCCGCCCATGCCCATGCCCATTCCCACGCCCGGCCCCATCCGCCCGGGCGTGCCAGCCTCGGCCAGCCACCCCGTCATAAGCTCAATCTCAGGCACTTGGGCATCGCGGATGTCTGTTGCGAGGACCCGTATTTCGGGGTCGGCCGTCTTCTCGATCGCGAGCTCTGACATGTCGACGGCCTGCTGGTGGTGCGGGATCATCATCTGCGCGAACATGATGTCGGCACGGCTGAAGCCCTCGGGGTCGCTCCACATGCCGCTGCCGGGACCCGACTCCCCCGTCATCCACGGTCCACGCTCGACGTCGGAACCCACGTTGGCTGTGCACCCCGAGAGCACGACGCATGCCGCCACCGCCAGAGCGACAGCAGCGCACGATCTCCGAGGAATGCTCATATGTACAGCGTGCGCCGCGCGCCTTCGTGACAGCTGGGAATGCTCGACGCCGGCGTATGCGACACCCACGACCTCACCGTCGTGCATGACGATCGCTCGGAGCAATGCGAGGCCTCGAGAGGGACCAACGGCCCTGTACCCTCCCGTGATCTCGCAGTTGAATCGGGGTGACCGTTCCAAGGAGCACACCATGGCTATGGACCCGACAGTAGGTAGATTCATTGACAAGACCGCGGTGGTCACGGGCGCAGGATCCGGCATCGGCAGGGCTACTGCGGTGCGGCTCGCGCGCGAGGGCGCTCGCGTCGTTGCCACCGACATCAGCGCTGAGCGCTTGCAACAGCTGAAGACGGAGGTTGCGCACCTCGATGTGCAGACCATCGTCGGGGATGTGAGCGCGCAGGCTACCGTGGACGCGGTGCTCGACGCGGCGAGGGGCCACGTTGATGCGCTGGCCAACGTTGCCGGGATCATGGACGGGTTTCTACCCACGGCAGAAATGGACGACGCCGTGTGGGATCGCGTCATGGACGTCAACGTGACGGCAATCATGCGGATGACCCGATCAGTCCTTCCGTCCATGCTTGCCGCCGGGCACGGCTCCATCGTCAACGTCAGCTCTGAAGCCGGGCTTCGTGGTTCGGCAGCCGGCACCGCGTATACGACGTCCAAGCACGCCCTGATCGGGTTCACCAAGAGCACCGCCTTCTTTTACACGCCAGATGGCATCCGCTGCAACGCCGTCGCGCCGGGAGGAGTCGCGACAAACATCGAGGCGCCGTTCAACTCGGAATTCGCGGGCAGGCGCCTGGGGCCGTTCATGCAGGTCAACGTTCCGCCGATCGCCACAGCGGAAGAGCTTGCTGCCGCCATCACGTGGCTCCTGAGCGATGACTCAAGCAACATCTCCGGGGTGGTGTTGCCGAGCGACGGCGGCTGGAGCGCCATCTGACACCTACACGCGGTGGACCACGAGCCACCGGAACCGGGCGAGACCCGCAACGCACCTCGGGCCCTGGCCCCTCACAAGGGACTAAAGGCCGTGCCATCGGAGGGCGGCGACCCGCAGTATGGAGAGGAACTCGGCATCAGCCGACCCGCCCCACCCGGAGCGGCACAGAAGGAGGAGGCTGCATCGACATGAAGCAGAATCAACGACACACGTCGGCACGTTCGATGGGCGGACACAGCCCCGCTACCCGGGGCCTGTTCATTGCCGCCGCGGTATGGAGCCTCGGCTGGAAGGGCCCCTCGCTCTGGCAGGCCGCCAGGGACGGCAGGAAGGGCTGGTTTGTCACCCTCTTCGTCACGAACACGCTGGGCATTCTCGATGCCATCTACCTCTTCAAGATCAGCGGCACCCGCACTCAGGATGAGCGCGCCGAAGCCGAGATTCTCGCATCCACGGGCGAACCGGCGCAGCGCGGCCACACTCAGGAAACCTGACGCCCGCGCACCGCCGCCAGCCGTACGGGGCGTCGACGGGAACGCTGACCACCTGGAGACAGTGATGTACGACGTGATCCCCTCAATGACGCCCGACGAGTTGTTGCTGCTCGACCGGTATTGGGACGCAGCGAACTACCTCACGGTTGCGCAGATCTACCTGCAGGAGAATGCGTTGCTGAGGGAACCGCTGAGCGCGGCGCAGATCAAGCCGCGCCTACTCGGACACTGGGGCACGAGTCCGGGCCTCTCTTTGGTGTACGTACACCTGAACCGGCTGATCAGGCAGACCGGGTTGCACGTGCTCTACGTGGCTGGGCCCGGTCACGGCGGTCCCGCAATCGTCGCGAACGTCTACCTCGAGGGCACCTACTCCGAGGTCTACCCCGAGATCAGCGAGGATTCCGCAGGGCTCCGCCGTCTGATCCGGCAGTTCTCCACTCCGGGAGGCATCCCCAGCCACGTGGGCCCCCAGACCCCCGGCTCCATCCACGAGGGCGGAGAGCTCGGCTACTCTTTGGCTCACGCGACGGGCGCAGCGCTCGACAACCGCGATCTGATCGTCGCTTGCGTCGTCGGAGATGGCGAGGCGGAGACCGGGCCACTCGCGGCCTCCTGGAAGGCACCAGCGTTCCTCAACCCGCTCCGGGATGGCGCCGTGCTGCCGATACTCCACCTCAACGGCCACAAGATCTCCGGCCCGACCGTGCTGGGCCGACAATCGGATGCCGAGGTGGCGGCGATGCTCGCCGCACACGGCTGGGAACCGATCGTCGTCTCGGGCGATGACCCGCTACCCGTGCATGCCTCCTTTGCTTCGGCCCTCGCGCGGGCGTGCGCCGAGATCCGCGAGATTCAGCGACATGCTCGTGAGAGCGGCGTGTCGGGCCCCGCCCGATGGCCGGCAATCATCTTGCGTACCCCGAAGGGCTGGACTGGTCCGTCGGAGGTCGACGGCGTGCGGGTCGAGGGCACATTCCGCGCACATCAGGTCCCGCTCGCCGGGGTTCGCGAGAACCCTGCCCACCTCACGCAATTGGAAGCGTGGATGCGCTCCTACGAGCCGGAGACCCTGTTCGACGCATCCGGTCGACTCGCTCCTGAGCTGCGCGCGCTGGCACCGAGCGGCACGCTCCGCATGGGCGCCAGCCTGTTCGCCAACGGTGGTCCCGACCAGGCGCGACTCAACCTGCCACCGCTCGACGACTATGCCGTTCCGGTGGGCGTTCCGGGGTCGACGACCCACGAGACCACCCGGCCGCTCGGCGAATTGCTGCGGGACGTCTATTCCGACACAGAAGGCGAACCTCGATTCCGTCTGTTCTGCCCAGACGAGACCAACAGCAACCGATTGGGCGCGGTCTTCGAGGTCACCGACCGAGCGCTGATGGAGTCGGCCGACGACGGGGGCGAGAAGACGTCACCCGATGGTCGCGTCATGGAGGTGCTCTCAGAGCACCTCTGCCAGGGCTGGCTGGAGGGCTACCTGCTGACAGGGCGGCACGGCCTGTTCGCAACGTACGAAGCGTTTGCGATGGTCAGCGCCTCGATGACGGTTCAGCATGTGAAATGGCTTCAGCATGCGCGCGAGCTCCCCTGGCGCAAGCCTATTCCGAGCCTCAACATCTTGCTCACGTCGACGTGTTGGCGCAACGACCACAATGGATTCAGCCGTCAGGGCCCCGGCCTGATCGACACCGTTCTCTCGCTGTCGGGCTCTGTTGTGCGCGTCTACCTGCCGCCGGACGCGAACACGCTCCTGGCCGCGGCGAAGCACGCACTTGAGAGTCGCGACTACGTCAACCTCCTCGTCGTCGACAAGCAAGCGCATCCGCAGTACCTGACCATCGACCAGGCTCGCATTCACGCCGCGGCCGGCGCATCAGTCTGGGGCTGGGCAGGCAACGAAACAGCGGCCACACTGCGCGGCCAACGCAGATCGGAACCTGACATTGTGCTGGCCTGCGCCGGAGACGTGCCAACAGAGGAGACGCTGGCCGCCGCATGGCTGCTGCAACGGTACGTGCCTGGGCTGACGGTACGCGTCGTCAACGTCATGGACCTGCTGGTGTTGCCACCCCGCGACGTGCATCCGCACGGACTCGATGACGACGCTTTCCAGACGCTGTTCACCGCAGAGCGCGACGTGATTGTCGCCTGGCACGGATACGCACGGGCCTTTCACCAACTTCTCCATGGGCGGCCGGCTCCGGAGCGCTTTCACGTGCGCGGGTACAGCGAACAAGGCACGACGACGACCCCGTTCGACATGGTCGTCCTCAACCGGGTGAGCCGCTTCCACCTCGTGCTGGAAGCGCTCAACCGGGTGTCCGGACCCCGCACAGGCGCCGCGGCCCTCGTCGATCACTGCGAGCGGATGCTCGCCAGGCACCATTCCTACATCCGCGAGCACCTCGAGGACCTGCCCGAAATCCGTGAGTGGGTGTGGACGCCGCCGGCTGGATGACATGGCATCCACACACGGTGCGTCACGCTTATGCACGCACTCGGCCGCCACGGTGTTCATGGAGATCAAGGGCTTTCGTCATCGAAAGATGCTGTCCGTGCTGCCGCGCGGCGGGCCTCCACACCGGTAGCCGTTGCCGACACTGCGATGGTGATCAAAGCGCCAAGCATGATGGCGGCATCCTCGCCGGGCACCAAGCTCCCCGCCGGAATGGCCAGGGCAACGGCGGCGACCGGCACCCCGAGCTGGCCTGAGGAGGCCATAGCGTGCAGGAGTGGCAGGCCTGCGGCACGCGCAATCGTGTGGGCAGCCACCGCTCCCAACCCGATGGTCAGCCCCAGCAGGATCATGTTCGGGTGTTCGGCGAAGGCGCGGAGGTTGATCGACGCCCCGAGCCAGACAAAGAACAGAGGGCCGAAGAAGCCCTCGGTGATGCCGAAGAGCTGGCGGGCCAGTCGATGCGGCTCCCCCACGGCCGAGAGCACGAGGCCGAGCGCAAATCCGGCGAGCATGATCGACACTCCCGCAAACTCGGCGATCGCCGCGAACGCGAACAAGAACAGAAGGCTGAACCGAAGCTCCAATGCGAAGCGCCGGCGTTCAGAGTAGCGGTGCAGCCGGCGGCGCAGATTCGTTCGGCTGAGTCGCGACAGTAGAAGGGAGAGCAACAGGGCAGCCGCACCGATCGCGAGAGTGACCAGCGCCGCCACCAGGGCCTGGTCGGGGCTGATGACCAACGGAAGCGCGACGACACAGAACACGTCGGCGATTGCGATCTGCGCAACCAGCTGCCCGAAAGACCGACCGTGCAGTCCGAGCGAGTTCAGCATCGGCAGCACCAAGGCAGCGGATGACGAGGCGAGCAACACCGCATAGAGGGCCCCGTGACCGGTGCCGAAAATGGTTCCGATCGTTATTCCCAGTGCGGCGGCGGCAGCCCCGACCAGCGCAGCACCGACCATCCCCCGGTGCAGAGCGGCGTGCACCACGTTGTCGCGCAGCGGGATCTGCGAGCCCACCACTACCATTGTCAGCCCGAAGCCGATCGTTGCCAGGAGTCGGAAGTCACCGGCCGCGGGGTCGATCAGCCCCAACCCCGAGGCTCCGATCAGAAGCCCACCGGCAAGCTCACCGATGATCACCGGGATCCGCCACGACGTTCGCGCAGCGAGAAACGGCCCGAGCAAAGCGACGAGAACGAGCAACGCCAGTTGCGAAGAGCTCATGTTGGGGCCTGGAGCGACGGTTCGGCCGGCTCCCGCACCGGTCCCGGCCACGGTCTCCGCTGCACCGGCGTGCCAGCCGGTCAGTCCTGCGGAACCGGCACAGAGACGCCGTTCGCGAGAACATTCACGGGCTCCGCCGCTTCAAACTCAAACACGAGTCGCGCTGGCACAGTCCCGGCGAGCACCTCGAGGAGTGCCTCATTCACCTGCCGGAGTTCACGAGTGAGCGACACCACCCGCGTTCGACCGAGCGCATGGAGAGCGAATACCTCCACCAGATCCTGTCGGGTGCCAACGATTGATCCGACTACGGAGATGCCCTTGAGCACTGTCTCGAACACCGGAAGAGTGAAACTGCCGTCTGCGGGGAGTGAAACCAGGATGAGGCGACCGCCCCGGTTGAGAGAGCTGAAGGCCTGCGAGAACACCTCGGGGGCGACAGCCAGCACGATGGCGACGTCCACACCGCCCAAGGCGCGGATCTCGCGCACGGGGTCGACGTCCTTCGCGTTCAGTACGTGGTCAGCACCAAGCTCGAGAGCGAGGTCCAGCTTCTCCGTCGTTATGTCAATCGCCACAACCTCTGCACCGACGAGTCGAGCGTACTGCACGGCCAAATGGCCCAACCCGCCCACACCAAAAACGGCAACGCGCTCCCCGGGCGTGACCCGTGCGTTCTTCACTGCGGCATACGTTGTCACCCCGGCGCAGGTGAGCGGTGCAGCGTCCCGCGCGGAGACTCCGTGGGGAACCGGGACGGCGAACTGCGCATCCGCCAGCGCATACTCCGCATATGCCCCGTCCACCGCGTAGCCGGTGTTGTACTGGGCCTCGCAGAGGTTTTCCCGGCCATCGATGCAGAAGCGACACGCTCCGCAGGCGTGGCCAAGCCAGGGCAGGGCGACACGTTGGCCGATGCTTCGTGACGTCACGCCGTCGCCGACGCGCTCCACGATGCCGACGCCTTCATGCCCGGGCACAAATGGTAGACCCGGTTTCACGGGCCAGTCCCCCCGCACGGCATGGATGTCAGTGTGGCAGAGCCCACAGGCTTCGATGCGCACGAGCACTTGACCAGGGGCAGGATCCGGTATTGCCCGATCTTCAATGGTGAGCGGTTTGTCGAAGGCTGTTGCGACGGCTGCGCGCACGAGATGCCCCTTCTTGTCAGGTGCTCACAGTCTGCGCCGCCGGGGCTCCGGCCTCCAGGCACAAGGTCCCGTGACACACCGGGGCCCCGGCGCCCAGACGTCACGCCGGTCTGTGCCGGAGCGCGGGTTGTTCGGACGCTGGTCCGGCCCTATCGCCTTGTGCCCCGGCGGGATAGTGTCGGGCGGAGGAGGCGATTGGGACGGTGAAGTCGAGTGCGATCGTGGAACCAACGGACCGCGCGGCAGTCCAGCAGTGGCTGCTCGAGGGCGACGCGGCCGTGCGGTGGCAGGTACTACGAGACATGAGAAGGGGCACGGCGACCGAGATCCGTGCGGAGCGCGACCGAGTCGCGACCTCAGGTTGGGGAGCGCGGCTTCTGGCGCTGCAGGCGCCGGACGGCCAGTGGGCACGAAGCCTGTACAGCCCGAAATGGACGTCGACCACGTACACGCTGCTGCTCCTCCATTGGCTGGGCCTCCCCGAGGGCAACGAACAGGCGATGCTGGGTTGCCGAGTTCTCTGGGACGGAGCCAACTTCTACGGTGGCGGGCTGAACCTTGCGAAGACCGTGCGCGAGCCGGAAACCTGCATCACCGGGATGCTCGTGCTGCTCGCGGCGTCATTCGGCTTCCACGACGATCGAACCGACCCCACCGTGGAATGGCTGCTCGGCCAGCAACTCGATGACGGCGGCTGGAACTGTGACTCCATCCGCACGGGCTCCCATCACGGATCATTCCACACGTCAATCACTGTGCTCGACGCGCTGCTGGCTTACGAATCCAGCGGGGGTGCCGTGCGCGTCGCCCCAGCAATGGTCGCAGGGCGCGAGTTCTTTCTGCGCCACACGCTGTATCGCTCCCACCGAACGGGACAGGTCGTCGATCGTGCATTCACTCGATTTCCTTTCCCTCCCCAGTGGCATTTCGACGTGCTGCGCGGGCTGGAGCACTTTCAGGCAAGCGGGGCCGCGCCAGATCCCCGGTTGAACGACGCCGTCCAGGTGGTTCGCGCACGGCGG
Source organism: uncultured Leifsonia sp. (assembly GCA_964655795.1). Lineage (GTDB taxonomy): Bacteria > Actinomycetota > Actinomycetes > Actinomycetales > Microbacteriaceae > Microterricola. The sequence continues at coordinate 22,428 of CAZZNX010000027.1, read as the reverse complement.
CGACCGGATTGGACATGGCCGGTCCAACGGCCGTATCCAGGCCGATACTGGTTCAGGCTCGAAGAGCCGGGGCCCAGCCGCTTGGCGACCATGCGCGCCCTCCGGGTTCTGGACTGGTGGGATACGGTTACGGCGACGCCTGAGCACGGAAGCGGTCAGCCATGAAAGCCACATCCAGCCGTTTCCAGGAGATCGCGGAGACGCTAGCCCGGCACGGGCTGGACTCCCTGGCATCCGCAGTCGGAATTGCTCGATGGCTACCGAGTCGTCGCAGCCAGCCCACCCTCGCGCACTCGGCGCCCGAACGACTCCGGTTGGCGTTGGAGGAACTCGGGCCAACGTTTGTGAAGCTCGGCCAGCTGCTCTCCACCCGACCGGACGTGTTGCCGCCGGAGTACATTGCTGAGTTGTCGAAGCTGCAGGATGCCGCACCGCCCGTCGCCGCAGAGGCGATCATCGAGGTCTTCGAGGCCGAGTTCGGTGTTGGTCCCGAGGCGGTGTTTGCCGAGTTCGACGAGTCCCCCGTTGCGTCGGCGTCCATTGGACAAGCCCACGCCGCCCGTCTGGCAGACGGCACTGCCGTCATCGTCAAGGTGCGCCGGCCGGGTGCCGTGAGGATGGTCAACGAGGACCTCGAGATCCTGCAGAACCTCGCAGATCGCGCCGACCGGTTCTGGGAGACTGCGCGAAGCTACAACGTGCATGGCCTGGTGCAGGAGTTCTCGAGCACGCTTCGGGCCGAGCTTGACTATCTGCAGGAGGGGCGGAACGCGGAACGGTTCACGGCAAACCTCGCCGATAGGCCCGGCGTGGCTATCCCGCGGATCTTCTGGGAGACGACGACTTCTCGAGTGCTCACGATGGAACGGGTCTCGGGGATCCGGATCACCGACGTCGGCGCCCTCGACGCCGCCGCGATCAACCGCTCGGAACTAGCCAAGTCGGGGGCACGGCTCATGCTGGGGATGATCTTCGAAGATGGCTTCTTCCATGCAGACCCGCACCCGGGCAACCTCTTTGTACAGCCCGACGGCTCCCTCGCGCTGATCGACTTCGGCATGGTCGGTGAGATCGACGAAGAACTGCGGAACCGTTTCGTGGACTTCCTGATCGCGTTCACCCGGCGACAGCCAGAGGGCCTCGCCGACGCCCTCACTGACCTCTCCGTGACCTCGGGGACGGGCGATCGTGACCGACTCCGGGAGAAGCTCGCGTCCTTCATCGCCGACTACAGCGGTAAGTCGCTGAGCGAGCTGAGCTTCGCACACCTCGCGGCCGAGCTACTCGGAATCGTGCGCGAGCAGCGCATGCAGCTGCCGCGCGAGGTTGTGCTGATCTTCAAAGTGCTGGTCATCATCGAGGGCATCGGCGTGCAACTGGATCCCGACTACGACATGATGGGCGTTCTCACCCCCTACGTTCGCCTCCTCGTGAAGAAGCGCCTGTCGTTCGCCGCCATGTCAGAGCGAATGTTGCGGGCCTCGGCTGACACAAGCGCGTTGATCGTCGAGCTGCCGACTCGGTTGCGGCGGATCCTCGAACGAGCCGATCGCTCCGGGGTGGAGGTCCACCTCCGGGCTGCAGAACTGGAACCGCTTGTGACGCGAACTGAGCGCATCGGCGATCGCCTCGTGGCCGGCCTCATCGCCGCAGCGCTCATCAACGGCGTCGGCAATCTGGTCGCCGGAGAGAAGAAATGGCAGGCGTGGCAGAGCACACTTCTCACCGCCGGGGCGACCGGGGTGGGATCTCTGACGGCCTACCTGCTCTGGACGTCGAGACGGCGCCGACGCTAGCGTCTCCAATGCAGGATGACGGCCAACCACCTGAGTGACTCTCACACGTCGCTTGGATCCGGCTCTGGCCCGAGGGTGAAATGCCTGCCGTGGATCTCCGAGGGTGCGATGCGGACGAACACCGGTTTCACGGTCGGCACCCATGACTTCAGCGGGAGGTTCTCTGCCGCATAGATTTCAGCCTGCTTCTCGATTGCCGTGGCTGTGCCTTTCAGCACCACGCTCCACGCCTCGTGAGTGTTGTAGACGTCGACTTCGAGCGCCACGGCGCTGTTGATGGTCACCTCAAGGAGCTTGTTCCCCGGAGCTGTTCGAAAGACAACCGTGCGGCCATCGGCGTAATAGTTGATCGGGAAGATATCTGGCTGACCCGCAACGCTGACCGCGAGCCGTCCAATCGTGTGATTGCTCAAGAAGCCCCATGCTTCGTCACTGGTGAGTACCTTGATCGGTTCTTCGTCGTTGGACATCCTCTGACCATCTCCTCTTGCTTGTCGGTCTCGCGTCACCGCATCAGGGTCTGGGCCCAGTCCGCCGCACGCTCAAGCTCCCCGTCCACACAACGATCGCTTGCATAGCTCCACCCTCCGCTAGCTGGATCTCGCGCGCAGCAGCTGCGTGACGGTGCGCCCCGACGTCTGTCCCCACTCTTCTGCGCGTGCTATCTCACCGTCCAGCAGCTTGTGGTCCGGGCCGACGAGGAAACTCATGGGCGGCACCGCCGCTGTCGAGCCGAGCTCCTGGAGACGATGATCGATGAGCACAGATGCGGCGCCAGTGAGTATGCGCAACCCCTTCAGCCTGGTGTCGAACGCCGCGTGGAATCGCGGAAGTTCTGAAGCGCCCAGAGAGTCCATCCACTCGCGCACTCCGATACTTCCACTGCCGCTCGCTTCGGCCCCGGATTCTGCCCCCTCGAGGCGAAGCGCCAAGTACGGGTCAGTTGCAAGAATCGCTGCGTTCATCCGTGAGTCCGCGGTACTCAGCCCGTGGGCATGTGTCGGGCCGCCTGCTACGAGCAGGTCGACCGAGTTGAGCAGGCTCGGCGGGAGGGACCCGATGCGTCCGATTTCCGTGTGGCCGAATCCGCTCAAACCGTTGGCAATGGAAATCGCAATTCTCAGCGTGCTCCCGAACATCGTTTCGACGACGATGACGGCTCTCATTGCGGCCTCCTCTCGCGCGCGACAATCGTTGGTGCGACTGCATTGGTCAAGACGTCGTGAATGTTCTGACCCATTGATCCAGTTCCGAATCTCCCCTGGTCGACACCACCCATCACGAGTAGGCTCGCCCGCTCCGAGGCCCGGAGCAGCACCTCCGGAATCGGGCCGCGTGTGGCGCATGTCCTGACCCGCAACCCTGGACACTCTCGTCCCACGACCTCTTCGGCTTCCGCCAGCATCCGGTGCGCGAGCGACTCTGCCCGCAACAGTTCTTCGCTCGTTGATTCTGCCCCGGCGCTCCCCGCCCTCGGGGCGCTGAACGCGCGAAGCAACGTCAGCATCTCGCCCGAGCGCTCCGCTTCTCTCGCGGGGTAGCGAATTGCCGTCAGGCCGGCGGGCGTGTTGTCGATGCCCACGATGATTCCGCTTGCTTCGGCTTGCGTTCGTTGCGGTATCACCGCGACTGACGAACGAGTCGTGGCCCCAAACGCCACACTCCTCGACCCGAAGATGCTCCCATTGAGAAATCGCGGAGGGTGGCTACCGGTCACCGAAAGCTCCACCTCTTCCGAGGCTTTGACAAGCTCCTGCACGACGCCCCCATGCCGTAGCTCGGCGTCCACCGACACGGACGGCCATGATGCTCGCGCATACTCAGTTTCATCCTCAAGCAGTTTCACTGCCTCAAGCTCCCGTCGAGCACTGGTGCCGGCTCCTGCCCACGCCCACTGGACATCGGTCACGTGAAGCAGAAGTACATGCGCACCGGTCTCATGGGCCCGTCTCATGCTCCAGCTGAGCGCGGCACGACTCTGTGCGGACCCATCAACACCCACGAGTATGGACTCGCTCATTCTCGGACGCTTCACCTTCGCGATTCGCAGCACCGCTCCGGCCACACGAGAGACACCTACGCCTTCACGATGATGCGGTTCTCGACTTCTGTCACATGCGGCGAAGCCCAGACCGCCTTGCTCGCCTGCAGTTTCTCGGCCCAGGAGTGGACGGAGCCCGTCAGGGTCACCTTGTTCCCGGTTATGGATGCCCTAATCGTGTTTGCATCCAGCAGGGCGTT
>CAZZNX010000027.1:9978-18381 GCA_964655795.1 uncultured Leifsonia sp. | reverse complement strand
AGAAGTGGTGGGACTGCGAGGGATAGTGCTAATAAAAATAATGGGTATTTTTTTCGGAGTACCACAATGGGTGGCGTCAGCAGCGGTGGGGCGAGCTGCCAATGTGATTCGGCTCTCAACGGAATGCACGCCGTGCAGATACTGCACGGCGCGGCGTGCAGCCTCGCGCTGGTAGTCCCACTGGACCTCCCCGGTGAGGACGACTGCGTGACCGCTCACTTCGGCGTCCACCCCCTCTGGAATGTTGCTGGCGGCGTTCAGCGCGTGCCGCACTTCCTGCGCGATATCCGTCTCAGAGAGAGTGAGTGCGGACGTGGGGTGGACTGTGAGATTGTCGATGAGAGTGTTCACCCCGGCAACACGAAGCACTGCGCGCTTGGCTGCGAGCTTCTCCGGGAAGCTCTCCACTTCTCCCGAGATGGCGACTGTGCCGCCCTCGACAGCCACGCCGATCCGCGGGGCATTAACCTCCGGTGTCCAATCGAGTTCATCCTGCACCGCGGCTTGGATCTCCACGTCACTTCTCACGGTGGTGTTCATGTTCTTCTCCCTGTGCATTCCTTCGCCTGTGCAAGCGCGAATCGCCTACTAGAAGCTTCGGCTGTTCACGCCGGCATACGTAGTGCCTTTGGTCCCATGACAAGGACCATGAAACGCAGCACATCGGGTCTTTCGCCCCTTGAAAGCCTTCCCGGGCCGGCGCAACCTAGGCAGGGACGCGATTCAGGAGGCACACGATGACCACGACGCTGCGCTTTCTCGGTGCGACCGATACCGTCACAGGCTCCCGATACCTGCTCGAGACACCCGCCGGAACCGTGCTCGTTGACTGCGGGCTCTTCCAGGGGTACAAGGCGCTTCGGGAGAGAAACTGGCGCCGCTTTCCGGTCGACCCCGCCTCCATCAGCGCCGTTGTTGTGACTCACGCACACCTCGACCACACTGGCTACCTTCCGGCTCTCGTGCGCGATGGATTCCGGGGAGCCATCCATGCCACGCGTGGAACCGTCGAACTCAGCAAGCTGATCTTGACAGATAGCGGGCGCCTTCTTGAAGAGCAAACGCGGTACGCATTCCGCCACCACACTTCACGGCACGAGCATCCTCGCGCTCTCTACACGGAGGCGGATGCTCTCGCCGCGCTCGATCGCTTTGTCGCGCACCCCTTCGATGAACGCATCAGACTCGGTGACCAAACGGTTCTGCGCTTCGTCCCCGCCGGCCACATTCTCGGCGCCGCACAAGTCCACGTCGAGAGCAGCGGCACTCATGTGCATTTCACCGGTGATCTGGGACGCGCCGATGACCCGCTCATGATGCCACCTCGCCCACTGGAGCAGACCGATGTTCTCGTGACTGAGTCCACCTACGGCAACCGGAAGCATCCGCATGAGGATCCGACCACGCAACTCGGCGAGGTCATTCGGCGAGTCTGCAGAAAAGGCGGCGTCGTTATCCTTCCTGCGTTTGCGGTGGGACGAGCGGAAACGCTCCTCCTCCACCTCTCGAGGTTGCGAGAGAAAGGGGAGATCCCCGACATCCCGGTGTTCCTGAACAGCCCGATGGCCGTCAGCGCAGCCGAGATCTACGAGCGCTACCCGCAAGAGCATCGTGTTTCCGCACGCGAGTTCCGGTCGATGTACGACCTGGCCACGCTCGTCAGGAGCGTCGATGACTCCAAACTCCTCAATCTGCGAGGGGGCCCGGCGATCATCATCTCCGCCAGCGGAATGCTGGAGGGTGGACGCGTGCTGCACCACATCATGGCCTACGGCTCAGATCCATCGAACGCGATCGTGTTGACAGGATTCCAAGCCGGCGGCACACGAGGAGCCGCTCTGCAGCGGGGGGAACGACTCCTGCGCATCTATGGTCAGGATGTGCCCATTCGGGCGGAGGTCGTCGTACTTGAGAGCATGTCGGCACATGCCGACAGCACGCAGATCCTGGCGTGGCTACGGAGCGCCTCTGCACCACCTCAGTCAACCTTTGTCACTCACGGCGAGCCTGAAGCCTCAGACAGCTTGCGACTGCAGATCAAGCGTGAGCTTGGGTGGGAGGCACGCGTGCCGGACATGGGTGAGAGCGTCGACCTGACGACGATTGGTGGGCGAGATCCCGGATCGCTGCGGGTTCAGTGATTTCCTGGCTCAGTGCACTGCTCGAGTGGGCCCGGGCTCTCGCGCCGTCCCAGCTGTCTCGTCCAGTGATTGCGTGTGTTTCAGATGCATGATGGCGGCTTGCGTGCGGTGTTCCAAACCCAGCTTGGACAGCAGCGAACTCACATAGTTCTTGACTGTCTTCTCGGCGAGCCCAATCTGTTCGGCGATCTCGCGATTGGTCAGACCATCTGCGATCAGGGCCACAATCTGGTGCTCGCGCAGTCCGAGGGAGTCGAATGTGTCATCCTCTCGGGAGTGTTTGAGCTGCGCGACGACCTTCTCCTTCAGGCGAAGATCGATGAGCTGCCGTCCTGCGGCCACAGCCTGGACCGCTGAGACGAGTCTCCGCGCTTGGATGTCCTTGGTCACATAGCCAGAGGCCCCGGCCATGACAGCAGCACGGACCGCCTCGTCGTCGTCGAAAGCGGTGAGGATCAGACATTTGATCATCGGCTGAGATTGTTTGAGAGACCGGCAGACATCGATGCCGCTCCCGTCGGGAAGTCGCACATCGATAACGGCGACGTCTGGGCGCGTGGCCGCAATTCGTCCTCGCGCCTCGCGCGCGGTCGATGCCTCACCCACGATTTCTATGCCAGGCTCCGCATCGAGCAGAGCGGCGACACCGCGTCGCACAACCTCATGGTCATCGACCAAGAACACCCGGATGTCAGCGTCCTCCATCGATCATGCCTCCGTCTCGATCGGAACAGACCAGCAGAGCCGTGTTCCTTCCGCGCCCGACTCGATCACCAAGGTGCCCCCGTATTGCTCGGCTCGCTCGGCACCGTTCTGGAGCCCACTGCGGCGAGTGGCTCGGCCAATCCCGATACCGTCGTCTTCGACGACAACGGTGAGCGTGTCGAAGGAAGCCGAGATGACAATTGAGGTGGATGTCGCGTGGGCGTGCCGCACCACGTTGCTCAAGCTCTCTCGGACAAAGGCTACGACGTCATCCGCGAGCTCGGCATCCACAACGAGGTCGACGGGCCCAGAGAACGCAAGGCTTGCGGGCTGCGCGAGCGCATCGCCCAGCTGGTCGGCTACGTCGATGATTCGTTGCCGAACGCCGACATGTGCTCCACGTCGCTCGGAGAGCGCGAGCACTACGGTGCGGATTTGAGCAATCGCGTCGTCCAGCAACGAGACAATCGTGTCGATGCGGCGCGCATTGTCGGAATCAACGCTCGCCTGGAGAATCTGAAGTTCAAGGCCGGCTGCAAAAAGCTGCTGGATGACATGATCATGGAGATTTCGCGCAATCCGGGAACGGTCTTCAAGCCGGACCATGCGCTGATGGTCGCGGCGCGCAGTCGCAAGCCTGAGACCGATCGCCGACCGCGATGCGATTGAGGCGACTCGCTCCAGATCAAAGGACGTGTACGACGGAGAGTCGGCGTCCCTGGTGGCGACGAGCAGCATCCTCTGTCGTTCATTGATGGCCAGTGGCGCGATCAATGCCGGCCCCGCTGTCAGTCCGCCCGCCCGGCACCACTCGCCACTGACTCGCTCCACCATGAAGGCGACCGAACCACCCGAGTCGCCGCCGCGAAGCTGGCTGTCCAGCGGTTGAAGCGTTCCCTGCAGTGTGCTGGCGCCGTGGCCACTGGCCGCGACAACCTCTGCAACGTCGGAATCGTTCTCGCTGGCGAAGATGCATACGAGCGTGGGCGCCGACAGCTGTTCCACGCGCGAGACGAGATCGCGCAAAGCGTCCAGCGGCTCGCCCGAGAGGAACGCCTGGGTCACCTCGCCCGCTGCGACGTTCCATGCGTTTCTGGCCTCGACCTCGGCGAAGAGTCGGGCATTGTCGATGACAATGCCCGCAGTCGCAGCGAGCGCCGTCAACAGCTGCTCATCCCCCTCGCTGAACCATCACGATGATTCGTCATGTAGAGATTGCCATAGACGGTGTCACGCACTCGTATCGGAACTCCGAGGAAGGATTCCATCGGCGGATGCCCCGCGGGGAAACCAACCGAACGGGCATCATCGCCGATCCGGAGCAGCCTGATCGCATGAGGGTCATCGATCAATGCACCGAGAAGGCCGTGACCCTCGGGCAGATGGCCAATTGTCCGCACCTGACGAGGCGTCATCCCGACGTGGATGAACTGTTCCAAGCCTCCGCTGTGGGCCACAACCCCCAGCGCGCCATACTGAGCGTTGACGAGTTCGACGGCGGCATCCACGATGGTGCGCAGAACGGTCGGGAGGTCAAGGTGGGCGACCAGGCCCTGATTGGCCTGCAGCAGGGCACGGAGCTGGCTCTGCGTCTTCATGACATCGTTCGCCCGCTCGACCAGCTCCTCGAGTGCGCGGTCGAGCTCTCCCCGCGCCGAATCAGGGAATGTGACCTCGTCGTCTTCAGCCATTGCCGGTCCGATCGAGCCTCTGTAGACGGAGGCCTCTCTTCCGCAGTGTAGCTTCCGCTGGCCGATGTGCCCAGACTCAGGCAATCACTCAGTGGTCGATGAAGTCGTCCGCGTCACCGTGGACGACCAGGACCGACGATGAGGAGTGTCTCACACACGCTTCGGCGACTGACCCCAGCAGGAGACTGGCGAATCCTCCCCGCCCGCGCGATCCGACCACCAGCAGTCGCGCCTCAACGGCTGCTTCGTTCAGCACTTCGGCCGGGCGACCGTGTCGTGTTTCAGCCGTCATTCGCGGGGGTCTGTCTGACCCGAACGCGTCGAGCACACACTGTGTGAGCGCGCTCTCCGCGTCGTCAGAGGGAGACCACGACAGCTCCGGCATGAGTCCGCCCCCGAAAAGTAGTGGCTCATGCCACGCCAGGATCACCTGCAATGGGGCGCCGATTCGGCGAGCCAGCTCCGCCGCAATTCGCAGAGCCTCGATTGAGTGCTCGGACCCATCGACGCCCGCGATGATCGGTCGATCGTCGGCTGTGTCGTCCTCTAGCTCGTCGGCGTCCACCGCGTCGCGAACGACCAGCACTGGGCATGCGGCGTGTCGGGCACAGGCCTCGCTCACAGAACCGAGGAGCAGTCCGGTGAATCCCCCGTGGCCCCGCCCACCGACGACGAGAAGTCGCCCTCGCGCCGCAGCATGGAGCAGCACCGAAGCTGCGGCGCCAGTCTTGGTCCTCGCCATGACACCCGGTGGCAGCTGATCGCCGAACTCGTTGCGCACCGCTGCGTCGAGTGCGCGACGCGCGTCATCGCTCGGTGACCAGTCGATGGCGGCGGGGTATCCCGCGTAAGACATTGACGGGATGTGCCATGCCCAGAGGATCTCCAGCGGTGCGTCCAGGATGCGGGCAAGTCCGCGCGCCTGATGCAGTGCAGCGGCTGACTCCAGCGATCCGTCCACCCCGACCACTACCGGTGATCGCGTGGCGTCGGATCGCTGCCCAGCCATCGTGGATTCCACGGGGATCTCTTCGACGTTCATGTATTGAGACTCCGTGCCCAGGCAGGCACGCAGCAGGGCCGAACGTCCCTCGATCCCAGAGTGCCGAGCGCGGAGCCGCTACGCCGGCCCGCTGTCACCCGATCGCGCTTCGCGGAACGATGATGGTGGGGGCATCGATATACAGCAGAAGCGCATGACTGGTCGATCCCAGCAGGATGCGCCGAATGGGACCGCGGCCGCGCGTGCCGACCACCAGTGCCGTCGCCGAGGAGGCAAAGCCATGCAGGGCGGTAGATGCGCTTCCTTCCGACAGATGAAGCTGAATCGAAGCCTCGGGAAACTCCCGTGCAACGCGATCCCCGACGGCCGCCAGTTCCTTTCGGTGGTCCTCCTCCAGCCATGACGAGTAGTCCGGGTTCTGACCCTTCACCGCGAAGGGCGACGGTCGCCGCCATGCATGCACGAGATGAAGCGTCTGACCGCTCATGATCGCTTCCCGCGCCGCAAAGGAGACGGTCGCACTGTCGCGCTCACTCATCTCGACCCCTGCCACAATGCCATGCCGTTCTGCCTCCGCTTCCTCCAGGGGCACAACAGCGACCGCTCCTGGGCAGGACGATGCCAGCCGCGCTCCGATCGACCACCCCGACGTTCGCTTCGGTCGGAGCCGTTCGTCGGTTCCGATCACGAGAAGCCGGGAAGGAGCGGAGAGCGCGCGCAGTTGTTCGGCGGCGTCCCCGATCACCACATCACAGCGTATGTCTGCGCCTGGCTGCCGGAGCTGAAGCCTCGCCTTCTCATCATCGAGTGCGCGAGTCGTGGCATCAACGAGTCCTGGATCTTGTTCAGCTTCGAGGTTCGACACGACCTGGACAATTCTGAGCGGCTGCTCCGCCCGAGCGGCGCGCTCAAGCGCCCAGTCTGCGGCGTTGCCTGCCGGAGCAGAACCATTCCAACCAACGACCGTTTCTCCGGACATTCGTTCACCCTCGCTTCCTGTGAGACTCGAAACCCTCTGCAGTCACGCAGAGTCCGTCAACGGCAGCACCAGTGTCGGCGCCGAGATGCTCAGGAGCACGCTATGGCTGACCGATCCGAGGAACAGTCGTTCATATCGCTCCAGACGATGCCTGCCAACCACAACCAGCGCTGCGCCGAGAGACGCCGAGATGATTGCCTCCGATGCTTCGCCTTGCGTCAGAGTTCCCGCGACATGAATCGCTGGGTACCGGATGCCGACCGCGCGGACGGTTTCGTCCAACAGCGCCCGGTGACTCGACTCGAGCCGGATGAGCACGTCGTCATCCAAACTCTCCTCTGCCTCCCACATACTGGGCACAGACCACGCGTGCACAAGGCGCAAACGACTTCCGCTGCGCTGGGCTTCTTCGGCGGCTGTCCGGATGAGCACCTCTTCGCCACGCGACCCGTCGATTCCGACGACGATCTCGGCGCTACGGCGAGTTTCCTCGTTCGCGTCCGCTGGGGGCGGGACGAGGACGACTGGCCCATGAGCGATTGCCGCCACACGCGTCTGGATCGACCACCGGAGGTGAGATTCTCGCTGCGTCATCGGCGCGATGCCGAAGACGAGAAGCTGCCCCGCGGCGGTGTGCGCCACTACGGCGGCGAGCGGAGCAGCTTGCGCAATCTCAGCGGAGAAGGCAACACTGGGGAACTGGCTTCTCGCTCTTTCGATCTCATCGCCGATCCGAGTTCGAGTACCGTCGGCGGGGAGGAGATCCGTGTCGGGCTCCTCCCAATCTGCGACGTGAAGCAGCGCAACCTCGTCCGCACCCCACCATGTCACCGCCCAGTCCATTGCGTGCCAAGCCGTCGCCGAGCCGGACCAGACGACCACCGCTTTCCGTCGCATCCGCGTACCTCCCAGCACCCTTGTCCTTCTTCACACCCTTCATGGCGCACAAGGCGTGCGACAGTGCCTAAGGTCCCTCGGCCAGCGCTGCGCCCGGCGGCGACGGAGCACTCGCAATGTGGTCGGCGATGCTGAACACGCCACTGCGATTGACGAGATCGATCCACGCTTCTCTGCCAGTTGGGTTGAGCGTGACGCCATCGTCGGTGCAGCGTGCTTTCATCACACCGTCGTCTTCGGCGAACTCCTGCCACAGATCCAGGTACGTTGCGTCCACCGCCGCACAGAACTGTCGGATGTGTCGATTCATGTCTTTGATCGGTGCGGGCCCACTCTGTGCGGACCCAGCTGATTGCGCTGGCGGAATTGACTGGATGATCATGGCCGCATCCGGGAATGCCTCGCGAAGACGAACCATCAGCCCCTCGACCGCATTGACTGTGCGCTCGACGGACGTGAGATCAATGATTCCGGCAGCATTCTGTGCCGCGCAAACCGTGAGGAGAATCATCGTGGGGTCCGCTTGAGTCAGGCGCGCAAAGACCTCGACTGAGCCTGACCTCCCGAGTTGGTGATCCCGCAGGTCCACGATCTCTACCTGCCTAGACCACTCCGAGGCCACGGCGTTGCCGAGGAATTGGTCACCCAGCAGTGCCAGGCTTCCCGAACCACGGGAAGCGGTGGGCGCAGTATCCGAATCCATCCCAGCTCCTCTGTCGCGTTCAACTGTGCGCGCACCGGGGCGCAGATGGCAGTGGCTTAAGTCCCACACGGGATCACGGGAGGGACCAAAGCCCCTCCCCGATCGTGATGTGCCGGCGTAACGTCGCGTGCGACCTGTCGAGCACAGGTCGATAACCAGCCTGTCGAGCACAGGTCGATAACCAGAATGAAGGAGCTGAGATCATGGCACGCAATCTTGTCCGCTTCGATCCTTTTGCAGAGTTGAGCGACCTGCAGAAGCGATTCTTCGAGGATGGGTTCTTC
>CAZZNX010000027.1:8889-9959 GCA_964655795.1 uncultured Leifsonia sp. | reverse complement strand
TGCCCGGCGCCCGACAACCGATATCTACACCGAGGACGACAACACGCTGACGGTCGAGGCTCATCTTCCGCAGTTCAGTGAGAAGGACATCACGGTTGACGTCGATCAAGGTGCACTCGTCATTCAGGCGGAGAGGCGCGAGCGCACGGAAGACGAGAAGAAGAAGTATGTCGTGCGCGAGAGCAGCAGTAGCTTCTACCGTCGCGTTGCGCTTCCCGAACAGGCAGATGTCGGCAAGATCAAGGCCGCTTTCTCCAACGGCGTGCTCACGGTGACGATCCCCTTCGCCGAGTTGCCAACGCCGAGGAAGATTGCGATCACCACTGGCGAATGATCCCAGCCTGAGGATGCGCGGCTCGTGGAGATCGGACGCCAATGTCAGCGCGCGGGGAAGGTACGTCCCGTGATCGAGTCCGGGATGATCCGGAAGAAGGTGGACTTCTCGCCAGTCTGCGCCGGAACGAGGTCTCGAACCCCGGCTCGTTCGATCTCGGCCTCGTCCGTGATGCGCACGGCTTCGCCCTTCAGCACGACGCTGTGCCACGCTCCGTCCGTCAAACGTTCGACTTGAACGGCGACGTGCGGGTGCAGCACGATGTCCTCCACCTTCGTGCCGCGCGCGCTCCTCAAGAAGAGCTGACGGTGGGAGATCAAATAGTTGATCGGCAATACGTCGACACCGACCGGTTCTGCGCGAAGGGCAAGATGGCCGATTCCCGTCTCACCCAGAATCGTCCAGCACTCGATGTGAGTCATCTCGCGCGTCTCGGAACCATCGTCGCTGGCGATCCGCTCTCCGTGGCCGTCACGTTCAGAAGTATCCATGTCGGAATCGTTCCATCCGTCAGTGCCCGCGAGCAGTGCCGAAAGTCCTATCCAGCGCCAGACAACGATCACTCTCATGGTGGCGACGGCCCGCGAGTGGGACCTTCGACTCTGTCCGTTTCAGATGCGCGACGCTTTGACTGGGAGTGCATTCTCGGTCGGGGCAGATCCAGCGAGGAAGGCTGATGGCGACGATGAAAGTCTGGGCGACGACGACGAGAGCGGGCGAACTCGAAGCGACGGAA
>CAZZNX010000027.1:8630-8879 GCA_964655795.1 uncultured Leifsonia sp. | reverse complement strand
GCCCCATTCCGGAGCCCGCAGCAGACGAGGTCCTCATCGAGGTCTGGGCCTGTGGCGTCTGTCGGACCGATCTCCATGTGATCGATCAGGAGCTCCCGGTGCATCGTCATGGCGTCGTACCCGGGCACCAGATCGTCGGCATCGTCACACACATCGGTGAGGATGTGCGCCGACTTCGTGTGGGAGACCACGTCGGAGTCGCGTGGTTGCGGCACAGCTGCGGGCTTTGTCGCTGGTGCCTGGAGGGCC
>CAZZNX010000027.1:0-8586 GCA_964655795.1 uncultured Leifsonia sp. | reverse complement strand
GACGGAGGGTTCGCCGAGTATGCGACGGTCCCCGAGGGCTTCGCCTACCCATTGCCTGCGGATGCCGACCCGGTTGCGGTCGCGCCGCTGCTGTGTGCGGGCATCATCGGCTATCGGGCGCTCGCCCGAGCGAATCTCCCACCCGGTGGGCGGCTGGGCATCTATGGATTCGGATCCAGCGCCCACATCACCGCGCAGCTGGCGTTGTCCGCGGGGGCCGAAGTTGCCGCGATGACGCGCGGGCGGTCCAACCGTGATCTTGCGCGCCGTCTGGGAGCGGTATTTGTCGGCGACGCCACCGCGACACCGCCGATTCCATTGGACTCCGCAATCGTGTTCGCACCGGCCGGGGAGCTTGTGCCGCTCGCACTCCAGTCCGTCGTGCGCGGAGGAACAGTCGTGCTGGCCGGCATCCACATGTCCGACATCCCGCCAATGGACTACACCCGGGATCTCTTCGGCGAGCGAGACCTTCGCACTGTGACGGCGAGCACCCGCGCGGACGGCGCTGCCTTCCTCCGGCTTTCCCGCACGCTCGGCCTGCATCCGACGGTCACCCAGTACTCGTTCGCCCGCACCGGTGAAGCGGTCGCCGCACTTCGTTCCGGAGCCGCATCGGGCTCACTCGTCGTCTCCATCGACCGGCCCGCCGCACGAGCGCCGGCCGGGTTCAGCGTCAGGCCATGACGGCCGCTGCTGCGGGTGCACCGCTGAACCCTACCGCCGGTGCTGGCGCTTACGACGCTGTGATCTTCGACATGGATGGTGTGGTCACTGACACTGCGTCCCTGCACGCGCGCGCGTGGAAAACACTCTTCGACGAAGTACTCCCCGGGCTTTCTGCGCAGCCGAGCGATCCATACGATCCAGCCGCCGATTACCGGCGCTTCATTGACGGCCGACTCCGCGAGGACGGCATCCGACGTTTCCTCGCTTCCCGTGGCATCACCCTTCCCGAGACGATCCCACAGGGCCCTGGTGGCCCCACAATTGCCGCCATCGCCGAACGCAAACAGAACATCTTCGAACGGTTGCTCGACGACGGCGTGATGACGGTTCCCGGCAGCATCGAGTTGATCCGCCTGCTCCGCGAACGCGGCATCGCCACCGCCGTGGTGACGTCCAGCCGCAATGCCACTCACGTGCTGGCTGCAGCCGCGGTCGCAGAGCTCTTCGATGTGCGCGTCGACGGGAACGATGCCCGCACGATGCACCTCAACGGCAAACCGTCTCCGGACATCTTCCTCGAGGCCGCGCGGCGCCTCCGTGTTGAGCCGGAGCGGGCCGTCGTCATCGAAGACGCAGAGTCTGGGGTGACTGCGGCGAGCCGAGGTGGATTTGGCCTGGTGATCGGCTTGGACCGCACCACCTTCGGGGACCGGCTGCGGGCCGCCGGTGCGGACCTGGTGGTTTCAGACCTGGCCGAATTGGATCTCGACGATCTTGAGCGCGGACCGGCTGGCCTGCACGCGAGCGGTGATGGCGACCCGTGGTTCCTGCGATTTGACGGCTTCGACCCGCCGCTTGAGGGCACGCGCGAGGCGCTCTGCACCCTGGGGAACGGATACTGGAGCAGCAGGGGCGCCAATCCGGAGACTGACGCCGACTCGGTGCATTACCCCGGCAGCTATTTCGCCGGGGTGTACAACAGGGTCGGCACCGCTCGGGGCACCGAGCTGGTCGAAACCGAGCACATGGTGAATGCCCCCAACTGGCTGCAACTGTGGTTTGCGGTGGCGGATGGGGGTTGGTTCCGTCCCGACAACCCCGGCCTGCTTGACTATCAACAGGAGCTTGATCTCCGCCGTGCGCTGCTGACGCGCGTCGTCCGCATCCGTGATGATGCCGGGCGAACGACCTCCGTCACGACCCGCCGTTTCGTCTCGCAGGCAGACCCGCACGTTGCGGTGTTGGAAACGACTTTCACCGCCGAAGACTGGTCGGGGGATCTGACCGTGCGCTCCGGCCTCGACGGACACGTCGCGAACCGAAATGTGGTTGCCGATCTCCAGATCTTCGGCACACATCTCCTCCCCCGTTCGGCGGAGGAAGTCGATTCGGAGACCGTCGTGCTCGAGGTCGAGACGAACCAGTCCAGAGTTCATATCGCGCTGGCGGCCAGGACACAGGTATTCGCCGGCGACGAACTGCTTCACCCGAAACGACGTTTGCTCCGGATGGGTGCGGGCCAGATCGCACAGCAATTCACGGTGCGCCTTGAGCCCGGAACGCCGCTCAGAGTGGAGAAGGTCGTCGTTGTGAGCACCTCACGCGACCGGGCCATTCCGTCGCCTCGCGATGCCGTGGTGACGTGGATGCGACGGCTGGCCGCACCCGTGGCACTGCTGGCGGCGCACGAGCGCGAGTGGCAGATCCTCTGGGACGAGTTCGCCGTGCGCATGCAGACCGCCGCGCGGGCATCGCTCGCGCTGAACGTCAACACGTTCCACGTGCTCCAGACGCTTGCGTCGGTCGATGAAGAGCTCGACGCCGGCGTACCGGCGCGCGGGTTGCACGGCGAGGGATACCAGGGACACATTTTCTGGGACGAACTCTTCGTCTATCCGATACTGACCCTCCGTCGGCCCGAACTCAGCCGCTCATTGCTCGGCTATCGGTATCGAAGGCTGAAGGAGGCTCGGGCCGCAGCGAGCGCAGCCGGGCTCGACGGCGCGATGTTCCCGTGGCAGAGCGGCATGGACGGATCCGATGTCACACCACGCGAGCTCTTCAACACACGCACAATGACCTGGATGCCCGACAACTCCCGTCTGCAGCGCCATGTCGGGCTCGCGATCGCCTACAGTGTCTGGCAGTACTACCAGGCGAGCGGCGACGTCGCCTTCCTCCTGCGTCAGGGCGGGGAGCTGATGCTGGAGGTGGCTCGCTTCTTCGCCAGCCTGGCTGTGCACGACGAGGCCGCCGACCGCTACGACATCGTCGGCGTCATGGGCCCCGACGAATTCCATGACGGCTACCCCGGCGCGGCCGGAATGGGCGTGCGCAACAATGCTTACACCAACATCATGGCGGCGTGGGTGCTGCTCCGCGCCGTCGAGACGGTGTCTCTGCTGGAAGGCCGCTACTCGCGCCCGCTGTGGAACAGGATCAGGCTGCACCCGGATGAAGTGTCTCAGTGGGAGCGCATCAGCCATCGACTGCGAGTGCCGTTCACCGATGACGGCATCATCAGCCAGTTCGAGGGTTACGAGCGCCTCGCCGAACTCGACTGGGAGCGCTACCGCAGCCAGTACGGTTCGATCGCCCGGCTGGATCTGATCTTGGCGGCAGAGGGTGACAGCACGAACAACTACCGCGTTTCGAAACAGGCGGACGTACTCATGCTGCTGTACCTGTTCTCCGCCGAAGAACTGCGTGAGCTACTCGAAGGAATGGGGTACGCGTTGCCCGCCGCGGCGATCGTGCGCACGGTGGACTTCTACAGTTCCCGTTCCACCCACGGCTCGACGCTCAGCAACGTCGTGCACTCCTGGTTGCAGGCCAGGCGGGACCGCGAACAGTCCTGGAACTTCCTCACCAAGGCCTTGGAGAGCGATCTGGACGATATCCAGGGCGGCTCGACGCACGAGGGGATCCACCTCGGTGCCATGGCCGGATCTGTGGACATGGTGATGCGCTGCTATACCGGACTCGAAGTTCGTGACGACAAATTGTGGCTGCATCCCGTTCTTCCAGAAGAGCTGACCGCGGTGGCGTTCAGCATCCACTACCGCGAGCATCCGATTCGCCTTGAACTGTCCGCAACGCGCCTTCGACTGCGCTTGCGCGGCGGGGTAACTCCCATCACGGTCGTCGTGGACGGCCGTGAGGCCACACTCTCCCCCGGGGAGACACACGATTTCGAACTGGACGGGGCATAGGCCCGGCGGCCGCCGGACCACAGCACAGGACCAACGACTCTGGACTGAGCGGAGCGACAGAGGAAGATCGCAAGAGGCCACGAGCCGCGACCCGAGATCGTATGTTGCGGCTCTGCCACCCTGACCCGTGACGAAAAGAGCGACGGTGGATGAGAACGAGCTGGACGAGCGCTACGTGGCAGGCTTCGAGCACGTCGGCATGGGGGACATCGGTGAGGTCGGTGGCAAGAACGCCTCTCTCGGAGAGATGATTCGCTCCCTCACGGGTGTAGGGATTCGCGTTCCTGCAGGATTCGCCGTGACGGCGGCGGCGTATCGTGCCTTCCTGAAAAGGAACGCTCTTGAAAGCCAGATCACGGAGAGCATCGAGGCGTACCACCGTGGCACGACGAGCCTGAGGCAGGCAGGAGCAACCATTCGCGCAGCCATGCTCGAGGAGGTGGCGTCGGCGATCCTGGCCGGCTACCGAACGCTCGCCCCACGCTCAGACGGGCAGAGCCCCACCGTCGCCGTGCGCAGTAGCGCAACAGCGGAGGACCTCCCCGATGCCAGCTTTGCCGGACAACAGGAGACGTTCCTGAACGTCACCGGGGAGCGGGAACTCCTCGATTCCTGTCGCCGCTCCTACGCGTCACTCTTCACCGATAGGGCGATCAGTTACCGCGAAGTGAAAAACTTCGATCATCTTGATGCGGCGTTGTCTGTCGGGGTGCAGCGCATGGTGCGCTCCGATCTCGGGGCCTCAGGCGTGATGTTCTCGATCGACACCGAAACGGGGTTCCCACGGGTCGTCGTCGTCAGCGCGGCATGGGGGCTTGGGGAAACCGTCGTGCAGGGCATGGTCAACCCGGACAAGTACATGCTCTTCAAGCCGCTCCTGCACGACACTTCGATCAGCCCAGTCATTCAGAAGACACTCGGCGCCAAAGCGCGCAAAATGGTCTACGCAGCAGCTGGGGAGTCAGGAACGCGCCTGATCGAGACGTCTGACGCTGAACGTCAATCATTTGTTCTTTCTGAGCACGAGATCATTCTTCTCGCTCGCTGGGCGGTTCTGGTCGAGAAGCACTATGGCAAACCGATGGATATGGAGTGGGCGAAGGACGGACAGTCAGGCGAGCTCTTTCTGGTGCAGGCGAGACCCGAGACCGTCCAGGCGCGCAGGAGCGACACCCAGTTCACGATGCATCACCTCACCGAGTCGGGCAAGCTGTTGGCCACGGGCGCAGCGGTTGGAGAGGACATCGCCGTCGGCCGAGCCTGCGTGATCGCCAGCGCGGCGGACATCGACAGCTTTCGGGACGGCGCGATCCTCATCACCGAGATGACAGATCCGGACTGGGTGCCGATCATGACCAAGGCCGCAGGGATCATCACCAACCGGGGCGGCGCGACCAGTCACGCAGCGATCATCAGCCGCGAGCTGGGCATCCCGGCCATAGTCGGCACAGGAGACGCGACCTCCGCGGTCACGGATGGCCAATCGATCACACTGTCATGCGCGGAGGGCGATCAGGGCCGGGTCTACGAGGGGGCGCTCGCCTTCGATTCCGAGGCGATTGATCTCGCCACCCTGCCCTCGACGAGCACCGCAGTGATGGTGAACTTGGCCTCCCCCGCGGCAGCATTTCGATGGTGGCGGCTTCCCGCTGCCGGGGTGGGCCTGGCTCGAATGGAGTTCATCATCGAGAACGAGATCCACATCCACCCGATGGCACTGGCTCACCCCGAGCGGGTCACGAACGACGGCGAGCGAGAGCAGATCCGCGCGTTGACCAGCAATTATGCCAGTCCCGCGCAGTTCTTCGTGGAGAGACTTGCCCTCGGAATCGCGCAGCTTGCCGCGCCGTACCACCCGCATCCCGTCATTGTGCGACTGAGCGACTTCAAGTCGAACGAGTACGCCAAGTTGCTCGGTGGAGGAGACTTCGAGCTTCACGAGGAGAACCCGATGCTCGGGTTTCGGGGGGCTTCCCGCTATTACAGCGACCGTTATCGCGACGGCTTTCAGTTGGAATGCCAAGCGTTGAGACGGGTGCGCGAACACATCGGATTCCGCAATGTTGTGGTCATGGTCCCGTTCTGTCGCACCGTCGCCGAAGCCGACCACGTCCTGGCCGTCATGGCAGAGAACCAGCTCGTCCGGGGCGAGAACGGCCTGGAGATCTACATGATGTGTGAGATTCCGTCCAACGTGATTCTCGCCGAACGGTTTGCCGCGCGATTCGACGGTTTCTCGATCGGCTCGAATGATCTCACCCAATTGGTGTTGGGCGTTGACCGTGATTCGGAGGCCCTCGCAGATCTCTTCGACGAACGGGATGAGGCTGTCTTGAGTTTCATCGGGGAGTTCATCGGAAAGGCGAAGACCGCGGGCGTCAAGGTGGGGATCTGCGGGCAGGGGCCCAGCAATCACCCGGACTTCGCAGCGTTCCTCGTGCAGCGGGGCATCGACTCAATCTCACTCAATCCCGACTCCTTCGCGAAAACCGTGAAGACCATCGCAGCGGCGGAGGCCGCAGCCCAAGGGAACACACACGAATAACCGACCGTGGAGGCCACCATGTCGAACAACGAGATCACCGATGCGCTGGCGGAGCTGGAACGCTGCGCTCACGCGGTTGCTGACGCGGCCCGCGCAATCTCAAGACCATCAGACAGCCCCGACATCATGAGCGCGCTGGGGCGCGTGCAACAGCTCCTCTCCAGTGTCTATGGCGGGTTGGCGCAGTGGCACGGTGCCGCGGAGTTGGGGGTTCACCACGCGGGCGAAGAGGACGAGACGGATCCGCGAAACCCCGGGTGGAAGCGGGCAGAACTTGCCTTGGACGAGGCCGCGCAGTACTCCACCGACACCGTCGCAGCCCTGGAACGTGCCCGCACAGCGACGATGTCTGCGCGTTGGTTCGACGAGATCCGCGCCGACAACGAGTAGACAGCCTCCCCGTGATCACCCGTTCGAACGACCTCCGGGGTTTGACGTCGAACGAGGCCGCCGAGCGCCTCCTCCGTGATGGGGCGAACACATTCCCGACGCCGAGGAGACCATCACCCCTGCGGAGGCTGCTCGGTGAAATGGTCCACTTCTTTGCGGTGATGTTGTGGGTCGCAGCCGCGCTCGCACTTGTCGCGCGACTCCCCGAACTGGCAATCGCCATTGCAGCGGTGATCCTCCTCAACGCGGCCTTTGCCACGGTTCAACAGGCGCGTGCCGATCGTGCGGCTGACCGGCTGCAGGATCTGCTGCCGGCCAAGGTCACCTTGAAACGCGATGGGGTCCGGCAGGTAATCGAAGCGGGCGACGTCGTCATCGATGATCTCCTGCTCTTAGAGAGCGGCGACCATGTTCCGGCCGACTCGCGGGTGCTCACCCAAGATCGGTTGCTCATCGACTCGTCAATCCTGACGGGCGAGAGCGAGGCAGGAGGCGCAGCGTCCGGAGAACAGATTTTCGCAGGCACCTTCGTCGTCGAGGGAGAGTGCAATGCACAGGTCGTGGCTGTCGGAGAGAACACCAGGCTCGCCGGAATCGCTCACCTAACGGCATCCACATCCAAGCCCGACACTCCCATGACACGTGCGCTCCGCGGGGTCGTTCGGTTGACCGCGGCCATCGCAGTTGCTGTTGGCGCGCTCTTCCTCACCATCTCAGTGCTGATCGGAAGCTCGATCCAAGATGGATTCGTCTTTGCGATCGGAGTGGCCGTCGCCCTCGTTCCCGAGGCGCTCCTTCCAACCGTGACGCTCTCGCTCGCGCGCAGCTCCGAACTCATGGCGAAGCGTCACGTGCTTGTACGCAATCTCGAAGCGGTCGAGACCCTCGGCTCCACCACCTTCATTTGCACCGATAAGACGGGCACACTCACCCGGAACCAGATGAGTGTCGTCGAAGTGTGGGTTCCGCACGGGACGCTCACGGTGGCCGGTGGCGGCTACGGGCCCCTCGCAGACCTTGCGTGGTCTTCGGATGACGCGAAGCAGGATGTCGGAGCCCTTGCGCTCGCCGCCGTACGGTGCTCAACCGGGTACGTCATCGAATCGGACGGTGAATGGGTCGCCCATGGCGACCCCATGGAAGCAGCCCTCGATACCCTTGCTCGACGTCTCGGGGTCGACACGGTCGCAGACCGTCGCAATGACACGGTGCTCCGGCGCTTCACCTTTGATCCGCTGTTGCGGCGCATGGCGGTTCTGCGCGCTGGCGAGCTACTCGTGAAGGGTGCTCCCGACACAGTGCTTTCACTCTGCGACAGCGACGTGCGCGCCGAAGCTGCTGTGGAGGCCCTCACGGCGCGCGGGTTGCGCGTGCTTGCGGTCGCTGCCGCGCCATACAACGGTCCGATCCCCGATCGCCAGCAGGATATCGGTCACGAGCTCCGTTTACTCGGTCTCGTCGCTCTGGACGACCCGCCACGTCCGGAAGTTGCGAAATCACTCACGTTGTGTCGCCGTGCCGGGATCAAGGTCGCGATGATCACCGGCGACCATCCGGCGACGGCACGGGCCATCGCGGACGAGATCGGTTTGCGTACCGCCGGCGCGCCGGTCCTTCTCGGGGCGGACCTTCCTGCCGACGAGCAGCATCTGGGAGCGATCCTCGACCACGACGGCGTGGTCGTCGCGCGGGTTTCCCCAGAAGACAAACTGCGGATCGCCCGCGCATTGCACACGCGGGGGCACGTGGTCGCGATGACCGGCGATGGCG
>CAZZNX010000026.1:25252-31868 GCA_964655795.1 uncultured Leifsonia sp. | reverse complement strand
AGCTTCAGCGGCGTCTGCCCGCCGAACTGCACGATGACGCCGTGCAGCGTGCCGGCCTGCCGCTCGGTCTCGATGATCTCGAGCACGTCCTCCTGCGTCAGCGGCTCGAAGTAGAGCCGGTCGGAGGTGTCGTAGTCGGTGGAGACCGTCTCGGGGTTGCAGTTGATCATGATGGTCTCGAAGCCGGCGTCCGAGAGCGCGAAGGACGCGTGCACGCAGGAGTAGTCGAACTCGACGCCCTGGCCGATGCGGTTCGGGCCGGAGCCGAGGATGACGACCTTCTTGCGGTCGCTCGGGATGACCTCGGTCTCGGCGTCGTAGCTCGAGTAGTGGTACGGCGTGAGGGCGGGGAACTCGCCTGCGCAGGTGTCGACGGTCTTGAACACGGGGCGGACGCCGAGGATGTGGCGCACCTCGCGGACATCGGCCTCGCCGAAGCCGCGGAGCTCGCCGATCTGCACGTCGGAGAAGCCGTGGTCCTTGGCGTAGATGAGCACATCGGTGTCGAGGGTGTCGGCGTTCGCGATGGTGTCTGCGACCTCGTTGATCAGCACGATCTGGTCGATGAACCACGGGTCGATCTTGGTGGCCTCGAAGACCTGCTCGATCGAAGCGCCCTTGCGGAGTGCCTGCTGCACGGTCACGATGCGTCCGTCGGTCGGGATCGTCGAGATCTCGAGCAGCTCCTCCATGGAACGGCTCTCCTCGCCCCAGTGGAACGACGAGCCCTTCTTCTCCATCGAGCGCAGCGCCTTCTGCAGCGCGGTCGCGTAGTTGCGGCCGATGGCCATGGCCTCGCCGACCGACTTCATGGTGGTGGTCAGCGTGGCGTCGGCGGCCGGGAACTTCTCGAAGGCGAAGCGGGGAACCTTGACGACGACGTAGTCGAGGGTCGGTTCGAAGCTCGACGGGGTGACCTTGGTGATGTCGTTGGGGATCTCGTCGAGACGGTAGCCGATGGCGAGCTTCGCGGCGATCTTGGCGATCGGGAAGCCGGTCGCCTTGGAGGCGAGCGCGGAGGAGCGCGAGACGCGCGGGTTCATCTCGATGACGATGATGCGCCCGTTGGCGGGGTCGATGGCGAACTGGATGTTGCAGCCACCGGTGTCGACGCCGACGGCGCGGATGATGTCGATGCCGATGTCGCGCAGCTTCTGGTATTCGCGGTCGGTCAGGGTGAGCGCGGGGGCGACGGTGATCGAGTCGCCGGTGTGCACGCCGACGGGGTCGACGTTCTCGATCGAGCAGACGACGACCGTGTTGTCGGAGGTGTCGCGCATGAGCTCGAGCTCATACTCCTTCCAGCCGAGGATCGACTCCTCGAGCAGGACCTCACTGGTCGGGCTCTGGTGGATGCCGTCGCCGACGATGCGGCGCAGCTCCTCCTCGGTGTACGCGAAGCCGGAGCCGAGTCCTCCCATGGTGAACGACGGGCGCACGACGAGCGGGTAGCCGAGGTCCTGCGCCTGCTCGACGGCCTGCTCCACGCTGGTCGCGATGTAGGAGCGGGCGACGTCGGCACCGGCGGCGATGACCAGGTCCTTGAAGATCTGGCGGTCCTCGCCCTTGTTGATGGCCTCGAAGTTGGCGCCGATGAGCTCGACGTTGTACTTCTCGAGGATGCCGTTGGTGTGCAGGTCGATGGCGGCGTTCAACGCCGTCTGCCCGCCGAGCGTCGGCAGGATGGCATCCGGCTTCTCCTTGGCGATGATCGTCTCGATGATCTGCCAGGTGATGGGCTCGACGTAGGTCGCGTCGGCGAAGTCCGGGTCGGTCATGATCGTGGCCGGGTTCGAGTTGACCAGGATGACGCGCACGCCCTCCTCGCGCAGCACGCGGCAGGCCTGGGTGCCCGAGTAGTCGAACTCACAGGCCTGACCGATGACGATCGGGCCGGAGCCGATGACCAGAACGCTCTTGATGTCGTCTCTCTTGGGCATTACTTGTTTCCGTTCTGCTGCTGCTGCGCCATGACCATGTCACGGAAGCGGTCGAAGAGGTAGTTGGCGTCGTGCGGGCCCGAGGCGGACTCGGGGTGGTACTGCACGGAGAACGCGGGGATGTCGAGGCAGTTCAGGCCCTCGACGACGTTGTCGTTGAGGTCGTAGTGGCTGACCTCGACGCGGCCGAAGCCTTCGCTGGACTCGCTGATCTGGTCGATCGGCGCCTCGACGGCGAAGCCGTGGTTGTGCGCGGTGATCTCGACCCGGCCTGTGGCCTTGTCGAGCACGGGCTGGTTGATTCCGCGGTGGCCGAACGGCAGCTTGTAGGTGCTGAAGCCGAGTGCGCGGCCGAGCAGCTGGTTGCCGAAGCAGATGCCGAAGTACGGCATGCCCGCGCGCAGCACCTCGCGCAGCATCTCGACGTGGCGGTCGGATGCGCCGGGGTCGCCCGGACCGTTGGAGAAGAACAGGGCGTCGGGAGCGAGCTCCAGGATCTCCTCGGCGGTCGCCGTCTGCGGCAGCACGACGACGTCGAAGCCGCGGTCGGCCAGGAAGTTGAGCGTGGAGGTCTTGACGCCGAGGTCGAGGACCGCGACGCTTCCGACCCGCTCGCTGGTGGCCGGCAGCTCGTAGCGCTCGGTGGTGGAGACCGCACCGGAGAGGTTCTGGCCGGCCATCTGCACGCCGGAACGCACGAGGTCGAGCTGCTCGCCGTCGGACAGGTCGAAGTCCGCACCGGAGAAGATGCCGGAGCGCATGGCGCCGACCGAGCGGATGCGACGGGTCACGGCGCGGGTGTCGATGCCGCTGATGCCGACGACTCCCCCGGCGACGAGGTCGTCGTCGATGCTGCGCTGTGAACGGAAGTTCGACACGATGCGCGCGGGCTCCCGCACGATGAAGCCGGCGACCCAGATGCGGGCCGATTCCATGTCTTCGTCGTTGGCGCCGGTGTTGCCGATGTGCGGCGCGGTCATCAACACGATCTGGCCGGCGTAGCTCGGGTCGGTCAGCGTCTCCTGGTAGCCGGTCATGCCGGTGGCGAAGACCGCCTCACCGAAGGTGCGGCCCGTCGCCCCGTATGCGCGGCCGACGTAGCGGCTGCCGTCCTCAAGCACCAGGACGGCGCGTGCCGGCAGCCCGTTCGAGCCGGTTGCCGAGTCTGTCACAAGCTGGTCTGTCATTTCTGTGCCTCACTGTTGGCGCCGGCCGCTGAGGCCGGAAGAAGGGTGGAGATCGCGGAGACGAGTACTGCGCGCTGCGCAGGATCGATCACGCGGAAGAAGCTGTCTGCGATGGTGTCCGTCTGCTCGGATGCGGCAGGCCCACGCTGCATGAGCCAGCTCACGCAGCTGAGTCCGTCGCTCTCGACGGCACGGTCGATGGCCCACGTCGTCTCCGACACCTCGCGGAGCGCGCCCCGCGGGATGAACAGCGCATCGCTGCCGGCCAGATCGATGGTCAGCCCGTCGGATGCCACGGCGAGGGTGCCCTGGGCCCGGAACTTGAGGCCGGCAGGCAGCAGGCGCTCGAGCGGCAGTTCGTGCTTGGTCGTCGCCACGTAGGCGACGGGCACGACGAGCGTGTGCTCGGCCGGAGCGGCAGGCAGCGCGTACGCGGCGAGTCCGCCGTCGCGCGTTCCCCGACGCTTCCAGCTGCGCAGCATCAGGAGCAGGAGCACGACGACGACGGCCGCGAGCAGCGCGGCAAGCAGCGTGCGCTCGATGCTCATGAGACCCCACCGCTCAGCAGCGCGGCCGAGCGGGCCACCTGCTCGGCCGGAAGAACCTCGCCGCCGAGCACCGTGGCGTAGCCGTGCCGGAACGTCGCCTCGACGCTGCCGGGCAGTGTCATGGCCAGGTACGGCGAGTTGACGCCCTTGCCCGCGAGGTTCTGCGTGCTGAACTCGCGCGTCGCGTTCGGGTCGTAGAGGACGATGTCGGCAACGGCCCCGACGACGAGCTCACTGCTGTGGCCGGCCAGACGGCCGATCTGTGCCGGGGCACCGCTCAGGACGCGCGCGACATCGTTCCAGCCGAGCAGGCCGTTCTGCACGACGGAGGCGTGCACGACGGAGAGCGCGGACTCGAGCCCGACCATGCCGTTGGCCGCCGCATCCCACTCGCAGTCCTTGGCCTCGATCGGGTGCGGCGCGTGGTCGGTCGCCACGATGTCGATCGTGCCGTCGGCGAGGGCCGCACGCAGCGCCTCGACGTCTTCACGACGGCGGAGCGGCGGGTTCACCTTGTAGCGCGCGTCATAGCTGGCGACGAGCTCCTCGGTGAGCAGCAGGTGGTGCGGGGTGACCTCGGCGGTGACGGCGATGCCGCGGGCCTTCGCCCAGCGGATCACGTCGACGGAGCCGGCGGTGGAGACGTGGCAGATGTGCAGGCGGGAGCCGACGTGCTCGGCAAGCAGCACATCGCGGGCGATGATCGACTCTTCCGCGACGGCGGGCCAACCGGTGAGTCCGAGTTCGCCGGACAGGGCGCCCTCGTTCATCTGGGCGCCGACCGTGAGCCGCGGCTCCTGGGCGTGCTGGGCGATGACGCCGTCGAATGCCTTGACGTACTCGAGCGCGCGACGCATCAGCAGCGGGTCGGAGACGCAGAAGCCGTCATCCGAGAACACGCGGACCTGGGCGCGCGATGTCGCCATGGCGCCGAGCTCGGCCAGCTTCTCGCCGGCCAGGCCGACGGTGACGGCACCGATCGGGCGCACGGTGGCGTATGCGGCCTGTTCGCCGAGGGAGAGCACCTGCTCGACGACACCGGCGGTGTCGGCGACCGGAGAGGTGTTCGCCATCGCGAAGATGCTCGTGAAGCCGCCGGCCGCTGCCGCGCGGCTGCCGGTCAGGACGGTCTCGCTCTGCTCGTAACCCGGCTCACGCAGGTGCGTGTGCAGGTCGACGAGGCCGGGCAGCGCGAGGAGGCCGTCTGCGTCGACCACCGTTGCGCCGGCGGAGCTGAGCCCGCTGCCGGTCTCGGTGATGCGCCCGTTCTGCAGCAGGAGGTCGCTCCGGCTGCCATCGGCCATGGTCGCGCCGGTGATCAGGATGTCAACGCCAGCGGAGCTCGTGCTCATCGGGACACCTCACGTTCACCGGAAAGCAAGAGATACAACGCGGCCATTCTCACCGAAACTCCATTCGCTACCTGCTCGAGCACCGTCGACTGCGCCGAATCTGCCGCGGCGGAAGAGATCTCCAGGCCACGGTTCATCGGGCCGGGGTGCATGACAATGCTACTCGGCGCGAGGCGCCGAAAACGATCGTCGTCAAGACCCCATGTGCGGGAATACTCCCGGCTGTTGGGGAAAAACGCCGCATTCATGCGTTCAGCCTGGATGCGCAACATCATCACGACGTCGGGCGCGGCGTCGATGGCCGCGTCGAGGTCGTAACTGATCGTCGCCGGCCAGGCGCCGGTGTCAACCGGAACGAGGGTGGGCGGGGCGACCAGGGTGACGCTCGCGCCGAGGGCATCGAGCAACCAGACATTGGATCTGGCGACCCGCGAGTGCAGGATGTCGCCGACGATCGTGACGGTGACGCCGTCGAGGTCACGGCCGCGCGATGCCGCGCCGTGCAGGCGTCGACGGATCGTGAACGCGTCGAGCAGCGCCTGCGTCGGGTGTTCGTGCGTTCCGTCACCCGCGTTGATGATGCCGGCGTCGATCCAGCCGCTCGCCGCAAGCACGGCCGGGGCGCCGGACGCGCCGTGGCGGATGACGACGCCGTCCGCACCGATCGCGGCGAGGGTCTGCGCCGTGTCCTTCAGGCTCTCGCCCTTGGAGACGCTCGAGCCCTTGGCACTGAAGTTGATGACATCCGCCGAGAGCCGCTTGGCCGCGGCCTCGAAGGAGATCCGGGTGCGGGTCGAGTCTTCGAAGAAGAGGTTGACGACGGTCTTGCCGCGCAGCGTCGGGAGCTTCTTGACCTCGCGCTGCTGCACATCGGCCATGTCCTCGGCGATGTCAAGGATCTCGATGGCGGCGTCGCGGCTCAGCTCGCGGGTGGAGAGCAGGTGCCTCATGCGAGTGCCTCGATGCTGACGGAGTCTTCGCCGTCGATCTCCTGCAGCCGCACATTGATGCGCTCATCGGTCGAGCTCGGCAGGTTCTTGCCCACGAAGTCGGCGCGGATCGGCAGCTCGCGGTGGCCGCGGTCGACGAGCGCCGCGAGCCGGACGGCGCGGGGGCGGCCGATGTCGTTGATGGCGTCGAGGGCGGCACGGATGGTGCGGCCGGAGAACAACACGTCGTCGACGAGCACGACGGTCTTGCCGTCGATCGACGTCGGCAGCGCGGTCGGCGCCGGGGTGCGCGTTCGCGTGCGGGAGAGGTCGTCACGGTACATCGTGACGTCGAGCGATCCGGACAGTGCAGCAGGGGCATCCGGGTCGATGCCCTGGATGATGCCGGCGATGCGCTGGGCCAGCGTGACCCCGCGGGTCGGGATGCCGAGCAGGACCAGATCCTGCGTGCCCTTGTTCGATTCGATGATCTCGTGGGCGATACGAGTGAGTGCTCGCGTGATGTCAGCTTGATTGAGCACGGTACGCGCCATCAAACGAACTCCCTTCTCCGTCTCTCTGGACGGCGTTAAAGGTTGTTGTGTGTTGCTCCACCCTATCAAAGCGCGAGCGACGAGATCTCCCGGCAAACGCCGAAGG
>CAZZNX010000026.1:0-25242 GCA_964655795.1 uncultured Leifsonia sp. | reverse complement strand
AGCCTGCCTGCGGCAAGCATAGAGGGGCCCGGGCGTTGCGCTCTAGCGCGGCCCTCTGGTGTCGATGTTCTCCGGCGCCTTCGCGTCCAGTTCGCTCGGCAGCTCCAGCGGGCGCCTGCTGAAGTAGGCAGCGCCCTTCTTCCAGTACACGAGGATCGGCACGATTCCGAGGGCGAGGGCGCCCAGGCCGATGACGATGACGATGGTGTCGAGCGACGGGATCGACACGAAGAAGATCCAGAGCATGAACAGTGCGCCGAGACCCGGCCACAGCCCGATGAAGAGGAAGTTCTTCACGGAGGTGAAGATCACCCTGCGGTAGGCGACGACGACGGCGATGCCGGCGAGCGCGTAGTAGAACGCGATCTGCAGGCCGATCGAGCTGATGGCGTTCTCGAGGATCTCACCGACACTGCCGAGGAAGTTGGAGCCGATGAACAGAACCAGCGAGACGCCGGCGACGACCAGCGTCGCGAAGGCGGGGGTGCGCCACTTCGGGTGGGAGTGGCCGAACGCCGCCGGGATCGTGTTGTCCCTGCCCATGGCGAACAGGGTGCGGGTCACCTGGATCAGCGTGGTCTCGAGGGTCGCGATCGTCGAGAGCATGACGGCGACGATCAGGATCTTGCCGCCGAGCCCCGGCCAGATCGCGTCGCCCAGCACGCCGAGCACGTTTCCGCTGTTCGCTTCGATGGTCTCGGCCGGCAGGATCACGAGGGTCGCGATGGTGAAGATCTCGAACAGCAGGAAGACGATGACGACGCCGACGATGCCGCCGATGCCGGACGCCTTGTGACCGTTCTTCGTCTCCTCGCTGAGGTTGGATGCGACATCCCAGCCCCAGTAGTAGAACGCCGCGATGAGCGCAGCAGCGACGAACGCGCCGACGCCGGTGAAGTGGCCGAAGCCGAACCAGTCCCAGGAGAAGGATGGGCCAGCGTGTTCACCGGTGGCCGCGACCACGATGGCGACGATCGCGAAGACGATCAGAATGCCGACCTCGATCGTCGTCATGATCCACTGGGCGCGCGCCGTGATGCGCACGCCGAGCAGAACACAGGCGGCCATGATCAGGAACCAGACTGCGCCGATCGCGGTCACCAGCGGAACATTGTCGGAATTCTCGGGGCTGAACAGGGCCACCGTCATCACGCCGGCCGGGAGGGCGCCTGCGACCATGAAGATCGTCGCCGAGATGACCAGGGCCCAGCCGGAGAGGAATCCGAGGATGGGGTGCAGCGCGCGACCGACCCAGGAGTAGGCGGCGCCCGCATTCACGTCTGCTCGCCCGAGGTAGGCGAAGGCCCACGCGATGCCGAGCATCGGCAGAGCGCACCACAGCAGTGCCGCTGGGCTGGCAACACCGGCAACGGCAACGAGCGTCGCCGTCGTTGCGGCAATCGAATAAGCCGGGGCGCTTCCGGCGACGGCCATCACGATCGAGCCGGCCGCGGTCACACCGTCCGCCTGCAATTCGTGACGATGCTCGGGCTTCTGCGCCCGCTGCACTGCCGCTTCGGTATCTGCCATCTTGCACTCCTTATGTAGAGCCCCCATGAACTGTGCTGCGAAGCTAGCACCCTGCGAACTTCCTGACAATATGCAATCTGCGGATTCGTTCGAGTTTTAACGTGAACGCAACGCAAACCGTCCATCTGAGGTCGGAAACCCACGAAAACCGCAATCGGTGCCGCCGCCTCGCCCCGGGCCGGTATCGTTCTCCGAGTGACCGAAGCCCCTCCCCGCCGCCGATTGGTCGACCTCTCACCGCTGCGGGAACCGGCGTTCGGCCGGCTCTGGATCGGCGGCGCGATCTCCGGCATCGGCGCCCAGCTCACCGTCGTCGCCGTCGGCCTGCAGATCTTCGACATGACCGGCTCGACGCTCGCCGTCGGCCTCGTCGGCGGCATCGCCCTGCTCCCGATGATCCTCGCCGGGCTCTGGGGCGGCGTCCTCGCCGACGCGTTCGACCGGCGCCGGGTGCTGCTCGCGAGTTCGCTGGTGGCGTGGTTCGCCACGCTGGGCCTCGTCGCGCTGTCGATGGCGGATGCCGCGACCCGCGGCGGAGAGCACGCGATCCCGGTCTGGCCGTTCTACGTCGTCACAACGCTCGCGACCGTCGCGGCGACCATCAGCGGCGCGACCCGGGCGGCCATCACCCCGCGGATCCTGCCGCAGCACCTCATCTCGCGCGCCGCGGCGCTCAGCGGCATCAGCCTGGGCGTGCAGCTGACGCTGGGTCCGGCGTTGGCCGGTGTGCTCGTCGCCACGGCCGGGTTCTCGATCACCTTCGCCGTCGACGCGGTGCTCTTCACCGCGGGCTTCCTCGGCATCGTCACACTCCCCGCCCTGAAGCCGGACGGGGCCGCGCCCCGCGTGGGCCTTCAGTCGCTGCGCGACGGTCTGGGCTTCCTCCGGCAGGCGCCCAACATCCGCACCAGCTTCCTCGTCGACAGCGTCGCGATGACATTCGGCCGCCCCTTCGCGCTGCTGCCGGCCGTCGCGACCCTCGCCGTCGGGGGCGGGGCCATCACCGTCGGCATCCTCACGGCTGCGGCAGCCCTCGGCACCTTCCTGGCGAGCCTGTTCAGCGGGCCCGTCGCCCATGTGCACCGCTACGGGGTGGCGATCGCGCGTTCGATCATGATCTACGGCGGGTGCATCGCACTGCTCGGCGTCGTGGTCGGCGTGATGCAGACCGGCTGGTTCGGGCCGGTCGGCGAGAGCTTCGGCGAGGTCAACGTGGCGGCGCTCGTGATCGCGGCCATCGCGATGGCGGGCACCGGTGCTTCCGACGAGGTGAGCGCCATCTTCCGCAACACGATGATGATCACGGCGACGCCGGATGCCATGCAGGGGCGTCTTCAGGGAATCTTCACCGTCGTCGTCACCGGTGGCCCGCGGATCGGCGACCTCTACGTCGGGATCCTGGCGACAGCCGTCGGTCTGTGGTTCCCGCCGCTGTTCGGCGGTCTGGCCATCATCGCGCTGATCGCCGTGATCGTGCGCGCGCAGCCGTCGTTCAGAAACTACGATGCCCGCAACCCCCAGCCGTAGCGGGGAGTGCGGGCGTCGTGGTGCGGTGACGGGCTAGGCGCCGGGCTTCACCTGCGAGATCTTCGCGAGCAGGCCGTTGATGAAACCGGCCGAGTCGTCGGTGGAGAGCACCGTTGCGGCCTCGACGGCCTCAGAGATGGCGACGGCATCCGGCACCTCGTCGTTGTACATGATCTCCCAGATGCCGATGCGCAGCAGGGCGCGGTCGATCGCGGGCATCCTGGCGAGCGTCCACCCGACGGCATAGGTCTCGATCATCTCGTCGATGTCGGCCTGGTTGTCGACGATGCCGTCGACGATCTCGCGGGCGTACAGCCAGCTGGCCGCGCGGGCGGGCTCGCTGACGGCGCGCGCCGCCTCGGCCGCGATGGCGTCGTCGATCGAGATCTGCCGCATGTCGGCGGAGTAGAGGATGTCAAGGGCGCGCTTGCGTGCCTTGGTACGTGCGCTCACAGCGTCAGCGTCGCTTAGTCGTTGACGCGGCCGAGGTAGTCACCCGTGCGGGTGTCGACCTTGACCTTGGTGCCGGTCTCGAGGAACAGCGGGACCTGGATCTCGTAGCCGGTCTCGACGGTGGCCGGCTTGGTGCCGCCGGTCGAGCGGTCACCCTGCAGGCCGGGGTCGGTGTGCGTGATGACGAGCACGACGGATGCCGGCAGCTCGATGAACAGCGGGTTGCCGTTGTGCAGGCCGAGGGTGACGGCCTGGTTCTCCAGCATGAAGTTGACGGCGTCGCCGACGACGGAGGCGGGCACGTGCAGCTGGTCGTAGTCGGAGACGTCCATGAAGACGTAGGACTCGCCATCGGCGTAGAGGTACTGGAAGTCGCGGCGGTCGACGTTCTCGGTCTCGATCCTGGCGCCGGCGTTGAAGGTCTTGTCCACGGTCTTGCCGGTGACGACGTTCTTCATCTTGGTGCGCACGAATGCGCCGCCCTTGCCCGGCTTGACGTGCTGGAACTCGATGATGGTCCAGAGCTGGCCATCGATGTTGAGCACGACGCCATTCTTGATGTCAGCGGTTGAAGCCATTGTTTGAGTCCATTCAGTTGGGAAAGTTTCGCGGCCACTGTGCGATCACGCACACGGCCCAGCGTTCAAGTTTAGACGCTAGAGCGCAGATCGCAGAATGTGGTCGACGGCGAGCCGGTAGGAGTCGAAGCCGAAGCCGGCGATCACGCCCGTCGCCACCCCGCTGATCACGCTGTCGTGACGGAAGTTCTCGCGGGTGTGCGGATTGGTGATGTGCACCTCGATCAGAGGCAGCCCGGCCTTGGTGACGAGGGCGGCGGCATCCCGCAGGCCATAGCTGTAGTGCGTGAACGCGGCAGGGTTCAACACGACCGGGCAGGCCGAATCGACAGCCTCGTGCAGCCAGTCGATGAGCTCGGCCTCGTCGTTGGTCTGGCGCAGCTCGATCTCGACGCCGGCCGGGACGGATGCAACGAGCAGCGCCTCCAGCTCGGCGAGGTTGCCTGACCCGTACACCTCCGGCTCCCGCGACCCGAGTCGGCCGAGGTTCGGACCATTGAGCACGAGGACGCGGGTGACGGGGTTGCTGGTCATGCGATCAGCCTAGCGGCACGGGGCGGTTCAGGCCCCGAGCAGTACGAGCACGTTGTAGACCACGTAGACCGGCCAGACCATCGCCTGGAGCAGGCCGAGGATGACGCCCCAGAAGGAGCCGTCAGACACCGAGACGAAGTAGATCGCCGCCCCGATGTACGCCAGGAACCAGAAGAAGCCCCACGAGCCATCGCTGACCGTGACTCTGCTTGTGCTGTCGGTGCCCATCTGATCCTCCGCCTGTGTCCTCGGCATCTGTGCCCTCGGCATCTGTGCCCTCGGCATCCGTGCCCTCGGCATCTGTGCCCTCGGCATCTGTGCCCTCGGCATCTGTGCCCTCGGCATCCGGGAGTGCCTGTCGGCAAGCCCAGCACAACTCGGGGGTGCAGGCAAGCGCTGCTGGGCTACTCGCCGATCTCCTGGTAGGCCGCGAACAACAGGCTCGTGTCCGGTCCCTGCAAGACGGTCGGGCGTGCCAGGTCGTCGAGCACGATGAAACGCAGCATCGCGCCGCGCGCCTTCTTGTCGCGCTGCATGGTCGCCAGCAACGTGTTCCAGCGGCCGACCGGGTAGGTGATCGGCAGCATCAGCGAGGCGAGCACGCTGCGGTGGCGGGCGACAACCTCGTCGCTCAGCGATCCGGTGAGACGGCCGAGCTCTGCGGCGAACACCATGCCGACGGAGACGGCTGCACCGTGCCGCCACTGGTAGCGCTCCGCGTGCTCGATGGCGTGGCCGAGGGTGTGGCCGTAGTTGAGGATCTCGCGCAGGGCGAGGTCGTGCAGGTCTTCGGCGACGACGCGGGCCTTCATGTCGATGGAGAGTTCGACGACGCGGCGGAACTCCGGCGTCGTCACATCCGTGACGCGGTCGACGTCGGCCTCGATGATGTCGAGGATCTCGGGGTAGTAGATGAATCCGGCCTTGGCGATCTCGGCGAATCCGGCGAGCACCTCGTTGCGGGGCAGGGTGTCAAGGGTGTCGAGGTCGCAGAACACGGCGCTCGGCTCGTAGAAGGCGCCGACGAGGTTCTTGCCCTCGTTCGTGTTGATGCCGGTCTTGCCGCCGACGGCCGCGTCGACCATTCCTGCAACGGATGTCGGCACCTGCACGAGCGTGACGCCGCGCAGCCAGGTGGCGGCCACGAAGCCGGCAACATCGGTCACGGCTCCCCCGCCGAAGCCGATCACGGCGTCGCTGCGGGTGAAGTCGGCCTGGCCGAGCACCTGCCAGCAGAACGCGGCGACTTCCATGCGCTTGCCGGCCTCGGCATCCGGGATCTCGGCGAGCAGCACCTGGTAGTGCTCCGCGAGTTGTTCGCGCAGCGCCGAGGCCTTGGCCGCGACGGTCGCGCTGTGCACGATGAGCACCTTGGCGACCTTGGTGCCGAGGTGCTCGCTGATGCCACCGAGGATGTCGTTGCCGACGCGCACGTCGTATGGCTTCTCGCCGCCGACGGTGATGATGGTTGTCGTTGATTCGGTCACGGTCACGATCTCTCTCTTGCCCAGGTCACGATGTCGTCGGCGATCTGCGTGATCGGCCGAGCGGAGGTGTCAAACGTTTCTGTCGCCAACGCTTCGTAGAGCGGCATCCGCGCGGCGGCGATGGCCGCCCAGCGTTCGACGGCATCGGTGTCGCCGTTCTCGCCTGCGCCGCCGAGCAGCGGCCTGCCGCTGCCGGACAGACGCTTGGCGACGGCGTCGCGGGTCACCGTGAGCAGCACGACGGTGTGGTCGGCCAGCTCGATGCGGGTGTCAGGATGCAGCACCGCTCCCCCGCCGAGCGAGACGACGGCGTCGCCACGCAGGGCCTCGGCCACGGCATCCCGTTCGAATGCGCGGAAGGCCGCCTCACCCTGTTCGGCGAAGATCTCGGGGATCGGGCCGTGCTGGGCTGCGACGACCTTGTCGGTGTCGATGAACGGCACGGCGAGCCGGCGGGCGACGAGACGACCGATCTTGCTCTTGCCCGCGGCCATCGGACCGATGAAGACGAGTGGCAGCACCGAGGGCACGCTGTCCACGCTCAGGAGAACGGGCGGCTGGTGCTGCCCGTGGCCAGGCGGCTCGGGATCGCGTCGATGTAGCCCATGAGGTTCCGGCGGGTCTCTCCGATCGAGTCACCGCCGAACTTCTCGAGCATCGCGTTCGCCAGGGTCAGCGCGACCATGGCCTCGGCGACGACTCCGGCGGCCGGAACGGCACAGACGTCTGAACGCTGGTGGTGCGCGACCGCGGCCTCGCCGGTGGCGACGTCGACCGTGCGCAGCGAGTGCGGAACGGTTGCGATCGGCTTCATGCCTGCACGCACACGGAGCAGCGTTCCCGTGCTCATGCCGCCCTCGATGCCGCCGGCCTTGTCGCTGGCGCGCTGGATCTCCTCGCCGTCGACGAAGAGCTCGTCGTGGGCGGCCGAGCCGCGGCGGGTGGTGGTGAGGAAGCCGTCGCCGACCTCGACGCCCTTGATCGCCTGGATGCCCATCAGCGCGCTTGAGAGCTGCGCATCGAGGCGGCGGTCACCGTGCACGTAGGAGCCGAGTCCGGGCGGGACGCCGTATGCGAGCACCTCGACGACACCGCCGAGGGTGTCGCCCTCTTTGTGGGCGTCGTCGACCTCCGCGACCATGAGCGCGCTCGTGGCCTCGTCGAAGCAGCGGAGCGGATCGGCGTCGAGGGTGTCGACGTCATCCGGTGTCGGCAGGGTACTGCCTTCCGGCACCCGCACGGGGCCGATGGAGAGGGTGTGGCTGACCAGGCGGATGCCGAGTTCGGAGAGGAAGGAGCGGGCGACGGCGCCGAGAGCGACGCGGGCGGCGGTCTCACGGGCGCTGGCCCGCTCGAGCACGGGCCGGGCCTCGTCGAAGTCGTACTTCTGCATGCCGACGAGGTCGGCGTGGCCGGGCCGTGGCCGGGTCAGCGCCGCACCGCGACCGCGTCCCAGCTTGGACTCGTCGATGGGTTCCGCGCTCATCACGTCTTGCCACTTCGGCCACTCCGAGTTGCCGATGCGCAGCGCGACGGGGCTGCCGAGGCTGAGGCCGTGGCGAACGCCGCCGGAGATGTTCAGCTCATCCTGTTCGAACTTCATCCTGGCGCCGCGGCCATAGCCGAGCT
Source organism: uncultured Leifsonia sp. (assembly GCA_964655795.1). GTDB lineage: Bacteria > Actinomycetota > Actinomycetes > Actinomycetales > Microbacteriaceae > Microterricola. The sequence continues at coordinate 17,504 of CAZZNX010000026.1, read as the reverse complement.
TGCGGCGTGCCAGATCGGCACGGATGTCGTCCAACGCGACCGGGACGCCCGCGGGCAGTCCCTCGATCACGGCAATGAGTTCTGGGCCGTGGGATTCCCCGGCGGTGAGCCAACGCAGCATGTTCTCTATCTTTCCACAGGGTCGGAGGGCGCCGCGTTCTCCACAGGCACCGCCGCGCTCATCGCGGCGAAGACCGCGTTCTCGTTCGGGAGCTCGGCGAACGGGTCACCGGCGACGAAGATGCGCACCTGCACGATGGCCTGGTGCAGGAGCATGCCGATGCCGGAGATCACGCGGCCACCAGCCTGCTGCCATGCCGCACCGAGCGGGCTCGGCCACGGCGAGTATGCGACGTCGTAGAGCGGTGTGCGCAGCATGACGTCCGTGCCGAAGCTCAGAGCGGCGTCCGCACCACCCGGCAGCGTGCTGATGACGAGCTCGACATCGGATGCCGCGGCAACGGCATCCGCGAGTGCGACGATGCGCAGCGTGACGCCGGCGGCACGCGCCAGTTCGTGCAGGCCATCGGCGGCGTCGGGCCTGCGCACGGCGACGACGACGCCCGTTGCGCCGAGCTCTGCCGCCGCCATGATGGCGGATCCGGCCGTCGCTCCCCCACCGATGATGAGCACTGCCCGTGCCTTGGTGATCCCGGCGTCGGCGAGCGAGTCGACCAGGCCGGCGACGTCGGTGTTGAATCCGTGCAGCCGGCGCTGTGCCCCGGCCCCGCTGAACAGGAGGGTGTTGACGGCGCCGGTGATCCGCGCGGTCGCGTCGACCTCATCGGCCAGCGCGAGTGCCTCGACCTTCAGCGGCATCGTGAGCGAGAACCCGCGCCACTCCTGGCCACGGCCGGCGAGGAACGCGGCGAGGGCGTCGGCTTCGAGCTCGAATCGCCCGTACTCCCAGTCGAGTCCGAGTGCCGCGTAGGCGGCGGCGTGGATCGCCGGGGACTGCGAGTGTGAGATCGGCGAGCCCAAGACGGCCAAGCGGAGCGGTGCTGCGGCGCTCACTGGTACTCCGGGTGTTCGTCCATCCAGGCCAGCCACTTGTCGACGGCGGCCTCGTGCTCCTCGACCGTTGCGGAGAAGATCGTCTCGCCGGTGTCGAGGTTCCAGGTGACGAAGAACAGCCAGGGACCGTCCGCCGGGTGCAGCGCCGCATCGATGGCGAGGTCACCGGGGTTCGAGATCGGGGCGATCAGCATGCCGGGGTGCACGTAGGTGTTGTACGGGTTGCTCGCGTCTTCACGCTCGGCATCGGTCGTCGACACCCTGTGGGTGTTGCCGGTGCCGTAGGCGACGGTCGCGTCGGACTGCAGCAGCCCGCTCTCCCAGAGCGCGGGGTCGAGACGGTTGAGGAAGACCCGGGAGACCTTGTAGTAGTCCTCACGCAGGCCGGCCTCCTTCTGGACCAGGGATGCGAGGACGATCGTGTTCCAGCGGTCCTCCGGCGCCACGCCGGCCGCGTCCAGCGCCTGGAACTGCCGGTCGACGAGCGTCGCGAGCACGTCGTGCGCGCTGAGGCCGGGCGTGAAGGTGTACGTGGCGGGGAACAGGAAACCCTCGAGGCTGGTCGCCTCCGCGGGGAGCCCGAAGGACGCGACATCCGCCGCAGCGGCCTGCAGATCGGCCAACGGGATCTCTGTGCCCTCAGAGATGAGCTGCAGCACGTCGGCTGCGGCTGTGCCCTCCGGCACCACGACGGTCTGCTGGAGCCGGTTCTCTGGGTTCTCAAGTGCGTCCAGCGCGGCCTGCGCGCTCATCTCATTGGCGAGCTTGTACGCACCGGGCTGGAACACCGGCGGCGTGGTCTGTGCGAGGAGCAGGTCGTAGAAGGCATCGAAACTCTTCGTGACGCCGCTCTCGTGCAGCGTCGTCGCGACGTCGGAGCCGATGTCGCCCTCGTGGATCATCACGGTCACCTCACCGGTGCCGCTGCCCTCGTAGTCCTCGGGCCCGGATGCCGCGGAGATCAGTTGCTGGATCGGCCCCTCCAGCAGGAAGTAGCCGGCCGTGGCGATGCCGGCCAACACGACGAGCACGATCAGGCAGCCGACGCCACCCCTGCCGCGCTTCTTCTTCGACGGTCTCGGGCGCAGACTCTCGGCCAGTTCCGGCTGAGTCGGCGCCGGCGCGGCGAAGAGCTCGTCGAACGACGGGCGCGCATCTGTCGCTGCCGGCCCCGCGGCTTCTGCCGGCGTGCCGTCCTTCTGGGCACCCGCATCGTCGGGGGTGACCGGGGGCAGGTTAGACACTGTCAGAGTCCTTCGTTCGGGCTGAGAGTCGTTCCGGGCGGTGTACCCGTTCCGCGTTCGGAGTCGAGCGCGTGCTGCAAAATGATAACCGCGGCCACCTGATCGATCACCGGACGGTGCGACTTCGCCTTCTTGCCCGACGAGCGGAGCGCGGACTGCGCAGACACCGTCGAGAGCCGTTCGTCGACGAGCCGCACCGGCACGGGCATGGCCAGCTGCAACGCGGTGGCGAAGTGCCTGGCGTCGGCCGTCGACGCCGTCTCCGCGCCGGAGAGCGCGAGTGGCAGCCCGACGACAACCTCGATCGCGTCGAGCTCCCGCTGCACCTCCGCGATCCGCAGAACGTCAGAGCTGAGGGTGATCTCGCCCTCCGGCAGGGTGCGCTGGACCGTCTCGATCGGCGTTGCGAGCATGCCGTGCAGATCGGAGCGGGACAGCCCGACGCGCGCCTTGCCGACGTCGACGCCGAGCCGCACCCCTGAACGCACTATGCCCGTGCCGCGGCGACTGTGCTGCGCACGGCCTCGAGTGCACGCGGGATCGCGCTCACATCGGGTCCGCCGCCCTGCGCCAGATCGTCTTTTCCGCCGCCGCCGCCGCCGAGGATTCCCGCCATCTCTCGGGCCAGGACGCCGGCCTTGATGCCGCGCTCGCGCGCAGCCGGGTTGCTTGCGACGATCGCGACGGCCTTGCCGCCTGCCTCAGCGGCCAGTGCCACGACCGCTGCCTCGTTGCCGAGGCGCTCGCGCACGGCGTTCACCAGCGTGCGAACGTCATCGGCGGATGCGAGCGTGCCGAGGTTCTCGGCGATGAGCGTGAGTCCGCCGTCGAGCGTTGCCTTCTCCAGCAGCGCGGGAACCTTGTCGCCGAGGGCCTTCGCCTCGAAGGCCGCGATCTTCTTCTCCGCCGCCTTGAGGTTGGCGACGAGCTCGGACACCTTCTCCGGAAGCTGTTCGCGCGGCGTCTTGAGCGAGCTGGTCAGCTGCGTGACGAGCGCGCGCTCCGCAGCCAGGTCGCGGAACGCCTCGATGCCGACGAGCGATTCCACGCGGCGGTTCGTGGAACCGACGGAGGACTCGCTGATGAGGTTGATCATGCCGATCTCGGCGCTGGAGGCGACGTGGGTGCCCGCGCAGAGCTCGCGCGACCACGGGCCGCCGATGTCGACCATGCGCACGCGATCGCCGTACTTCTCGCCGAACAGCGCCATCGCGCCGAGTTCGCGCGCCTCGTCCAGCGGCATCTCCCGGGTGACGACCGCGAGGTTGTCACGGATGGCGTTGTTCGAGATCTCCTCGATCTCGCTGCGCGTCGCGGCCGAGAGCCCCTGGTTCCAGGAGAAGTCGAGACGCAGGTAGCCGGCCTTGTTGTACGAGCCGGACTGGTGCGCGTTCGGGCCGAGCACCTGACGGAGCGCGGCGTGGATGATGTGCGTTCCGGAGTGCGCCTGCTGGGCACCGCGGCGGTTGTCTGCATCGACGACGCTCGTTGCGGGAGCCCCGACACCGACCTCGCCGAAGCGCACCTGCACCTTGTGGCTGATGAGCCCCTTCACGGGCTTCTGCACGTCGAGGACCTCGAGCTCGTAGCCGGGGCCGACGATGAGGCCGCTGTCGGCCTCCTGTCCACCGGATTCGGCGTAGAGCGCGGTCTCGGCGAGGATCACCTCAGCGATGTCGCCGGCAACGGCCTTGTTCACGGAGTGACCGCCGACGATGATGCCGAGCACCGTGGACTCGGTCTGCAGGTTGGTGTAGCCGGTGAACACCGTCTCACCGAATGCGCGGAACTCGCCGTAGACCGAGAGGTCGGCGAGAGCCGTCTTCTTGGCCTTGGCATCGGCCTTGGCGCGCGAACGCTGCTCGGCCATGAGGGAATCGAATGCGGCGCGGTCGACGGTGAGACCGGCCTCTTCTGCTACCTCGAGAGTCAGGTCGATCGGGAAGCCGTAGGTGTCGTGCAGCAGGAACGCGGCGTCGCCGGCGAGCTGCGGCGAGGATGCGGCCTTGGTCTTGTTCAGTGCCAGGTCGAGCACGGTCGTGCCCGCTGCGAGGGTGCGGAGGAAGGTCTCCTCCTCGCCGATGGCGCTCTGGGCGATGCGCGAGTAGTCCCGCTCGACCTCCGGGTAGGCGTCCTTCATCGCATCGCGCGAGGCGGCGAAGAGCTCGGGGAACGTTGCGGCGTCGACGCCGAGGAGACGCATGGCGCGCACGGTGCGGCGCATCAGGCGTCGCAGGATGTATCCGCGGCCCTCGTTGGATGGCGTGACGCCGTCGCTCATCAGCATCAGCGACGAGCGCACGTGGTCGGCGATGACGCGCATGCGCACGTCGTCGTCGTGGTCGGCGCCGTAGCGGCGCCCGGAGAGTTCTGCGGCACGGTCGAGGACCGGGCGGACCTGGTCGATCTCGTAGAAGTTCTCGACGCCCTGCTTCAGGAACGCGACGCGCTCGAGGCCCATGCCGGTGTCGATGTTCTTGTTGGGCAGTTCCTTGACGATCGTGAACTCGGTCTTGCCGCGCACGTCACCGATCAGGTACTGCATGAACACGAGGTTCCAGATTTCGACGTAGCGGTCGTCATCCGTGGCGGGGCCGCCGTCGCGCCCGTATGCCGGTCCGCGGTCGAAGAAGATCTCCGAGCAGGGTCCAGCAGGGCCGGACTGGCCGGTGTGCCAGTAGTTGGTGTCCTTGTCGAGGCGCTGGATGCGCTCGTCCGGCAGGCCGGCGACACGCTTCCAGATCTCGATGGCCTCGTCGTCGTCCTTGTAGACGGTGACCCAGAGGTCCTTCTCTGCGAAGCCATAGCCGCCGTCGGCCTCGGAGCTCGTCAGCAGCTCCCAGGCGTAGCTGATCGCGCCCTCTTTGAAGTAGTCGCCGAAGGAGAAGTTGCCGTTCATCTGGAAGAAGGTGCCGTGACGCGGAGTCTTGCCCACCTCTTCGATGTCGAGGGTGCGGATGCACTTCTGCACGCTGGTCGCACGCGAGAACGGCGCGGGAACGAGACCGGTCAGGTACGGCACGAAGGGAACCATGCCGGCGACGGTGAAGAGGAGTGTTGGGTCGTCGCTGACCAGGTAGGCGGAAGGCACGACGGTGTGACCGCGCTCTCCGAAGTAGTCAAGCCAGCGGCGGCGAATTTCTGCAGTCTGCATGGGTCCCGTAGTACGTAGTGTGTCGAAGCGCCGGATCCGGCGCCTGGGTGGTGCGGTGGTCGCTCGAGTTTAGTCGAGCTCTTCGTCGATGGCCCGGCGCAGCTCGGCCTCGCGCTGGTGGTAGCCGTCGGCGACGGCCGCCCCGAATTCGCGCGCCTTGGCGTCGACGCCGGTGAAGAAGCGGCGCCCTTCCTGGGTCTTGTTGACCTCGTGTGCGATGACGAAGCCACCGATGATTCCGAGAATCAGCCACAGCAGGTTTTTCATGAGAAGAGTCTCCTTGCGATCCGAGAGTTCGTTGACAACAGTAGTGCTTCAGCGCCGGGCGGTTCCGCGTGCCGTTGGGCGCGCGGCCCGGAATGCGGCACGCACTCCGGCAGAGAATCCGGCCAGCTTGATCAGCGGGCCGCCGACGGTGGCGGCGAAGAGGGCGACGAGAGCGGAGACGTTTCCCGTGACATCCGCGACGTTGGCGGTGATGACGTCGACGCGCGCCAACTGCTTGTTCGTCTCCTTGAGGGTGACCGCGGTCTCCTCGAGAAGCGGCGTCACGCCGTTCGTGGTCTCGCGGATGGAGTCGCGTGTCTGGTCGAGCACGCCGCCGAGTTTGATCAGCGGGATCGCCAGCAAGCCGACGAGCACGGCGAATACTCCGGCCGCGATGAGTCCTGCGATGTCACCGAGGGACATTGTCCACCTTCCGTTCCGCGAGCGGCCCATTCCTGGAGCAGCCCATTCCTTTGGCGGCATATACCGCGAAGGGCGGACCATCCGAAGATGATCCGCCCTCCAGCGTAGTTCACTGACGACTAGCGAGCCGCGTAGTACTCCACGACGAGCTGTACTTCACAGGTCACGGGAACCTCGGCGCGCTTCGGGCGGCGCACGAGGCGGGCCTGCAGCTTGTCGAGCTCGACCTCGAGGTATGCCGGGGTCTTCGGCAGAACGTCGACGTGTCCGCCGGCGGCAGCAACCTGGAAGGGCTCGGTGCCCTCGGAGCGTGCCTTGACGTGGATCTGCTGTCCCGGCTTCACGCGGAAGGAGGGACGGTCCACGAGCTGGCCGTCGACGAGGATGTGACGGTGCACAACCATCTGGCGAGCCTGAGCCGTGGTGCGGGCGAAGCCGGCACGCAGCACGAGAGCGTCAAGACGCGTCTCGAGGATCTCGACGAGGTTCTCACCGGTCAGGCCCTTGGTGCGACGAGCCTCTTCGAAGGCGATCTTCAGCTGCTTCTCGCGGATGCCGTACTGGGCGCGCAGACGCTGCTTCTCGCGCAGACGAACGGCGTAGTCGCTGTCCTGCTTGCGCTTGGTGCGGCCGTGCTCACCGGGAGCGTAGGGGCGCTTCTCGAGGTACTTGGCGGCCTTCGGGGTGAGGGCGATGCCGAGTGCGCGCGAGAGGCGGGTCTTGCTGCGGGTACGTGACTTAGTAGACACGGTTTCCTTTCGAAATGAATCTCAAACAATGAAATACCGCGGGCACGATGTGCCACGGCAAAGTTAGAGGGGTGAGCCACGGGGACTGAGCGGCTACAGCTCCTGCCCCTTGAGCTCTGAGATTCGCGCAGCCGCACGCAAAAGTCAGGCTTTAGGCCTCAGACAGCCTAACACAGCGACCGCTTGCCGAACTCGCTGTGCTGGAGCCATCACGACTCACCGCGGACGATGCGGCGGATCTTGGCGAGGCGGGCAGACACCTCGCGCTCGTTGCCGTGCTCGCTCGGCTGGTAGTACTCCCGACCGCGCAACTCGTCCGGCAGGTACTGCTGGGGCACGACACCGACCGCGGCATCATGCGGGTAGACGTAACCCTTGCCGTGGCCGAGTCGTTTCGCCCCCGGATAATGGGCGTCACGCAGGTGCTTCGGCACCCGACCGAAGTCGCCGGCCCGCACATCGGCGATCGCCGCGTCGATGCCGAGGTACGCCGCGTTCGACTTCGGTGCCGTCGCCAGGTGCACAACCGCCTGCGCGAGCGGGATGCGCCCCTCCGGCATGCCGATGAACTGCACGGCGTCTGCCGCGGCGATCGCGACGACAAGCGCCTGCGGGTCGGCGAGACCGATGTCCTCAGATGCTGAGACGATGATGCGCCTGGCGATGAAGCGCGGGTCCTCCCCCGCCTCGATCATGCGGGCGAGGTAGTGCAGTGCCGCATCCACGTCGGAGCCGCGGACGGATTTGATGAACGCACTGATCACGTCGTAGTGCTCGTCGCCGTTGCGGTCGTAGCGGAGCAGTGCCCGGTCGACGGCCAGCGCGACGAGCTCCGTCGTGATCAGCGGCTTGTCGGCATCCGGGTCGGCGAGGTCCACACCCGTCGCAGCAGCTGTTGTTCCAGCAGAGACGGATGCCGCCTCCAGCGCGGTGAGCGCACGACGCGCGTCGCCGGACGCCAGTCGGATGATCGCGGCCCTCGCTTCGGGCTCGAGCACGAAACGGCCACCAAGGCCACGGGAATCGTCGACGGCGCGGTCGAGCACGATGCCGAGGTCGTCGTCGCTGAGCTGTTCGAGGGTGAGCAGCAGGGAGCGCGAGAGCAACGGCGAGATCACCGAGAAGGAGGGATTCTCGGTCGTCGCGGCGACCAGGATCACCCAGCCGTTCTCGACGCCGGGCAGCAGGGCGTCCTGCTGCGCCTTCGTGAAGCGGTGGATCTCATCGAGGAAGAGCACCGTCGATGTTCCGTAGAGGTCGCGGTTGGTCATCGCCTGTTCCATCACCTGGCGCACATCGCGCACACCGGCGTTCACGGCGGAGAGTTCGACGAAGTTGCGGCCGGAGGAGTGCGCGATCGCCTGGGCGAGTGTCGTCTTGCCCGTACCGGGTGGGCCCCAGAGGATGACGGAGACCGAGCCCTTCTCCCCTGTCTTGTCGCTCGCCAGCGCGACGAGCGGCGAGCCGGGCGTGAGCAGGTGCTTCTGACCGGCGACCTCGTCGAGAGAGCGGGGTCTCATCCGAACGGCAAGCGGTGTCGCACCGCTGCGCAGACCAAGACCCTGATTCACCATGAACCCAGCGTACTTGGCGCTGCCGACAGGCCTTGCGTAGAGTTCACTGTTGATCCCATCGCATCACCATTGAAGGAGCAGTGTGGCCTCGAACCCCAAGCAGGAACGCGAAGCACGGGCGCGCCTGCGCGCCTACCAGGCCCGCCAGAGTGTGCACGAGCGTCGCATCAGCCGACGCACCCGTGACAACTGGATCGCCGCCATCGCGCTCGTGATCATCCTCGTGCTCGCGGTCGGGGCTCAGCTCTTCTTCTTCAGCGGTGGCCCAGGCACCCCGGTTCCGACCCCCTCCGCCTCTGCAACGCCGAGCGCGACGCCGCAGGCGGGCGAGAACATCGGCGATGTGCCGCCGGCCGAGCTCGCCGAGGGGCGGACCTGGACGGGAACACTCACCCTCAACGACGTCGCCCTGGGCGTCGAACTCGATGGCGCCGCCGCACCGCAGGCCGTCGCCTCGACGATCAGCCTGGCCGAGAGCGGCTTCTACGACGGCGTCAGCTGCCACCGCCTCACCGATGGCGGCTTCTACGTGCTGCAGTGCGGCGACCCGTCCGGCGACGGAACGGGCGGCCCCGGCTACAGCTATGGCCCCATCGAGGCGGCACCGGCAGACAACCTCTACCCGGCGGGCACGATCGCGATGGCACGCTCCGGCAGTAACGCATACAGCATGGGCAGCCAGTTCTTCATCGTCTACGACGACACGACGATCGGTGCGGACTCCGCGGGCGGCTACACCGTCCTCGGCCACGTGACGAGCGGTCTCGATGAACTGAAGAAGCAGATCACGGATGCCGGTGTCGAAGGCGGCGCGAGCGACGGTCCTCCGGCCGTTCCGACCACGATCACCGGCTTCACGCTGCAGTAACGCCGCGACACACACGTAACGGTTCGATAGCGGGCCCAGTTTGAGCCCGTGAGTGGAATAGGCTGGGCCGGGTATGGTCGCGCAGACGGAAGTCGTCTGGCGCGCAGACGGCCGCACCAATTGGGCGGCCCAGGCATTCAGCAAGGATGAGACTCTTGGCTCAAGCAGATCAGCAACCGTGGGGGCGCGTCGACGAGACGGGCACCGTCTTCGTTCGCGAGGAATCCGGTGAGCGCGCGGTTGGTCAGTACCCCGATGGCACCCCAGAGGAAGCTCTGGCGTACTTCGAACGCAAATACGTCGACCTCGCCGGTCAGGTGACGCTGCTCGAGCAGCGTGCGAAGCGCGGTGCCCCGGCATCCGACATCGCCAAGGCCGTCGCCTCGATCAGCGCGAACGTCGAAGGCGCAAACGCCGTCGGCGACCTCGCCGCACTCAAGGCACGCCTCGAGAAGCTCGGCGGCGCCGTGTCGGAGCTCACCGAGCAGCAGAGCGCTGAGGCGAAGGCAGCCGTCGACGCCGCCATCGCCGAGCGCACCGAGATCGTCGAAGCAGCGGAGAAGCTCGCGGCCGGCGACCCGGCCAAGACGCAGTGGAAGCAGGCGACGGCGACACTCGACGCCCTCTTCGCCCGTTGGCAGGCCCACCAGCACGACGCCCCGCGTCTGCCCAAGGCCGAGGCGAACGAGCTCTGGAAGCGATTCCGCGCCGCCCGCACCACGATCGAGCAGCACCGCAAGGCATTCTTCGCCGAGCTCGACAGCGCACACAAGGACGTGCGCACGCGCAAGCAGGCCCTGATCGACCAGGCGGAGGCGCTCGCAGCAGGCAAGGGCGTCGACGGAATCCCCGCCTACCGCCGCCTGCTCGACGAGTGGAAGCTCGCCGGCCGTGCGGGCAAGAAGCAGGATGACGCACTCTGGGCCCGTTTCAAGGCGGCCGGTGACGTGCTGTACTCGGCAAAGTCAGAGGTCGATGCCCAGGAGAACGAGGAGTTCTCAGAGAACCTCGCCCAGAAGCAGGCCCTGCTGGCAGAGGCCGAGCCGATCCTCGCCGAGAACGACCGGGTCAAGGCCCGCGCCGCACTCACGGCGATCCAGCACCGCTGGGACGAGATCGGGCGGGTTCCGCGCGAGCAGGTCCGTGTGATCGAGGACCGCCTGCGCAAGATCGAGAACCACGTTCGCGCACTCGACGACGACTACTGGGCACGCAACAACCCGGAGACGAAGGCGCGCGCAGAGGGCCTGACCGGCCAGCTCGAGGACGCCATCGCCAAGCTCGAGGCCGCCATCGCCTCCGCTGAGGCCGCCGGCGACAAGAAGGCGGTCAAGGCCGCGAGCGAGGAGCTCGAGACCAAGCGCGCCTGGCTGAAGGCAATCGGCGGCTAGTTCTCCACAACTGCACGCCCGGAGTGAATTCTCCACAGATAGCGGCGCGTCTCGTTTCGACGAGGCGCGCCGCTTCAGTGTTGGGGCATGCGCACTCCGTCGTCTTCTCCGCTCATCGGCACGGCGACGCTGTCGATCGCTGAACTCTCGGCGGCACGACTGGACGGCGAGCTCTACCCGGTGGCCGGGCTGTTCTGCCCCGTCGACCTGCCACCGTTCGCCGCCCTGCTGGCCGCCGGCCTGGCGGCGGAGCTTCCCGAGCACGCCTTCGTCGAACGGCTGAGCGCAGCGTGGCTGCACGGCGCGCTCTCCGAGCCGCCGCACCCGCCGCAGTTCGCGCTGCCATCCGGCATCGGCGCCCGTCCGCGTCACCCGCGCGCCTACGCGCTGCGGCAGGTCGTCATCGCCGAGCGCGAGCTCGTCATCATCGGTGGATGCCCGGTGACGACCCCCTCGCGCACGATCGTCGATGTGCTGCTCGACGACGAGATCGGCACGGAGCACGCCATCGCCGTCGCCCATGCCATCGCGGTCACGGCCGGGCTATCCCCCACCACGGCGCGCTCTGCGCTGCGCGCTCGCTACCGCCTGCCCAACACGGCACTGGCCGAGGAGCGGATCCGGCTCTGGGGCGCTAGCCGTCGCTGACGCGGTAGACGTCGTAGACGGCGTCGATGCGCCGCACAGCGTTCAGCACGCGGTCGAGGTGGGTCGTGTCGCCCATCTCGAAGACGAATCGGCTGAGCGCGAGACGATCGCTCGAGGTGGAGACGTTCGCGGAGAGGATGTTCACGTGGTGCTCCGAGAGCACGCGGGTGACGTCGGAGAGCAGCCCAGCCCGGTCGAGCGCCTCGATCTGGATCTGCACGAGGAAGAGGCTCTTGGACGTCGGCGCCCAGGCGACCTCGATCATGCGTTCCGGCTCGTTCAGCAGCGACTGCACGTTGTGGCAGTTGGCCTGGTGCACGGAGACGCCGGAGCCGCGCGTGATGAAGCCGACGATCTCGTCGCCTGGCACCGGGGTGCAGCACCGGGCGAGCTTGACCAGGATGTCTGGCGCCCCCCGCACGAGCACGCCGGAGTCACTGCTGCGCAGCTGCTGCGTGCGCCCCTTGACGGGGATGGAGAGTTCCGGACCGTCGGTGTCGTCGACGGCCTGCACCGCTGCGACGACCTTCTCGAGCACCGACTGCGTCGACACGTGCCCCTCGCCGACGGCGGCGTAGAGAGCGGACACATCGACGTACTTCATCTGGGCCGCGACCTCCGCGAAGGAGTCCTGGCTCATCAGCTTCTGCAGTGGCAGGTTCTGCTTGCGCATCGCGCGGGCGATGGCATCCCTGCCCTGCTCGATGGCCTCGTCGCGGCGTTCCTTGGTGAACCACTGCCGGATCTTGTTGCGGGCGCGCGGGCTCTTGACGAAGTTCAGCCAGTCCTGGCTGGGCCCGGAGTCGGGGTTCTTCGAGGTGAACACCTCGACGACGTCACCCGTGTTGAGCTCCGTCTCGAGCGGCACGAGCCGGCCGTTCACCTTGGACCCCATGGTGCGGTGGCCGATCTCGGTGTGGACGGCGTAGGCGAAGTCGACCGGTGTCGCACCGGCGGGCAGGCCGATCACGCGGCCCTTCGGCGTGAAGACGTAGACCTCTTTCGCGCCGATCTCGTAGCGCAGCGAGTCGAGGAACTCACCGGGGTCGGCGGTCTCTGCCTGCCAGTCGGAGATGTGGGCGAGCCACGCCATGTCGGTGTCGTTCTGCAGCGCCGAGGAACCGGTCTTGCCCGTCGCCAGCTGCTCCTTGTACTTCCAGTGCGCTGCGACACCGAACTCCGCGCGCTGGTGCATCTCCTGGGTGCGGATCTGCAGCTCGACGGGGCGCCCCTCCGGGCCCAGCACTGTGGTGTGCAGCGACTGGTAGAGGTTGAACTTCGGGGTGGCGATGTAGTCCTTGAAACGACCGGGCAGCGGCGTCCACCTGGCGTGGATGGCGCCGAGAACGGCGTAGCAGTCGCGCACGGAGTTGACGAGCACCCGGATGCCGACGAGGTCGTAGATCTCGTCGAAGTCGCGGCCGCGCAGCACCATCTTCTGGTAGATCGAGTAGTACTGCTTCGGGCGGCCGACGACCTGCCCGCGGATCTTGGATGCGCGCAGGTCTTCGTTGACCGCGTCGATGACCGACTGCACGAACTCTTCGCGCTGCGGCGTCCGCTGACGCACGAGGCTCTCGATCTCGGCGTAGAGCTTGGGGTAGAGCACGGCGAATGAGAGGTCTTCGAGCTCCCACTTGATCGCCTGGATGCCGAGGCGATGCGCCAACGGGGCGTAGATCTCGAGGGTCTCCGTCGCCTTGCGCGCCGCGGACTCGGCGGGGACGAAGCCCCAGGTGCGCGCATTGTGCAGGCGGTCGGCGAGCTTGATGATGAGCACGCGGATGTCTTTGGACATCGCGACGATCATCTTGCGGACGGTCTCCGCCTGGGTGGAGTCCCCGTACTTGACCTTGTCGAGCTTGGTGACGCCGTCGACGAGCATCGCGATCTCGTCGCCGAAGTCGCCGCGCAGCTGCTCGAGCGTGTACGCGGTGTCTTCGACCGTGTCGTGCAGCAGGGCCGCGGCGACCGTCTTGGAGCCGATGCCGAGGTCGGCGAGGATCTGCGCGACCGCGAGCGGGTGCGTGATGTACGGCTCGCCGCTGCGGCGCTTCTGCCCACTGTGTGCGCGCTCCGCCGCCGTGTATGCGCGCTCGATGACGGTGAGGTCGGCCTTGGGGTGGTGCATGCGCACCGTGCGGACCAGGGTGTCGACGGCACCGGCCGGCTGCGCCTTGGAGAAGATCCGAGGCACGAGACGGCGCAGGGAGGCTGTCGATGACGTCGAATCGCTCATCTGCACACCTCCCTGCGTCTCACGGGCTCAGCCAGCCTACGCCGTGACGGCTTCGGCGGCAGCGGCGGCGGCCTTCTCGCGGGCCGCGAGAACCGACTTGTCGTGGCGCACGACCTCTTTCTCGCCCTGACGGAACTGCACGTACATCGGCGCCGCGAGGAACACGGTCGACCAGGTGCCGACCAGGATGCCGATGAACAGCGCGAGCGAGATGTCGCGCAGGGTGTCCGCACCGAGAACGAACGATCCGATGAAGAGGATCGCCGCGACGGGTAGCACGGCCACGACGCTGGTGTTGATCGATCGCACCAGGGTCTGGTTCACGGCGAGGTTGGTCGACTCCGCGAAGGTGTGACTCGACTTCACCGCGTCTTCCGTCGTGTTCTCGCGGATCTTGTCGAACACCACGACGGTGTCATAGAGCGAGTACGCGAGGATCGTCAGGATACCGATGACGGCAGCCGGCGTGATCTCGAAGTCGGTCGCCGCGTACACGCCGACGGTGATCACGAGGTCGACGATCAGCGCGGCGATGGCCGCCAGCGACATCTTCCACGTGCGGAAGTAGAGCGCCATGCCGACCGCTGCGAGAAGCAGGAAGACCACGAGGCCCTGAATCGTCTGGCGCGTGACGTCCGCGCCCCACACCGGTCCGATGAAGGAGGACGTGACCTCCGACTCCGGCACCGAGTATGCCTCGGCGAGGGCGGTGGCGACCTCACGGTTCTCGGCCTGGCTCAGCTGGTCGGTCTGCACACGCACGCCGGAGTCGCCGACGGTCGTGACGCGGGCGACGGCATCCGGGACCACGGAGGCGACGGCCTCGATGGCCGGCTCCTGGGTGGCGTTGTCGACGCTCGTGACGACGAACTGCGATCCGCCACGGAACTCGATGCCGAAGTTGAAGCCGCCCTTGGCGATCGGGATGGCGATCGCGAGCAGAACGAGCAGGGCGATGATGAAGTACCAGATGTTGCGCTTGCCGACGAAGTCGAAGGAGCGCTTACCTGTGTAGAGGTCGTTTCCGAAGGTAGCCAGTCGGTTGGCCATCAGGATTCCTTGCCTTCCGTGGTCTTGGTTCCGGTGCTCGCTGCGGCCAACTCTGCGGCCTTGCGCTCGGCAATCGTCTGGCGCTTCTCGGCTTCCTTGGCGCTGGATGCCGCCTTCTTCGCGTCGACGGAAGCCGCGGGCTTGCGGAACTCCGCGCGTCCACGGTAGATCGCGCCGAGTGCCTGCGGGTCGAGCCCGCTCCACGGGTGGCCGCTCGAGAAGAACTTCGTCCGCGAGAGCAGCTGGAGCATCGGGTGCGTGAACAAGATGACGATGATCACGTCGATGATCGTGGTGACACCGAGCGTGTACGCGAAGCCGCGCACGTTGCCGACCGCGATCAGGAACAGCACGATGGCGGCAAGCAGGTTCGTCGCCTTGGAGGCGAAGATCGTGCGGATGGCGCGTTTCCAACCGGCCTCGACGGCGGAGGTGAGGATCCGGCCCTCACGCAACTCGTCTCGCACACGTTCGAAGTAGACGATGAAGGAGTCCGCCGTGAAACCGATGGCCACGATCAGACCGGCGACACCGGCCAGCGAGAGCCGGTAGCCCTCGCGCCACGACAGGATCGTGATCACGATGTAGGTCATGACACCGGCGACGACGAGCGACGCGATGGTGACCATTCCGAGGAGTCGGTACTGGAAGAGGGTGTAGATGACGACGAGGAGCAGACCGATCAGACCCGCGATCATTCCGCTCTGCAGCTGCGAGCTTCCGAGCGTCGGAGAGATCGTCTCGGAGCTCTGCACGGTGAAGCTGATTGGCAGTGCACCGAACTTGAGCTGATCGGCGAGGGCCTTGGAGCTCTCCTCGGTGAACTGACCGGAGATGGATGGCCGACCGTCGGTGATGACGCCGTTCATTGACGGGGCGGAGAGCACCTGGCCGTCGATCACGAAGGCGAACTGGTCGAGCGGCGGAGTCGCCTTCAGACCGTACAGACGCGTGCTGACCTCGGCGAAGTCCTTGGTGCCCTGGTCGTCGAAGACGAGGTTGACGACCCAGCGGCCCGTCGTTGCGCCGGACTGCGTGGTCTCCATGCCGGCTGAGGCGTCGGAGATGTTCGCGCCCTCGACCTCGACCGGGCCGAGGATGTACTTGACCGTGCCGTCGACGTCACAGGTGACGAGCGGCTCGTCGGCCGGCGCGGCGTTCGCCGTCGCAGCCTCGGTGGACGCGCAGTCGAAGCTCTCGAATTCTGCCTGCAGTGCCGGGGTGACCCAGTTCAGGTCGCTGCCGTTGCTGGGGGTGACGCTCGGCGTCGTCTCCAGTTCGGGGTCGGGCGTGGCGCTGGGCTCCGGGGTGGCGGTGGACTCCCCGTCAATCGAGACGTTGGTCGGCGCACCGGCGACGAGCACCGGTCGCAGTTCCAACTTGGCCGAGGACTGGATCCGGTTGCGGGTCTCGTCGTCGAGCTCGCCCGGGATCGCCACGACGATGTTCTGTCCGCCCTGGGTGTTGATCTCCGCCTCGGAGACACCGGAGGCGTCAACGCGCTGACGGATGATCGTCACGGCCTGGTCAAGCTGCTCCTGCGAGACGGTCTGACCGCTCTCCAGCTTCGGCGCGAGAATGATCTGCGTTCCGCCCTCGAGGTCGAGTGCGAGCTTGGGCGTCCACGAACCACCGCCCCAGATGACGCCTGCTGCATTGATGGCGAAAAGGCCAACGATGATGACGGCAAGCCAGGTGAGGGAACGCCAGGCTTTCTTGACCGGGGTCGACTTTGCCACCGCGGAACTCAGCTTTCTACGTTCGTGCCCACGCCTTCATCGGCGTGGGCACGGAAAACGGACTGTTTAGTCGTTCGACTTCTTGTCGGTCGAGCCATCGGCATCGCCGGGCTCAGCGCCGGGCTCGGTGCCAGCACCGTCGATGCGCTCACCGAACTCGGGAGCGGCGTCATCGATGGCGGAATCCGCAGCATCCGGGACGACGACGGTCTCGACGGGGGTGACGACGCGGGCGATCGTCTGGCGGTGGACGGCCAGGACGGTGCCGGGGGTCGACTCGAGGAGAACCTCGTTCTCCTCCTCGTCAATCGAGAGGATGGTTCCGTAGAGGCCGGAGTTGGTCATGACCTTGGCACCGGGAACGACCTGTGTCTGCAGCTGTGCTGCATCCTTCTGGCGCTTGCGGCTGTTGCGGAACATGAAGAAGATGAGCACCGCGAGAACGGCGAGCATGATCATTGTCAACGGATCCATAAAGTTGGAAAACCTTCCGATTTGCGGCTGGACTACCGCAGCTGTCTAGCGCGGTGCATGGTGAGCCAGCTTGAATTATAGGTCATCCAGCAGTGTCCCAGCCGACGCCGGGTGCAGTCCGAAGTGCTGCCATGCATCCGGGGTGGCGACACGCCCCCGCGGGGTGCGGGTTAAGAGTCCGATGCGCACCAGAAATGGCTCGACGACGGCCTCGATCGTCTCGCTCTCCTCGCCGACGGAGACGGCGAGGGTGTTGAGTCCGACGGGCCCGCCGTTGAAGCGCGTGAGGATGATCTGCATGACCGCGCGGTCGAGGCGGTCGAGGCCGAGGGCATCGACGTCGTAGAGCTCGAGTGCCGCACGGACCGCGTGGATGTCGGCCGTGCCCGCTCCGCCGCTCTTGGCGCCGTAGACCAGTGCATAGTCGCGCACCCGACGCAGCAAGCGATTGGCGATGCGCGGCGTCCCCCTGCACCGGCCGGCGATCTCGGCCAATGCCTCGCGGTCGATGTCCAGGCCGAGCAGGGCTGCCGCGCGGGTGAGCACCTGCTCGAGCTCGTCGTCGGCGTAGAACTCGAGGTGCGCCGTGAAGCCGAAACGGTCGCGGAGCGGGTTCGGCAGGAGTCCGGCCCTGGTCGTGGCGCCGACGAGGGTGAATGGGGCGAGTTCG
>CAZZNX010000025.1:24259-32359 GCA_964655795.1 uncultured Leifsonia sp. | reverse complement strand
AGTTGGCGGGCACCGGTGCTCTGCACCGGTGCCCGCCAGCGGGTACTGCCTCTTGCTTATGCCGCGTGTGCTCCACGCTTGCGGCGACGTGCGATGAGCAGCAGCACTCCGCCGAGGCCGAGGACCAGTGCTCCGACACCGGCTGCGAGGCCGATCTCCACACCCGTCACGACCAGGCCGCTGCCCGGTGCGGTGAAGGTGTTCGTGACGATCACCGTTGCGGCGGCGGTTCCCCCTGCCACGAGCGTGAAGCTCGCGCTGGTGCCGTCGAACACCGTGTCGCCGACCGCGACCGAGGTGCGGGTTGCGTCGCCGGTGTCCGTCTCCGTGACGGTGCACTCCGCGCCGGCCGGCAGCGCGTCATCCGTGACCGTGAGCTTCTCCGTGCCACCGATCTCGTGCGTCACGTCGCGTACGACGATGCCGGGCGCCGGGTGCTGCTCGTCGACCAGCACGCAGGAGAGCGCTACGGGGAAGGTGCGCGAGACGGTGCCGGCCGCCGTGCCGTCGACGACCTTCTGCAGCGTGACGGATGCCGCGGCGAACTCGTTCACGAACGCCACCGTGTTGGCCTCGGCGCCGGGCAGCAGCGGCTCCAGTACGGCGGTGCGCCCGAGAACCGGCTCGGCAGCGAGCTCGCCCTGGCTGACGGTGACCGTCGTGCCGATGGCGCCCCTGCTGTCGCTCTCGGTCACCTCACACGATGCACCCTCCGGGAGCTCCGTCCAGGTGACGCTCTCCCCCGCCGCGATGCTGCGCGTCATCGGCTCGGCCGCTGTGACGGCCTTGCCCTCGAAGGTGCACTGCAGGCCCAGCTCGAAGGAACCGTAGTCGAACGGTTCGCCGTCGGCGCCGAGCACCGAGGAGTCGACGGACTTCGTCGCGCTGATCGCGGCGTAGTTGAAGACGTTCTCGAGGCCGAGTGCCGGCTGCGCCTGGTCGTCGACGGCCAGCACGGTCGGGTCGGTCGTGACCGTGAATGCGTACCCGGCCGCGGCATCGTCCGCGAGCGTTGTGCCGTCGGCCGCGGTGATCCGGCTGGCGCCGGCACCACCGTTCTCCGTCTCGCTGAGCACGCACTCCGCGCCGCTCGGCAGCCCGGCGAAGAGCGCCTTCGGCGCTGCCGCACTCACCGTGCGCGCGTTGCCGCCGGTAATCTGGACCGGCTGACCGTCCATCGTGCACGACAGCGCGACGCCGAAGTCGGCTGTGCCATATGCCTCCGCAGCGTCGCCGAGCACCGACTTGGTGACCTCGAGCGAACCGCTGAGGAACCAGTTGCTGACCGTGACCGTTGTGCTGCCCGCATCCGGGATCGTCACGACACCGGTGGTGAGGTCATCGCCGTCGTTCGGCGTGATCACCACGGCGTCTGCCCCGTTCAGGGATTCCTCCGTGATGGTGCACTCGGTGCCGGCGACGAGCTCGCCGAGGCTCGCGCTGAAGCCGTTCGCGGCGTTCAGGGTGAGCGTCGTCGACCATGGGTCCTCCCCGTCGATCCGGCAGCTGAGAGCCACGTCGAAGCTCTTGTCGGAGCCCAGCTGAGCGGCGCCACCCTCGAGGCTCTTCGTCACGACGAGCGCGGAGGAGTTGAAGAGGTTGGTGAAGCCGACGGTGTTCTGCGGCTCGGCTCCTGCGCTCAGCTCGGGAATCACGACCGTGCTGGCGGCCTGGTCGACCGTCGGCGGGATCGTGGCGTCGATGACGCTCACCGTGCTCACGGTGCTGTCTGCGCCGCGCGCATCGGTCTCGATGACCGTGCACTCGGAGCGGGCAGGCAGGCCGTCGAAGCTGCGCGACTCGCCGTCGTTCAGGGTGAACGTCGTGAGCGGCAGCACCTCAGCGCCCTGGAAGGTGCACTGCGCGCTGAAGCCGAAGCGGCTCGGAAGCGTTCCGGCGCCCTCACCCGTCTGCACCGTCTTCTGCACGAGCAGACCGGCCAGCTCGTAGACGTTCTCGACGTCGATCGTCGCCGCGGTGGCGACATCACTGACGGTCACGGATGTCGGGGAGGCCGTCCACGAGGTCTGACCGGCATCCGCCTCGTCGATCGAGCACACGCTGCCGAGCGGCAGCTCGTCGAGCGTGACCGTTTCGCCATCGCGCAGGGTGACGGCACCGCTGTTCGGCAGCGACACGGCTGCACCCTGCCAGACACAGCTGACCGTCGCGTCGAAGCTCGCGGGTGCGAACGACTTTCCGCCGCCGCTCACCGCCTTGCTGATGTCGAGCGAGCCGTTGAGGAAGGTGTTGGTGACCTCGACCTCGACGGTGTCGTTGACGCCGATCGTGACCGTGCCGTCTGCGGGGTCGAGGGTCGACTCCTGCGCGTGGCCGAGGCCGGTCTCGCTGACCGTGCACTCCGCGCCGCTGGGCAGCCCGGTGTACTCCGCGAATCCGGCACCGGTGATCACTCGCTCGGCGCCGCCGGGGATGCTGATCGCCGTGGCGACGCCCGCGATGTCCCTGGTGCAGGAGAGCGCAACGGTGTACTCACCGGCGGTTGCCGGTGCCAGCGATGCGGCCGGCTCCCCGGCGAGCGCCTTGGTGACTCGCAGGGTCCCGGTGGTGAAGGTGTTGGTCACCGTCACCGCGATGGGCGCTGCCGCGTCTGTGCCGACGGTGAAGCTGTCGGGCGAGACGCTGCTCGTGTTCGCTCCGCCGGTGGCGTTCTCGCTCACGGAACACGCTGCGCCGCTCGGGAGGGTGTCGATCGTCCAGCTCGGCGACGTCTTGCTCAGCACGTGGGTGTCGGAGAAGACGGTGCTCGGCTGGGCGCCGGTGAGCGTGCAACTGAGCTCGACCGTGAAGTCCTCATTGCCCCAGTCGGCCGAACCGTTTCCGGCGAACGCCTTGGTGATCGTGACCGCACCGGTGTCGAAGGTGTTCGTCATGACGAGCTCGTTCGTGAGCTCGTCGTCGGCGTCGTCCGTGGTGAGGGTGAAGGTGGAGCTCTGACCAGCGGTCTCCACCGGCTCCTCGCCGGTCTGCGTGAAGACGGAGCTGCTGGATGCCGCGCCGCCCCTCGTCGTCTCGGTGACGGTGCACACGGCTCCGGTCGGCAGCTCGGTGAACTCCTTGACCCCGTCGGCGTTCAGGCTGAACGTCTCGTTGAGGATCTCGGTGCCGAGGAAGTCGCACGTGGCGCCGAAGGCGTACGGCCCCGGGTAGGCGATCGCCTCGCCGTTCTCGTCGACCGCGCCGCCGTCATCCACCAGCTTCGTCACGGAGAATCCGGCCAGCAGGTAGCTGTTCGTCGCCGTGATCTTCTCGACCTCTGTGGTTCCGGTGAATGCGGGGTTCGCGACGTTGGCGGCGAAGGAGTGCCGCAGCGCCGTGACCTCGTCGGCCGAGTAGCTCACGTCGACGCCGACCGCTGCCGGGTCCTCGACGATGGAACAGCTCGCGTTCAACGGGAGCGTGACGTTGCCGTACGTGCCGCCGCCGTTGTTGTAGTGCAGCACGGTGCCGTCGGCCTTCAGCGAGAAGCGACTGAGGTCGGTCGTTCCGTTCGCGCCGACGAGCGGAACGGGGAGTCCACCGGAGGTGCACTGCAGCTGGAACGGGTACCCGCTCGGCAGCGCGGAGCTCCACGCAGACTGCGCACCCTCGACGAGCTTGGCGAAGTCGAGCTGGCCGGTGGCCATGGCGACGCCGACGCGGCGCGGCTGGGTCACGGAGCTCTGCACCGCAACACCGTTGTCGTTGCCGACGGATGCCGCAGACACGACGTTCCAGGCGATCGGGTCGACGCCCTGCGCCGCTGCCTCGGCCTGCTGGGCGAACCACGCGGTCTGGGTCAGGAAGTTGACGCCGATGCTCTCGCCGGGGCGCACGGCGCCGCCGTCGGAGAAGGTGACGACGAACTTGAGTGCCTTCACCGTCGCGAGGGTGGCCGCGTCGAGGCCGTTGTCATACGGCTGCCACAGATTCGCGGCACGGTCGGCGACCTCCGCCGCGCACGGGTCGGCCGGGTTGAGGGCCGTGCCACCGCTGGCGATGATGTCGGCCGCATTGCAGGCCTGGTTCGGGATCGTGGTGCTGTAGTACGTCGTCACGACGGCCTTGGCGGCATCCGCGATGCCCGAGAGCTCGGTCTGGAGGTCACCGAGGTACGTCGGTGCCCACAGCGAGCCGCGGGGTCCGGGGACGGTCACGCCCTGGTCCTTGTGGCTGGGGAGGACGTCGATGCTGCTCAACGAGGTGGCGTTGATGTTTCCGGCGTTCTTCATCCGCATGCGCCACCGCTCGGACCCGCCGGGCTCGGTGATCGGCACGCAGGGGGTCGCGTAGTAGCCATCTGCCGCGTTCGGGCTGGCGCAGCTGGCCGTTGCAACCCTGAGCGCGAGGACACCGAGGTCGTCGCGCCCGTCGAGGCCGGCGTCGACACCCTTGACGGACTTGGTCACCTGCAGCGGCGAGGCCGCCGCAGGGGTGAAGGTCGTCTCGGATGCGCAGGAGGCGACGTTGCCGAGCGGCGAACGCGGTGCCCCATTCGTCGAGAACTCACAGGTCTCGAACGCGCGGTCGGAGGTCGCACTGATCCCGTTCGTGACCGGGGTGCCCGGTGCGACGGTCGGGGTGATGCGGATCACCAACTGTGCGCTGATCTTCAGCGAGTCACCCGGCTGGAAGATGAAGTCGTCCGGCACGGTGATCGTGATCGCACCCGTGGCCGGGTCGAGCGAGGCGCTGAAGCCGGACGAGTCCAGGGTGGTGCCTGCTCGGTTCTTCAGCACGAAGGTGTACGGCGAGACCGGGGTCTCGTCGGGCTCCTGACTGGGCTCCACGAGCAGCGAGCCTGCGGCATCCGCCGTCAGCTGGTCGCTCAGCGCGAAGCCGGTCATCGGCCATGCGCCCGTGTTCACGATGTCCATGACGTACGGGATCGGCTGGCCGGGCAGGAAGGTGCCGAACTTGGTGTCCGGGTTCGCCCTGTCTTCCCTGCCGTGCACCTTGGTGACCTTGATGCTGTTGACCAGGTGGGTCAGCACCGTCTCGGCGGGGGCGTCGGCCGTCGCGGTCCAGATATTGTTCCCGGTGTTGTTCCACGCGCCGGTCGCCACCGCGGAGAGCAGGTTGCTGGTGTGACCGTTCTGGGCCTCGCCCGGAGCGGGCGCCACGCCGGGGCGCGTCGTCGGGATCAGCGTGGTCGCGCCGCCGTCGGCGCCGACCAGCAGGGTCGTGCGGCGGGCAACGGCGTAGCTCGCAGCGACCGTCGGGTTGCTCGGACGCTCCCAGTTCGCATCGCCCGCACGCCGGTACTCGAAGCGCACGCCGCGCACGTCGGCGTTCGAGAAGGCGGTGGCGAAGCTGTTCTTCAGCTGGGCGGCCGTGACCGTCCGACTGCCGCCGATCGGCGCTACCCACGATCCGCTCGTCCAGCAGTCCTCGAGCGCACTGTCGCCGGCACAGCTCACATCGAGCGTGCCGTCGGCGGCGAGCGCGAAGTCGGTGCCGAGGAGCACGGAGACCCGCACCTCCTCCACCGGGCGCAGCAGGGTGATGGCGGAGAAGTTCGCGAAGTCGTATGCGTTCCAGAAGGTCGGCGTCGCGTCATCCAGCTGGATGCGCGTGGTGCGCACCGTTCCGGACGGCTTGCCGGTCAGTGCGACGGAGTAGCCCGTCTGGGCGCTGACCTCGTCGCGCGTCGCGGGCCTGATCGTCTTGCCGACGCTCAGAGCGAAGTCGGGGGTGACGACGTTCATGTCATCGCTCGCGATCGCGGTCGGCGGGGTGCCCGGGGTCGCGGCCGGGCTCTGCAGCTCCGCGATGGCCGTGTTGACCAGTGGAGCGGATGTCGTCGTGACCGGGTCGCCGGAGCGGGACAGTTCGCGCAGCTGGTACTCGAGTCGCAGGGTCGACGTGGCCTTGGACGCGATGCGGCCGTCGTGTTCGACGACGATCCCGGTCACGGTCGACAGTGCGGCCGGCGTCAGCGAGTACGCCAGGACGAGCGAGGTGATGACCTCGTCCGGCAGTCCGGTGCGCTTCAGCGTGACGGTCGTCGATGCTGTGCCATCCGGCTGGGTGATCGAGGCGATGCGGTAGAGATTGAAGTCCTCGTAGAAGGTCTCCTGCACGCCGACCGTCGGGTCGGGGTCGGAGATCTTCAGCGCGTTGACCTTGCTCTCCGTCGCGTTCTCTGCCGTGAGCAGCGCCGTGACGAGCGGGAACTTGGCCTGCGCCGTTCCGGTCTGCGGGAGGCCGACGGCGCTGACGTCAGGCTGGAGCGCGAGATCGTCGATGTTCTCGTCGTAGTCGACGAAGCGCTTGGTCAGGCCGACGTTCAGCGGTCGGTCGAGGATGGTGATCAGGTCCGCGTCGTCGGTGCTGTAGCTGTCGGAGCCGCGCACGCCGGTCGCGTTGACGGTGTTCGTGACGATGCCCTTCTCACCCGAGTTGTAGCGGTAGTCGTGCTCGGTGCCGAGCACCGGGATGCTCGCATCGGAGCGCAGCTCGGTGCGCAGCTGCATCTCGAGGTCGATCAGGCGGCTCTTGCCGGATGCCGCGACGCCGGAGCCGACGGCCGGATCCGTGATCGGGTTCGTGATGACATCCGCCCGGTCGGCGCGTTCGGCGAAGACGAAGCGCACGCCGATCGTGTCGAGCTGCTCGGCGTCGGTGAAGCTGTAGCCGGGGAAGGAGCCGACGCACGGTGCCGCGGTCGTGCAGACGCCGAGAGGCACCCAGTCGTTCGCGGTGTCGCTGTAGCGCTCGGCGACCACCTGGTCGAATGTCATCCACTCATCGGTCATCGGCGCGATGCGCGTTACATTGAAGGCGTCATAGACGCTCGTCGCAACGGTGTCGAGCTCCCCGGCGCTGGCCGGGTCGGTGATCGTGACGGTGTCGAGCGGCAGGTCCTGGGTTCCCCAGATCAGGCGGGCCCACGACGAGTCGTCGGACTGCGCGATCAGCTCTTCCGGGATCCACGTCTTGTCGACGAGGTCGGGGTCGGTGCCTGGGCGCAGCGGCTTGAGCAGGATGCCGTCGTCGTCGACGGCCGTCACCTCGGGGTCGACGGCGTTCTCGTTCGCAACGGTGCTTCTGGCCTCGTTCGGGATCGTCACGGCGTCGCTCGCGTCGTGGGTCGTGCCCGTCCCATCACGCAGCTCGTCGCGCAGCTGCACCTTGAAGTACGGCAGCACGTTGAAACCGGGCTCGAGCAGCTCGCCGGCGACGGCGGGCTCGAACACGAAGCGGATTCCCTGCAGCTGCGCCTTCAGCGAGTCACTCGGGGTGTAGCTCCAGTCGGCGGTGCCGGCCGGAACAGGCAGCGGGCTGACGCCGGGCAGCGGCTCCCACGTCGTGCCGTTCCAGTACTCGGGGGTCATCGTCGCGCTGGAGGGGACGTCGATCGAGGTGACCTCCTGCAGATCGAAGTTGTTCCAGAACTGGCTCGGCGCCGCGGCCGGGTCCGACGGGTCGCTCACGATGAGTGACTGCGCACCGATGGTCGAGCTGTTCTGGCTGCCGTCGTTGGGGGTGACGGATGCCGGCAGCGACACGAGCGTCGAGGAACCGGGCGCGGCCCAGAGCTCACCCTTGATGATGTTCTTCGAGATCGTCGTGTTGACGCGCTTGGCCTGGCGGGTCAGATCGTCGGCCGCCGTGGCGCTCGCGCTCTGCCCGTCGGAGTCCGTCACTGTCGCCTCGACGGTGTTCGTCGACGTCACATCGACGAGGCCGCTGATCGGCTGGGCCGTGACGCCGAAGGGCAGCACGGCGTACTCGCCCTGCTCGATGGTGCCGGTGAACGTCACCGTGAATCCGACGACGGTGCTTCCGCTCGGAGCGGCGGGGATCGTGTCACGGTCGGCGCCCGCCAGCGGGTCGCTCACGCTGCCATCGGCGTAGAGGTACGTGATCTCGACGCCGTCGGCTCCGGCCGGCCACTCGATGTCCTCGGCGACGAAGCCGTCGAAGCCAAGACCCTGATCGGCCAGCGTGAGTCCGCCAGCGCCCGGCTCGGTGATCACCATGCTGGTGACGGGCTTGCCCGTGTTGTCGGCGCGGAGTGTCGCGGTGGTCGAGTCGCCGGGCATTATCGCGGTGACGGCGAAGTCCTTGGCGACGGTGACGGACGGCGGCGTGTTC
>CAZZNX010000025.1:24000-24249 GCA_964655795.1 uncultured Leifsonia sp. | reverse complement strand
ACGTTCGCGGAGGCCGGTGTGGTGACGGTGTCGCCCTCGTTCGTCACAGTGCCATCGACGACGTTGGTGACCGTGAGCGGCGTGTTGGCCGGAAGCGTCTTCACGGCGTCGTTCGTCACGTAGTCGAGCGCGATCGCCGCGGCGCCGCCTTCCGGGGTGATCGGAAGCTTGCCGGCCGAGCTCGTGAAGGTGAAGCGCGTGCCTTTCACAGCGCCGAGGTCGACGCCGTCGAAGAGTGCGGAGGTGTCT
>CAZZNX010000025.1:0-23990 GCA_964655795.1 uncultured Leifsonia sp. | reverse complement strand
GGGATCGGTCCTGCGGAGCCGATGGCGGTCCAGGCGCCGTCGGCGTCCAGCCACTCGATCAGGACGGTGTCGGCGCCTGTGGGCGCGGTGATCGCTCCGACGCCGGCGAAGTCGAGGTATTCGAGGTTGCTCGAGCCCGCGCCGGGGTCGGTGAGGCTGAGGCTGTCGACCGCGTGGTTGGACGTGTTCGATGCGCCGATGGCGAACTCGACCGGCAGACCGGGAGCGGCCGGCATGGTGTCGGCGGGCTTCGCCGACTTCGTGGCCGCGACGGCGAGATTCGCGTCGACGCGCAGCCGGACGTCGGCAGAGCTCTGGTGGTCTGGCGCGTTCAGCGCCGTTGCCTTCGCCGTGTTCGAGATGAGGCCGGCGAAGTCGGCCGTGACGTCGCTCGGGATCTCCACCTCGACCAGAATCAGGAGGTCGGAGGCGCCCGAGACCAAGCCGATGTCGCCGTCCTGGCTCTGCTGCACGAACTCGATCGCCACATCATTGCCCGATGTGTGGTTCACGAAGTGGCTCGGCGGCGTCCCCGGGAGCGACACGCTCGTGACCACGAACGGCGCCGGCACGGCATCCGTGATGGTCGCCTCCTGGCACACATCGCTCTGGGTCGAGGAGCACGAGACCTTCAGTTCGTAACTGAACGTCGTGCCCGGCAGGTACTCGGGCACGCCGGCCTCACCCTGCACCGACTTGGCGACGGTGATCGTGCCGTCCATCTCGGCGGCGACAGTCGCCGGCGTGATGACGAGGGCTCCGGCGACGAGCGCCACAATCGCCAGCATGGCTGCCGCGAAGGAAGGCAGGCTTGCTCTCCGGCGGCGCGGCGCCCGGTGTGCGGGCGCGCTGAATCGTGCAGTGGGTGTGGACATCGGGAATCCCCCAGTGGGTGCGAATCGGGTACGCAGCCCGCGAGCGCGCGCAGAATCGACTAGCGACTCTGACGCGTCAGGGAAAGTAGGGTGTGCAATTCGGGCTGCACATCGAGACTGTCAGCCAGACCGCCCGTACGGCCAGTGTCCTCATAAATGAGGACACGATTTCACCCTGCTAATCACCCTCCCCCACCCCGTGCGGGGGACAAGCGGGGGACAAGCGGGGCTCAGTCGGTGAAACTCACGTGCTGCATGACCCAGCTGTGCATCGTGACAGCGGCCGCAGCGCTCGCGTTGATTGAGCGGGTCGAGCCGAATTGGGTGATCTCGACCACGGCATCCGCGGCGGCGATCGCCTCCGGCGAGAGCCCAGGGCCCTCCTGCCCGAACAGCATGAGGCAGCGTTCCGGCCAGGTGAATGTCTCGATCTTCACGCATCCGGGAACGTTGTCGATCGCGATGATCGGCAGCCCCTCAGCGCGCGCCCAGTCGACGAGTTCGTCGACCGTTGCATGGTGCAGCACGTGCTGGTAGCGGTCGGTCACCATCGCGCCGCGCTTGTTCCAGCGGCGACGGCCGACGATGTGCACGGTGTCGGCCGCGAACGCGTTGGCGCTGCGCACGATCGAGCCGATGTTCATGTCGTGCTGCCAGTTCTCGATCGCGACGTGGAACGGATGCCGGTGCTCGTCGAGGTCGGCGATGATCGCCTCCATGCGCCAGTAGCGGTAGCGGTCGATCACGTTGCGGGTGTCGCCGTGCTCGAGCAGTTCTGGATCGAAGTGTGCCTCGTCCGGCCACTCCTCGCGGCCACCGGGCCACGGGCCGACACCCCAGGTGCTCAGTTCGACGGTCGGGGTCGCGACGGCCGACACGGCATCCGGGCTCTCAGGGTTCTGCACCCTTCAACCGTAGCCGCGTCGGCCGCGCCGAACTATTCGGTGCTCGACCCGCGTCGGCGGCGAATGGCAAGGACACCGAGCAGCACAGACCCGGCGACCAGCAGGATCCCGGCGATCAGCGCCATCGCGCCACCAGTGAATCCGGTGTGCGCCAGGCCGCTCCCGCCGCTCGGTGCACCGGGCGCCGGGTTCCCCGGCTCGTCGGTGCCCGGCAGCTCCGGCTTGCCCGGCACATCGGGCAACAGTCCGGCCTTCGTCGTCGTCGTCGAGGTGCCAGCCGCGACCGCCGAGCCATCGGGCGCCGCAGCGGAGGCGGACGCGGTGTTCACCACGGTGCCCTCAGCCCCGTCGGCGGCCGTGACGATGTAGTCGTCGGCTGCAACGGTCACCGTCTCCCCGGGCGCGATCGTGTGGATCGCCGGGATCCCGGAGACCTTCGGGTCGGTGACGACCGCGTCGCTGAGCGTCACGTTTCCGGTGTTGGCCACCTGGAACGAGTAGGCGATCCGCTCGCCCGGATTCGCGAAGCCGTCCCCGTTCGCGTCCTGCGCCTCTGCGTGCTTGACGATGCTCAGGCCGGGAACCGGGGCGAGCACCGCGGTGGCCTCCGCCTCGACCTCGAGTGCGCCGCCGCGGACCGGGTCACCGGAGACGCTCGCCAGGTTGACGATCTCGCCCGCGTCGATGTCGGCCTGTGTGAGTGTGTAGCCCGCCTCGGCGTTGACCTTCTCGCCGGGGGCCAGCACGCCGTCATCCTTCGGCCACGCGCCGAACTCGATCGCCGAGAGGCCATCGAACTCGTCCGCGATCGTGATGCCGGTGACCGTGGTGGTACCGGTGTTCTCGACCTCGAACAGGAATCGTGCGGCCTGACCGGCGAGCGGGCGGGCGTCATCAGCAAGCTCGACCGTCTTCGTGAACGCGAGCGCCGGGGCTGCCGGCACGACAAGGGTGACCGAGTCAACGGCGGCATCGAGGTCGCCGCGCGCCGGCGTTCCGGACGCGGTCGCATCATTGAAGACGGTGCCGGTGTCGAGGTCGTCCTGCGTGAGGGTGTAGCCGGCCGTTGCGGTCACCGACTCGCCGGGGGCGAGCACTGCAGCGGCGCCCGGCCATGCGCCGAACTCGATCGCCGACAGCTGCGGCATGTCGTCGAGGAGGGTGGTCCCGCTCACCGTGACGTTGCCGGTGTTCGCCACCTCGAAGCTGAACGTGACGGTGTCACCGGCGACAGGGTCGCCTGTGGCATCGAGCGCCACCGACTTCTCGAGGGTGATGGCCGGGCCGGCCGGCAGGGCAATCGTCACGCCGTCGTCGGCCACGGCGGGGCCGCCGCGTGCGCCGATTCCGGTCGCCGTCGCATCGTTCACGACCGTGCCAGCATCCAGATCGGCCTGCGTGATGGCGTAGCTCGCGCTCGCCGTCACCGACTGGCCGGGCGCGAGAACGCCAGAGGTCGTCGGCCACGCACCGTACGAGATCTCGGAGAGGCCGACGAGCGTGTCGGTGATGCCGACACCGGACATCGTCACGTTCCCGGTGTTCCGAATCTCGAAGGCGTAGTCGACGCTGTCACCGGCGACGGGGGTTCCGGCCGCGATGTCGGCCGTCTTCGAGAATTCGATCGCCGGTGCGCCCAGGAGGTTGACGGTCGCACTGTCGATCGTCGACACGGGGTCGTCGCCGGGGGCGATGCCGGCCGCCGTCGCGGTGTTCTCCACCCGGCCGAGGTCGATGTCCGCCTGGGTCAACGGGTAGGTCGCGGTCGCCGTCACGCGCTCGCCCGGCGCGAGCCGGCCGGCCGCTCCCGGCCATGCCCCGTAGTCGATCGCCGACAGGCCGGCGAGTCCGTCCGAGATCGCCACCGAGCTGACCGTGATGGTTCCGGCGTTCTCGACCTCGAAGCTGTACGTGACCAGGTCACCGGGCGCGGGCATCACGGATGCCACTGCGCCGCTCTTCACGAGCGAGAGGCGCGGGTCGGCCGGGATCGGGACACTCGTCGATGCGATGGCCTCCGCCGTGCTCGAGTCCACCCCCGTTCCAGAGACCGTCGCGGTGTTGTCCACTCCCCCCGCGTCGACGTCGTCCTGGGTCGTGACGTACGTCGCGGTGGCCGTGACCTCCTCGCCGGGTGCGAGCACGCCTGCGGCGCCGGGCCACGCATAGCTGAGTGCAGACAGGCCGGAGAGCGGATCGGCGATCGCGACGCCGGTCAGCGTGACGTTGCCGGCGTTCCTGGCGGTGAAGCTGTAGGTGATCGTGTCACCCGCGACGGTGCCGGACGGGTCGGCCTGCATGCCGCTCTTGTCGAGCGTCAGCGCCGCGTTCGCCGGCAGCAGCACCGTGACGTCATCGGTCGACGACACCGGCGCCCCCACCGGCGGAACGCCGGTGGCTGTCGCGGTGTTCACCAGGCTGCCACGGTCGAGGTCGGCCGTGCCGAGGGGGTACGTCGCGGTCGCGGTGACCGTCTGACCGGCGGCCAGCGTGCCCGGCGTTCCGGGCCAGGGTCCGAAGGTGATTGTGGACAGGCCGGCGAGCTGATCCGAGATGGCAACGCCGCTGAGGCTCACATTTCCGGTGTTCGTGACGGTGAAGGTGTAGCTGACCAGCTCAGTGGGGTTGGGGATGGGCGAACCGAGCGCCGCCGTCTTGACCAGCGAGATCGCGGGCGTTCCCGGCAGCGTCATGGTCGCCGTCGCGCTCGCGCTCGCACGACCGCCGCCGACCGAGTCTCCGGTCACGCTTGCGGTGTTCGAGAGGGTTCCCGCATCGACATCGGCCGCCGTCATGGTGTAAGTCGCCCGAGCGGTCACCGATTGCCCTGCGCCCAGATATCCGGGCAGCGCGGGCCACGAGAGCACCGAGATCGCCGACAGACCCGGCATCGGGTCGGTGATCTGCACACCGCTCACGACGCCGCCGCCACTGTTCGTCGCGACGAAGGTGTACGTGACGACGTCGCCGGGCTGCGGGGAAGCGGCGCCGGCGAGCGAGGCGGTCTTGGTGAGCGTGAGTTTGTCCACGGCATCCGTGTCGGACCCGCTCCCGCTCAGGGTCGCGCTCGGGAAGCCCGGGTCGACGGCACTCGCCGACGCCGTGTTCACGATCGAGCTCGGCGCGGAGTCGAGCACCAGCACGGTGACCGCAACGACCGCATCCGCCGCCGGTCCGATCGTCGGGATCGTCCAGCTGACGACGCCGCCCGTGACCGTGCCGCCCGCCGTGGCCGAAACGAACTGCACTCCGGCGGGGAGGGTGTCGGCGACGGTGACGCCGCCGAGGCTCTCGAATTCGAGCGGGTTTGTCACCGTGATCGAGTACGTGGCCGTCTGGCCGGCGACTACCGCGGCGAGGCCGTCCGATTTCACGACGCCGAGACCGCCGGCCACGGCTCCCGCGGAGGGGACGGTGATGGTGTGCTCGTTGTTGTCACCGTCGGGATCGACCATCGCCCCGGACACCGCGGCCGAGATCGCGATTCCACTCGTGGTCACGATCACGGGAAGCTCGAATGTGACGGGGGCGTCCTTCTCGAGGTTCGCCGCCGGTGCGCACACGAGCGTCGCGGGCCCGACAAGGGGGAAGGCCGACGAGCAGCTCCACCCGGAGGGGGAACCCGTCACCGTGGCACCGGCCGGAACGTCAACCGTCACCTCGGCCGGCGCGGACTGCGAGCCGCCGAGGTTCTCGAATGTGAAGGGGAACAGCGACGGACGACCGAGCTGGACGTCGATCGTTGCGACGCCGCCTGCCTCGAGGTCGGCCTCCGCGGTTGTCGCGCAGACCGCCTGCGGCTCCGACGGCAGGGTGCGGTCGGAGGCGACGGCGACGGAGTTGCACGCCGTCGAATCCGCGGTGGCGCCGGCGCCGACAGCCGCGGTGTAGGTGAAGGACACGACCTGGTTGGCGGCGAGGGTGCCGTTGACGGTCGCGCGGATTGCCTGCTTGCCCGCCAGGGAAGCCGTCCAGTCGTTGTCGACACCGGCCGGGCTCACCTCTGGGCGCGCCGGGTTCGTCGACGCGGAGTAGGCGAGCGTCAGCTGCGGCGAGACGACGGAGACGCCGGTGAGTGTCTGGGCGAAGTCTGAACCGCGCGGTGTGCCGGCGGTCGACGGGATGAGGCCGGTGTCTCCGATGTACGGCAGCACATCGTAGGCGACGACAGAACCGAGCTGCGTGTTGCCCGTGTTCTGCAGCGAGATGCGGTACTTGATGCTGGCGGCGTCGACCGGAACGGGCACGGCGCGGCTCGGATCGGCGATCCACTCACAGCCGTCGGATGCTCCGGCATCCGGCAGGCAGATCTCCTTCAGCACCACAAGGCCGTCGGAGGAAGACACCAGCACGTTCTGCGCCGAGCTGGCGAACCACTGCTCGGTTGCGCCGTCTCCCGCGACGTCGGCCGTGTTCTGCTGGGCTCCGCCGTACGTCGCCGCGACGTTGTCGTAGCTCTCGCGCGAGTCACCCATCCAGGCGTTCGCCACGCTCGTCGTGCCGGGTGCGACCAGGGTTGTCGGCGAGCCGCTGACCGTCATGATCGGCCAGGCGACGTTCGAGCCGAACGCGACGTCATTCGGCCACTTCGCGACCACGAGCTGGCGATCCACACCGGCAACCGTGGCGGTGCGGTAACTGAAATCGACGCCGGCCGGGACGCTCCCCGTCGCGAACGACGCGGAGCCGGGCGTGATCACCCACCCGGCCGGGGCCAGGAAGACATACTCGGGCGTGATCGAGACGCCCGCGGGAATGTTCGCGGTCGTTCCGCGCACGGTGAAGCTCACCGATCGCCCGGGCACGACGGCGCCGCCGCCATCGACAGCTGCCGGCGCCGCGAACGAGGAGGCGAAGGCCGGCTTCGGCGTGCCGGGTGGCACGACATCGGGGGTGGCCCGGAATCGGATCGTGCGGGAGACCGGGGCGAGGGTCACATCAGCGATCACCTGGTTCGGGTAGCCCATCGTCGCGCTCGCCGTGTTGGTGCGGTTCTGACCGATCGGGGCGTCTGTGCTGACGGTGTAGTTGTAGTGCACGCGGAACGGCGTGCCGGCAGTTGGGTCGCTCGGCGACACGCGGTTCGGAGCGATCGGACCGCTGGTGACGTCCGCGGAGGCGTAGCGGCATCCGGCGGATCGTTGCGCCGTCGTCAGCGAGATGTCGGTGCTCAGCGCCGTGCCGGAGACATCGCGCAGCCCGGTGAGCGGATCGGCGGCCTGGCAGACGTAGCGGTACGCGATCGTCGGCACGGGGGTCGTTGCCGTCGTGTTGATCCGGTGCACCGGCGCGTTGGCCTGGTCGAGGGTGTTGTCGGTGACGACGGCGACCCCGGGCACGTTGCCGCGGTTCACGGTTTCGACGGCCCAGTAGAAGGCGTTCGGGGTGTCGGTCTTCGGCACGTTCACGAGCCGGGTGGCGCCAGACGACGCATTGTTGGTGGAGTCCTTGGCGACCGTCGCGGCGCCGAACGGCAGGTAGCACGAGACGGTGTGCGCCATCGTTCCGGAGACGGATTTGGACGTGCGCGCGGGATCCAGGTAGCTGAGTGTCGAGGTGACGGTGTGGCTCACGCTCTGCGTGAACTCGCAGCCGTTGGTCGCGCCGGCGAAGCGCGATCCGGGGTACCGGATCGATACCGTGCGCGGGGTGTACTCGCCCCTGGTCGTCCAGCCGGACTGCGCAGCGGAGCCCCATCCGCCGACGGTGTTCGGGTCGGGTGCGAGCGCTGAGCCGCGGGTCCAGGTGACGGTGTGGGTGGCCGCGTCATAGACGCCGCCACCGTTGCTCGACACATACTCGGCCTCGGCGGGGAGCTGGTCGACGACGACGTAGCTGCCGGCGCCGACGAATTGCGGCGTGCCGGCAATACGGCCGGAGCCTGCCGGGATGAAGGCACCGGAGCCCATGTACACGCGGTAGGAGACGACCTCCTCCGGGGCGACCGTCCCGGGGCTCGTGATCGACTGAGACGGGTTCGGCACCGCGCTGCTCCACGTGACGGGTGCAGCGGTCGCGGTGGCGGTCGCGCCGGCGGTGCTCGCGTCGATCGTCGCGGAGTTCTGCAGCTGGAAGCCGGACGGGAAGTACTGTGCGGGGCTCGCGGTCGTGTAGCTGCTGCTGCCAGCGATGCCGTAGACGACGAGGAAGGTACCGGCGGTGCCCGGGGTGAGTGTGCCGAGGTTCACGAGCTTGCCGCTCGTGTCGTCGCCGGCGATCGATGCACCGACGAAGGGGGCCGTCCAGCTGGTGTACCGGAGCAAGGTGCCCACCTGAGCCGCAGGGAAGTAGGGGCTCGCCTGCGACGGCGCCAACCGCACCGTGACGTTCTCGCAGGCGGCGACCGCACAGGCGTAGGAGACGCCGTAGCCGACGTTCCCGCCGTGGAGGTTGTATGCGGCGTTCGACTGCGCGTTGCCCGTGAGGTGATCGACGGGGACGATCGCGGTCGTCAGAACCGCGGTTCCGCCCGGAACCGACATCGCTACCGGCCCGGGGGCAGACTCGGCCGGGGCGTCCTGGGCAGGGGCCTCTGCGGCGGGGGTGTCCTCGACAGGGGCCTCTGCGGCCGGAGCCGGGTCGGCCGGGGTGCCCTCGGCCGGCGCCTCTGCTGACAGGGCCTGGTCGGCCGGCGTCGGCGCGGGCGTGCCGGCATCCTCGACCGGCGGCGCCTCGGTGCCCTCGAGCTGGACGACCGCAGGGGCCTCCTCGGCGAGCGCCGGAAGGGTCAGCAGTGCGGCGGCGAGGCTCGCCACAATCTTCTTCCCGGCCCGCCTGCCCTGCCTGTGGCGCGGGGTTCGGCCCGTCAAGGTCGTGAAGATGTTACTCACAATGCGATCCTGCACTCTCGTTACTGCGGCTCGTCGGCAACGGAGATGTCGACGGTGAAGTCGTCACCGCCGGCGGGGTTGATGAATCGGATGCGCGCGTTGTGGGCGCGCGCAGTCGTGGGGTCGGTGACGGTGCACGACGTCTCTGCGCCATCGGCGGTGTCGATGGCATCCGTGCCGCAGTCGACGAGCGGGCGGACATCGATCGAGCGTTCGATCGTGTCGGCGATGACGTCGGACACCGTCGATGGCGACGCGGAGGTCGCCGGCACGCATCCGACCAGCAGAACCATCACGGCGGCTCCGCCCATGGCGGCCGCGGCCTTCGTGCCGACATGCATTCTGTCCCCAAGCTCTACCCTGCGCGGCTGCACACCCAGTGCTGCACACCGGCCGCGCACACGGGTACGTGTCCATCAAGCCCGACGCTGCGGGGCAGATGCCAGCCGCGAGCCGATGATCGGGCGGATATGGTTTCGCACTTGGTACCGGGGTGGCACCGGAGGCGCCGGAATCACCCCCGGATGGGGTTAGCGCGGAGCGTCGGTGGCGAGGAGACCCAGTTGGTGCGCGCGCGCCAACGCCGCCCGCCTGTCGTGCACGCCCAGCTTCGCGTACGCGCTCGCCGCCTGCTTCTTGACCGTGTTGACCGACACCGTGAGCGCCGCGGCGACCTCGGAGAACGCGTCGGTGTGCACGAGCTGCGCGAGCACCACCTGCTCGCGCTCCGTGAGCGAGATGAGTGGGGCTCTGCGCGGGAACACGCTCCGGAATCCATCGAGGCGTTCGTGCGCACCGAGCGGCAACCGGACGTCGGCCACGGCCAGCAGTTCCGCGAGCTCCTCGCGCGGAATGCCCAGGTACGGCGTCAGCGTGCTCGCGTGGGCTGCGAGGGCATGGGCGCGCCGGAACGACTGCGCCGCGGCCTCAGAGTCGCCAAGACGCATCTCGGCGACCGCGCCGATCACCAACAGCTCCGCGCGATCGCGGACCGTCGTCTCCGTCGCCCAGACCGCCGATGCGGCGACCTTCTGGGCCGCGTCGTCGCTGCTGGCGATGAGTCGCAGGCGGGCGGCCTGAACGACGAGCGGGTCGCCGTGACCCTCGGATTCGGCGATCCGCCGATCCGCACGGTTGAGCTCCCCCATGGAGAGCAGGAGTTCGATCGCGGCCCGCTCGAGCAGCGGCCGGGCAACCCCGTCACCCTGGTACACCGCTGCGTGCACGCGCGCGAAGTGCTCCAGCCGCGCGAGCATCACGATCTGCTCGCCGACGAGCAGTGCGTATCGAGCGGCCGCATCGGCGACGAACGCCCACATTTCAATCGGCTGCGCCGCGTCACCGATCTCATCCAGCAGAGCCGCCGCGGCATCCGTGTCGAGCGCGTCGAGCGCACGGTGCACCTGGGCGATCCGGGCGGGCACCGCGATGAGTCGATCGGTCCAGCTGCCGAGCGTCGCAAAGCCCTGGTGCGCGCGCAGCCAGCTCTCGGCGTCGCCTGCTTCACCGGAGAGCGTGTGGATCAGCGCCAGCTGCGCCGCCGCATTCGACGCCACCAATTCGTTGCCCTCGCTCTGCGCCGCCTCAAAGGCGCGGACCGAGAGCTGCTGGGCAGCGGCGTGGTCGCCGGCCAATAGCGCCGTCATGCTCCATTGGAATTGGAACCAGGCCGTCGGTTCGGCGCTCCACCCCGTGTCACCCCGCGTGCGGCGGGTGGCCAGCTCCGTGTCGAGCCGGCGGGCGAGCTCCAGCGCCGCATCCACCCGACCGGCAGCGCGAAGCGACACGATGGACGCAGCGGTCACGGCGGAGAGTTCGGCGGCGGAGCTGAAACCAGCCAGCTCGGCGAGCCCGTCCTTGCCCGCCGCCATGTACCTGCGCAGCAGCGCTCGGCCGTTGTCGGTGTCAGGATCACTCACCCACGGTTCGAGCATGCTTGCGGCGAAACCGAGGCCCGGGTGTGCGTCCTGGGCATGCTGCGGGATCGTCGAGACGGCGGCCATCACGTCGCGCGATCCGGCCAGCGACATCGCGAGGGCGCGTTCGCTGACGATCTCGTTCAGCAGCGGCCAGTCGGAACCGGCACGCGCGTGGTGCACGGACGCCGCGAAGCCCGCCTCCGTGCGTGAGAGGCGGTAGTGCGTGGCGAGCGCTCGGTGCGCGGCCTGGAACTCGAGCGGGTGACCGGCCTCGAACTCCTGCACCAGCACGCGGCGGATCAGGGTCGGAAGGCGCCAGGCCGGTTCTCCCCCGTCATCCACGCAGTCATCCGCCCGCTCGAGCAGCCCGACAAGGCGCAGCCCGTCGACGAGTTCGACGGGTGTCAGGGCCGGGCCCGAATCCGGCCCACCACCCCGCCCGTCGCTCCACTGCGAGAGGAGAGCGGTCACTGCGCCGAGCGTGACGGCGTGCGGTACGGCGACCCGGAATGCCAGGTCCCTGTTTCGCCCCTCGCCGAGCTGCGGCAGCACCGAGTTGCGCAGAAACCGGCTCGCCGCATCGGGAGAGAGCGACCCCGCGCCCACCGCTGTGTCGTCGAGAACCAGCTGCATCACGCGCAGCCAGCCGCCGGTGAGTGAGCGCAGCTCCGCCATGCGGTCCTCTGCCACCTCGTGGCCCCATGCGTCGGCGAAGGCGGACATCTCGTCGGCGCCAGCCGTGAGCTCACGCCCAGACAACACCTGCATGTCGATGCGACGCCCCTCTGCTGCCGCTCGAATCGGATGCACGCGACGCGAGCACACCACGAGGTGCAGAGTCGGCAGGCGCTCGAGCAGGGCGAGGAGCGCGCTCACGGCGTCGGGTGAGTCGATGTCGTCGGCGTCGTCGATC
Source organism: uncultured Leifsonia sp. (assembly GCA_964655795.1). Taxonomy (GTDB): domain Bacteria; phylum Actinomycetota; class Actinomycetes; order Actinomycetales; family Microbacteriaceae; genus Microterricola. Next base: position 12,548 of record CAZZNX010000025.1, on the reverse strand, counting down.
ACGACGAGCACGGGGTCGTCCCCGTGCTCTGCGCGGGCGATCGCGCGGTGCACACGAGCAAGCACCGCATCTGCTGCGTTCATCGAGGGGTCTGCAGTGACCCAGTCGACAACGGTCCCTGACGCGTCGAGTGCGCGCGCCCAGCTCCCGATCAACTGCGTCTTGCCGTAGCCGGCGAAGGCCTGCACGAGGGTGAGCGCGGCCAGGCGGTTGAGCCGGCTGATCAGGGCCGGCCGTGGAATGTTGCGGGCCGCCAACCGGGGCAGAGAGGAAGATCCGCGCTCAGGAGTGCTGGCGCGCACGCTAGCGGAGTCTTGCACTGGCGATACTTCCCGACTTTCGCTGAACTGCCACACGTGGATGCGCTGCTGAATTCACTGCGACCGCCACAGCTGGCTTCGGGAATAGCTCGGGCGGTCTGCCTCGCGATGCCCATCGTAGCGGGAAAAGCGAGCCGTCCAACGGGCGTCCGTCGTGACCGAGCAGGAGGGCAATGAACTTTTAGGCGTGCCTAAAAGTTGCTATGTTTTAGGCATGCCTCAAAAACTCGATGACGAGCTGCCACTCACCACCCGGCGCAGCGTCGTAGCGCCCCAGCACCGCATCCTGTGGCTGCTCGGGCCCGCCCTCGTCGCCGGTGTCGCCTACCTCGACCCCGGCAACGTCGCCAGCAACATGACCGCAGGCGCCAAGTACGGCTACCTGCTGGTGTGGGTCGTCGTCGCCGGCAATGTCATGGCCTGGCTGATCCAGTACCTCTCGGCCAAGCTCGGCATCGTCACGGGCAAGAGCCTGCCGCAGCTGCTCGGCATCAGCATCCGCAATCGCCATGCCCGCCGCGCCTACTGGCTGCAGGCGGAACTCGTCGCCATGGCCACCGACCTCGCCGAGATCATCGGCGGCGCGGTCGCCCTGAACCTACTGTTCAACCTGCCACTGATCTGGGGCGGCGTCATCACCGGAACCGTCTCGATGGTGATGCTCGCCGTGCAGACGCGGCGCGGGCCCCGAGTGTTCGAGCGCGTCATCATCGGCCTGCTCGCGATCATCGCGATCGGCTTCAGCGCCGGCGTGTTCATCAGCCCACCGGATGCCGGCAGCGTGCTGAGCGGCATGGTGCCGCGATTCGAGGGCACCAACTCGGTGCTGCTGGCCGCGTCGATCCTCGGCGCCACGATCATGCCGCACGCCATCTACGCCCACTCGGCCCTCGCCCGCGACCGCTTCGAGGTGCGTGCGTCCGGGCTGACGACGAAGCGGCTGATGACAGCGACCCGCTGGGACGTATCGATCGCGATGGTCATCGCCGGCAGCGTGAACCTGTGCATCCTGCTGCTCGCCGCCGCGAATCTGCAGGGCGTCGAGGGCACCGACAGCCTCGAGGGCGCATACGCCGCGCTCGAGGACTCCATGGGCATCGTCGTCGCGACGCTGTTCGCGGTCGGACTCCTCGCCTCCGGGCTCGCGTCCACCTCGGTCGGCGCATACGCGGGCGCCGAGATCATGCACGGCCTGCTGCACATCCGCGTGCCACTGCTGGCGCGGCGCCTCGTCACGCTGATCCCGGCGCTGCTCATCCTGGGCAGCGGCTTCGACCCCACCGAGGCGCTCGTGCTCAGCCAGGTAGTGCTCTCCTTCGGCATCCCCTTCGCGCTCATCCCGCTGGTCTGGCTGACGGCGAAGGCCGGCGTGCTCGGCGAGTACCGCAACCGCTGGATGACGACGGCGGCGGGCGCGACGGCATCCGTTCTGCTCATCGCACTGAACGTGACGCTGCTGGTGTTGCTGTTCGGAGGCTGAAACCGCGCACGCGGGTTGAGCCTGTCGAAACCGCGGAGCGGGTTGAGCCTGTCGAAACCCGTGCGGGCTACGCTTGGTCAAATGCCAGCCACGACTCCCGCCATCGAGGACTACCTCAAGACGATCTACTCGCACACCGAGTGGCAGCCGGAGCCGATCACGCCCTCCGCACTGGCCGGGAAGCTCGGCATCGCGCCCAGTTCGGTCACCGAGATGGTCAAGAAGCTCGCAGCACTCGGGCTCGTCACCCACGTGCCATACGGCGCGGTGCGCCTCAACGAGCTCGGCACGACCCGAGCGCTCGAGGTCGTGCGCAGGCACCGCCTGATCGAGACCTGGCTGGTCAACGAGATGGGCTACACCTGGGACACCGTGCACGACGAGGCAGAAGTACTCGAGCACGCGCTTAGCGACCGCCTGCTCGAGGCCATCGACGCCCGCCTCGGCCACCCCCGCCGCGACCCGCACGGCGACCCGATCCCGGCGGCAGACGGGACGCTTCTGCGGCCGGACGCCGTGCTGCTTTCCTTGGCCGCTCCCGGCAGCCGCGGAGCCGTCGTGCGCATCAGCGACCGTGACCCCGCCGTGCTGCGCCTGCTGACCGAGAACGCCATCGGCCTCGACACGGTGCTCGCGCTCGCGGATGCCGGCGTGCTCCTGCCGGACGGCCGCACCCTCGCGCTGAGCTCCGACGCGCTCGCCAGCATCTGGATCAGCACAGCACCGCCCGCCTGAAGCACGCGCCCCACCTCACCGCTCGACACGACGAGTTTGCGGACGGCGTTCATATCGTTTATCGTGATGGCATGCACATTGATAATCAATATGGCACCGCCGACACCTCGGCCGAGGAGAACCCGATCCGCCCCACCCGCACGCTCCGCATCGCGAGCTACGGAGTTGCGGCCATCGCCCTCATCGTCGCGGCGGTCACGGCCGTTGGCGCCGCCCTGAGCATCAGTCGAATCCTCAGGACGGAAACCGTTCTCGCACCGATCTCTCTCAACCCAGACGACATCGCCGGCGTGGCCGCCCCTGGTTCCCCGGTGACCGTCGCACCGATGTTCCCGAGCTACGCGGACTTCGGGCTCAGTGGTCTCAGCCCGCAGACGCTCGGCATGTTCGTGGCGGCCGAGGTTGTGCAGTCGCTGACCGTGATCGTCGCCGCCGTGCTCGTGGCAATTGCATGCCTGATCGCGGTGCGCCGTGCCCGGCCGCTGCGGGCGGTATCGGCCGTCACTGCGTGGCTCGGCGCGGCGATCGCCGTCGGCGGGAGCATCGCGGAGCTCCTCTTCAAGCGCGCCTCCGATGCCGCGAGCTCCGAGGTGATCCGCGCCGACGGGACGTGGGCAGAACCGGGTTTCCTGGCCGGCATGAGCGCCGTTCCGCTGCTGGTCGGGCTCCTCGTGATCGGACTCGCCGTCAGTATCCGGGCGACCGACCGCTTCGCCGAAGCCGCAGACGGGGTGGTGTAATGCCGGCCGATGGCGACCACCTCGTCGTCTGCACCCTCGACCGCATGCTCGAGGAGCGCGGGGTCAGCCTCGCCGAACTCTCCAGACGGGTCGGTGTGACCGTTGCCAACCTGTCGATCCTGAAGAACAACCGCGCCAGGGCGATCCGATTCAGCACGCTGAGCGCGATCTGCCAGGTGCTCGAGTGCGGGATCGACGACCTCTTCCAACTGGAAGAACCGCAGGGCGGCGACGATCGAAACGCGGAGGACGCGACCTCGTAACCTGCGCGCAGCGCAACCGCCCTAGGCTGGTCAGTGAGGAAAGGTTGTTCATGGCACGTCGCGACGAAATCGAATGCTGGCTCACCGATATGGATGGCGTGCTTGTGCACGAGAACCACCCACTGCCGGGAGCAGCCGAGCTGCTTGAGCAGTGGCGCACACAGGGCAATCCCTACCTGGTGCTCACCAACAACTCCATATTCACCCCGCGCGACCTGAGCGCTCGCCTGCGTGCCTCCGGCCTCAACGTGCCGGAGGACGCCATCTGGACCAGCGCCCTGGCCACGGCCGCGTTCCTCAAGTCCCAGATTCCCGGCGGCAGCGCCTTCGTCATCGGCGAGGCCGGCATCACGACGGCCCTGCACGAGGCCGGCTTCATCATGACCGAGACGAACCCCGACTACGTCGTCGTCGGCGAGACGCGCAACTACTCCTTCGAGGCGATCACCAAGGCGATCCGCCTGATCGGCGGCGGGGCACGCTTCATTGCCACGAACCCGGATGCGACCGGCCCGAGCGCCGACGGCCCGATGCCCGCAACGGGCGCCATCGCCGCCCTCATCACCAAGGCGACCGGCATGGAGCCCTACATCGTTGGCAAGCCGAACCCGATGATGTTCCGCTCCGCAATGAACAAGATCGGCGCCCACTCGGAGAACACCGCCATGATCGGTGACCGCATGGACACCGACATCGTCGCCGGCATCGAGGCGGGGCTGCACACGATCCTCGTGCTCACCGGCATCAGCGACGACGCGGAGATCAACCGCTACCCGTTCCGCCCGGACGAGGTACTCGCCGGCGTGCACGAGCTGGTGCACCCGGAGCCGCTGGAGACCGAGCTCTAGCCCGCCAGCTCGAAGAAACGGCTCCCTTCTGAAGCAGAAGGGAGCCGTTTCTTCGAGTTCGATGGCGTTGTCGGCTTGACGAGGAACGAGGGGCGCGCACGCGAAGCCGCGAGCGGGTCCGCCACAACAGCACGCAGCACGCAGCAAAAAACAGGAGCAGAGCGTCGGCGAGCCCCCTACGGCCTCGCCGGAGCTCTGCTCCTGCGCTTTTCTCCGACTCAGACCCGGTCGAGCGCGGTCGGCACCGGCGTGCGCCACGACAGCGGCGCCTCGGCGGCAGGTGCGGCCGGCAGCATCCCCAGCCCGTCGGGCTCCGGGATCGCGGCGAGCAGTGCCTGCGTGTACGGGTGCACCGGCTCGTCCCAGATCCGCTCTGACACCCCGGACTCCACGATCGCGCCGCGGTACATCACCACGGTGCGATCGGCGATCAGGCGGACGATCGCGAGGTCGTGCGAGATGAAGAGCAGGCCGGCTCCGGCATCCAACGCCAGGCGGCGCATCATGTCGGCGACCGAGGCCTGGCTCGACGCGTCGAGCGCCGAGATCGGCTCGTCGGCGACGAGCAGATCGGGCCGGGCGGCGAGCGCTCTGGCGATCGCGACGCGCTGGCGCTGCCCGCCGGAGAGCTCGTGGGCGTAACGGGAGACCATCGCGGTCGGCAGGCCGACGCGCTCCAACCATTCCTCCGGCGATGAGCCGGCCTCGCCACGGGCGAGCGCCGTCCTGATGCCCTCCGTGATCTGTGCGCCCACCCTGATCCGCGGGTTCAGCGACGAGTTGGGGTCCTGGAACACCATCTGGATCGAGGTGAACGCCTTGTCCCTGCGTCGCACGCCGAGCAACGGCACCGTGTTGCCGCGGTAGCGGACGCTGCCGGAGCGCGGCTTCTCCATACCGACGACGGCGCGGGCGAGGCTGGACTTGCCGCAGCCGCTCTCGCCGACGAGGGCGAGAACCTCGCCGGGCGCGATCGACAGCGAGACGCCGTCAACGGCGCGCACGACAGACGTTCCGTGGTACTCGACGACGAGATCGTCGACGTTCAGCAACGCGCTCATCGGGCATGCTCCTCGTTCGTCAGTGCAGCGGGCAGGGCCTGTGCGCTCGGCAGCGACGCAAGCAGCTCGCGGGTGTACTCGTGCTGCGGGCTGCCGAAGATCTGCTCCCGCGAGCCGGCCTCGACGATGGCGCCGTGCCGCATGACCGCGACGTCGTCGGCGATGGCACTCATGACGCCCAGGTCGTGCGTCACCAGCAACACGGCGAGCTGCCGCTCGTTGGCGAGGTCGCGCAACAGGTGCAGGATGCCGGCCTGCACCGTGACGTCGAGCGCCGTCGTCGGCTCATCGGCGAGCAGCACGACGGGGTCGCAGGCGAGGGCGATCGCGATTGCGATGCGCTGCCGCTGCCCGCCGGAGAACTGGTGCGGGTAGCGTCCGAGCGCCTCCTCGGCATCTGGAACACGGACGCGTTCGAGCAACTCAACCGCATGCGCGCGCGCCTGCGTCTTGCCGAACCCCAGGTGCGTGCGCACGTGGTCGGTCAGCTGCGAGCCAATCGTGAGCTGCGGGTGCAGGCTCGACGACGGATCTTGGAAGATCATCGCGATGCGGCGGCCCCGGATCGTGTTCAGCTTCCGGCGGCCCATGCCGATCAGCTCGATCGCGCCGTCGCCGGCGCCACCGAGCGTGATCGAGCCGCCGACCACCGCGTTGGCGGGCAGCAGCCCGAGGATCGCCAGCGACGACACCGTCTTGCCCGAGCCCGATTCCCCGGCCAGGCCCTGGATGCGGCCGGGCACAAGGTCGAGGTCGATTCCGGTGACGATCGGCTTCGGCGCCTTGCGCGGCCCGATGCCGATCGTGAGGCCCGTGATGCTGAGCACCGGCATCGTGCCGACTGCCACGGCATCCGCGGTCATTTCGATCGTGCTCATGCGCGTGCCCCCACTCGGCTCATCTGGGACGTCGGGTCGAAGATGTCACGCAGCGAGTCACCGACGAAGTTGAACGCCATCACGACGGTGAGGATGGCGAGGCCGGGGAAGACGCCGAGCCACCACGCGTCGAAGTTCTCCATGGCCGCCGAGATCATCGAGCCCCACTCCGGGGTCGGCGGCTGGGCGCCGAGACCGAGGAACGACAGCCCGGAGAGCAGCAGGATGGCCGTGCCGACGTCGAGGCTGGCCAGGACCAGGATCGGGCCGACGACATTGGGGGCGATGTCGACGCGCAAGGTCTTGAACGGTGAGAAGCCGAGCAGACGCCCAGCCATCACGTAGTTCTGGGTGCGCAGGCCGAGCACGATGCTGCGCGTCATCCTGCCGTACTGCGGCCACGAGACCACGAAGGCGGCGATGACCGCGTTGAACAGCGACGGCCCGAGGGATGCCGCGACGACCATGGCCAGAATGACGGTGGGGAATGCCATCACGAGGTCGGTGATGCGCATCAGCACCTCATCGACCCACTTGCCGAAGTAGCCGGCGATCGCGCCGATCATGGTGCCGACGAGCATCGACATGACCACGAGCAGCAGCGCGAGCGGGATCGTGACGCTCGCACCGGTCATCAGGCGCGAGAAGACGTCGCGGCCGAGCGCATCGGTGCCCATGAGGGTGTCGATTCCGGGCGGCTGCAGGCGCGGAAGCGTTTGCGCGAGCGGGTCGTACGGCACCCAGAGCGGAGCGGTAAACGCCACGACGACCCAGAAGGCCGCGATGACCGCCCCGATCACTCCGAGCGGGGTCACCCAGGCGGATGGAATGGTCAACCGACGGCGTTTGGGCCCAGCTTTGTACGGCGCCGCCTGATTCACTGAAAGCTGCGTCATGCGAGTCTCACCCTCGGGTCGAGCACGCCGTAGAGGATGTCAACGGCGAAGTTGATGCCGAGGTAGATCACGCCGACCACGAGTCCGACGCCCATCACCCCCGGCAGGTCGAGGCTGGTCGCCGAGTTGTAGGCGTAGCTGCCGAGACCCGGCCATGCGAAGACGGCCTCGACCAGCACGGTGCCGGAGAGCAGCGAGCCGAAGGCCAGACCGACGATCGTCAGGATCGGCAGCGATGCCCCGCGCAGGGTGTACCCGAACAGCATCCGCGGGCCGGAGAGGCCCTTGGCCCGCCCGGCACGGATGTAGTCGGCATCCAGCACCTCGAGCACCGAGGTGCGCACGAAGCGGGTGAGCAGACCGATCGTGAACAGCGAGAGCACGAAGACGGGCAGCATCAGGTGGGCCATGGCATCCATGAACGTCACCCACTGCCCGGCGAGCAGCGCATCGACCGTGTAGAGCCCGGTCACCGTCGGCGGTGGGGCCAGGATCGGTGAGAGCCGCCCCGAGCCGGGCGCGATGCCCAGCTGCAGGAAGAAGATGTTGAACGCGACCAGCGCCATCCAGAAGGTCGGGATGCTGAGTCCGAGCAACGAGACGACCCGCACGACCTGGTCGCTGATCTTGCCGCGACGGTAGGCGGCGAGCGCACCGAGCGCGACACCGACAGCGAGGCTGACGATGATGGCGCCGATGGCGACCTCGATGGTGGCTGGGACGGCCTTGGCCAGGTCCTCCGCCACCGGCTGACCCGTGCGCAGCGATACGCCCATGTCGCCCTGGAGCAGGTTGACGAGGTAGTTGAGGTACTGCACGGGCAGCGGTTGGTCGAGGCCGTGCTTCTCGATGTACGCCGCCACGGTAGCCGGGTTGCTCGCCGCGCCCTCACCGAGCGCCGCGACGATCGGGTTTCCCGGCACGAGGTTCGCCAGGGTGAACGTCACGATCGTGACGCCGAAGAGCAACAGTATTGACATGCCGAGGCGACGAAGCAGGTACCCGGCCAATGGCGACTTACGCCGCGGCGCTGTGCGCTCTGGCGATCTGCGCTGAGCGGTGTCGCTCTGCGCGGCCGTGGCCGGGTACTCGCTGGTCGCGCGGGTGTTCTGTCCCACGCTGGTGGTTCCTTCTACTTGGACTGCAGCTCGGCGATGTCCATCGTCCACGTCGAGTTGTAGGCGACGCCGTCGATGTAGTCGGCGGTTGCGATGTTCGAGCCGGGAACGATCAGCGGAACGAACGGGCCCTGCTCCTGGAGTGCAGCGGCGAAGGCGCTGAACGCACCCTCACGCTCGTCCATGCTCGTTGCGTTCTCCGCTGCCGCGGCGAACTCGACGACGGCGGGGTCCTGCTCGGCGGTCCAGCCTGCACGCAGGCCGACCTTCGCACCGGCCGCGAACGGCAGGAAGTTGGCCGAGTCGGCGTAGTCGGGGCCCCAGAACCAGATGCTGAACGCCTCGCGACCGTTGACGTACTCGTCGATCTGCGTGGTGAACGGCGCCGGTGCGAGCTCGACGGTGATGCCGGCATCCGCCAGCTGCGACTGCACGCGCTCGGCGAGCGGGGTGAAGCTGACGCCGCCGACCGGGTAGTCGTTCGGGTACTCGAGGGTGATGGTCTCACCGGCGTAACCGGATGCCGCCAGGGCCGCCTTCGATGCGGCGAGGTCCTGCTCAACACCGTCGGTGAGCGCACCGAGGAAGGAGGGCGGGATGACGCCGGTCGCCTGCTCCGAACCCGCTCCGGCGAGCTCCAGCAGCGCCGGGTAGTCGAGCGCGTAGCGCACGGCCGAGGCGAACTCGGGGTTGGCGGTCACGCCGGCAACCTCTGCGCTCTGGTTCAGCAGCAGGAAGATGGTCTGCGCCGAGGGGGTCGAGAACACGTTGACGCCATCGCCGAGCCCGGCGACCTGGTCGCCGCTCAGGTCGACGGCCACCTGCGAGTCGCCGCCCTCGAGGTTCATCTTCTGCGTCGCGCTCTCTGAAACGCTGCGGATGACGACGCGGGTGAAGTCGATGTCTTCAGCGCCGTTGTACTTCTCGTTCTCGGTCAGCACGACCTGCGACTCGAAGTCGAGTGAGTCGAGCACGTAGGGGCCGGAACCGGCCGACGTCGAGTTCAGGAACTTCTCGGCCGTGTCGGAGTTGTCGGTGGTTCCACCGTTCTCGATCACGAGCTTGGAGTTGAGGATCGCCAGCGACGGGTTCGTCATCAGGGCTGGCAGCTTGAGCGAGGGGGTCGCCGTGCTGAGCTCGACGGTCTTGTCGTCGACCTTCGTGACCTCGATGCCCTCCATGAGGAAGTTCGCCTTGCTCTCCGTCATGCCCTTCACGCGGTTGAGCGAGAAGACGACGTCGTCTGCGGTGATCGGGCTGCCGTCGGAGAAGACACGGCCGTCCTCGAGCGTGAAGGTGAAGACGGTGGCGTCATCGTTCTGCTCGTAGCTGGCGAGGCCGGGAACCGGGGTGGACTCATCGGAGCCGGCGAAGTCGAGGAGGGTCTCGTAGAGGGCCTTGGACACCATGTAGCCGGTCGGAACGTAGTTGCGGCCCGGGTCACCCGTCTCGAGCGTGAAAGCGGTGTCGATGACGATGCTGCTCGGAGCGCTGCCGCTGCCGCTCTCAGGCGCGGTCGCTGCGCAACCGACGAGAACGAGCGATGCACTGAGCCCGAGGGCTGTTGCGACGTAGCGGATTTTTGTGCGCACGGGGGAACTCCTTGTCATGAAATACAGGACCAGAGTCGAGCACCGTCGCCGCGAGCGTGCTTGTCAGAGTCGGCATGCGGGATGGGAACTCAACACCACCATCCGAATTACCACTGGACGGCTTTGCATGAGATTTGCACAAAGAGCGCTACTCTGTCCAATCAAAGGCCGCATGTGCCAGAAATTGCATTACCAACGAGGGGAATGCCCGCCAGTATGTCTAGCAAACCGAGCAGCGCCCATGTCCCATCTGGACAATCGCAGCATGTACTCGACGACATCAACCTGAAAATCTTGGCTGAACTGCGAGATAACGGACGAATATCAATGTCGGCGCTGGCTGAGCGCGTCAATGTCTCTCGCGCGAATGTCTACACCCGTGTCGAGCAGCTCATGGCCGACGGCGTGATCACCGGCTTCAGCGCACGGATCGACCCGGCCAAGGCCGGCCTCGGCATCTGTGCGCTGGTCTTCCTGTCGGTGCACCCGCAGACCTGGAGCAGTTTCCGCACCCGGATCACCCAGATGACCGAGATCGAGTCCTGCCGCATCACGACCGGCGAGCATGACGCCATGCTGCTGATCCGCGGCGACGAGGTCGGCGCCATCCACGCCTTCGTCATCGGAGTGCTGGCGGCGCTCCCCGAGGTCAAGTCGGTCGAGACGGTGCTCGTGCTCGACGAGGTCTTCCAGCGCCCCTATCTGCTGCCGACGGACCTTCCACCGCGCGAGGAAGAGGTCGCCCAGCTCGGCCTGACCCGCTTCACCCGCGTGAACCCGAGTCGGGCGGGGCTGAACGGCTAGCCGCGAACCTCGCCGGTCTAGATTTCGACAGGCTCAATCAGCGGGCTGTCCAGCTCAGGCCAGCTGCACGCAGACGCTGTAGCCGGGAACGCCGTCGAGCACGAAGTCCTCGATGAGTTCGAAGCGGCCGTCGTCCAGCTGCTTCACGGTGGTCGTGCTGTCGCCGAGAAGCGTGGCATCCGTCGCCACAACGTGGTGCACGAAGTACTCCTCGAGCACGCCGTCGCGGTAACGGCCGACGCAGCGCCCGCCCGTGACGGTGTCTCCGAAGTAGTGCCCCCAGATGATGCCGGAGTTCTCGCTGAACTCGAAGCGGGTGGGCGCCGTCTCGCTGACCGTGCTCGCGGTCGAGCTCTGCAGCACGAAGGAGGTGCCGTCGAGCCGCGGTTCACTCATGTGCGCCGGATCGAGCGCCGGCCAGAGCGCGAGCGGTTCGGCCTGGACGCAGGCGCTCAGGTGCTCCGCGCCGTCCTTCTCGAAGGTCTCGTCGAGGTAGAGCCGGCCGTCGTCGCCGCGACGCAGCACGCTCTGCGCGGTTCCGAGGATGACGTCGCCACCGTCAATCGGCTTGTGCGCGAAGCAGATCGTCAGCTCATCACCATCGCGACGGCCGACGAAACGACCGAGCTGCACGGTGTCACCGATGTACGCGCCCCAGATCATCTGGCCACGCTGCTGGTATCGGAATCGAGTCGGCGCGGACTCGGACACCGCGCTTCCCGAGGAGGAGATCATGACGAACTCGATGTCGTCGATCGATGCGGGGATGGCGGCGGTAGTCGATTCAGCAGTCACGGTCACGAGTATGGAGGATCAGCCACACGTTTCTAAATCCGCGACTTTCAGTCCAGTTCGTCCGGCGTGCGGCGCTCGCTGGGCGACTCTTGCTCGCGCGAATCCGATCGAACGAACAATTCGTCCAGCCGTCGTTGCTCGGACCAAAAGAGAAACCGAGCAAGCAGCGGTGGCGGTCGCGGAGGTTTCCTGAGAAGGGCTGCCGCCTTTCGCGACGCTACGCGTCGCGCAGAGGCGTCCAACCGATCGGGCGGGGTCCGCGCACGTCTGCGCGTGCCAGGTCGGCCGCCGCCGACCACCCCTGCGCGGCGGCATCGTTCGGCCCGAGCCCTGGCTCCCCGACGGCCCCGCGCGCCACGCGGAATCCCACGTCCTCCAGCACGGCGTCGGGAGCGCTCCCCCGCCGCACGGAGGCGCGGACGCTCCACTCGCGATCGGCCCACCCTCCGCCGCGGAGGCTCCGGTAGTCGCCGTAGCGCGCGGTGTCCGCGTGATCCCAGCACCACTCCCAGACGTTGCCGAGCGTGTCGAAGAGCCCGAAGGCGTTCGCGGCCTTGCCCGCGACGGGCTGTGCACCGGTGACCTCATCGGCCGACGTCCAGGCGATCGCACCGAGCGCGCCGCACCGTGGCGTCGTCGATCCGGCGCGGCAGGCCCATTCCCACTCGGCCTCCGTCGGCAGGCGGAATCCGGGGGAGGCGACATCCCAGGTCACCTCACGGCCGTCGACGACGTAGGCCCGGTCGAGTCCGGCGGCATCCGAGGCCAGATTGCACCAGCGCACGGCCGCGAACCAGGTCATCGGGTGCGCAGGGAGCGCCGCGCCGGCGCCCTCGGCTGGCGGGGCTGCGGCGACGGCGTCATACTCGGCGCGCGTGACCGGCGTGCGCCCGAGCTCGAAGGGGCGCACCGACACCGTTCGTGTCGCGCTGCCCGACGAGTCCGCGCCTGGAGCACCGGGTCTGGCGTCTCGCAGCTCGACGACCCCCGCGGGGATCGCGATCATCTGCGGAATGCT
>CAZZNX010000024.1:234-33059 GCA_964655795.1 uncultured Leifsonia sp. | reverse complement strand
AGGAACCGCAGGGCGTTGCCACGCCGGATGGCCGTCTTCTCGTCGTCGCTCAAGAAATCGGCCCTGTCCACGATGGAACCGACGGGCCGTTCCCCCAGAGGATACGGATAGTCGCTTCCGACCATGACCCGGTCGGCGCCGAGCGTGTCGACGAGCAGGCGAAGCGCCTTCGGGTCGAACACGACGGAATCCACGCTGAAACGGTTGCTGTAGTGGGAGGGCGGCAGCGCGCTGGTCGCGATGAGGTCCGGGCGTTGCTGCCACGCATTCTCGAGCCGGCCGAGCCAGAAGGCGTACGACCCGCCGCCGTGGGCGAACGCAATCCGGAGCGATTCAGGAACCCGGTCGAACACCCCACCGAGGATCATCGAGACGATCGACAGGTGGGTTTCTGCCGGCATGCCTGTCAGCCATCTGGCCATCCACCGATCGAGCCGTGGCGAGGTCGGCATGTCCCAGGGGTGCACGAACACCGGGATGCCCCGCTCTGCGCAGTGTTGCAGGAAGACGACGGTGCCCTCGTCGTCGAGGTCGCGGTCCCCGACATGGTTGCCGATCTCGACGCCGACATGGCCGTTGGCGATGCATCGGTCCACCTCCGAACAGGCGGCGTCGGGATCTTGGAGGGGCACCTGCGCGAACGGGAGCAGGCGGCGGGGCGCTGGTGCGCAGATGTCGAGGGCGAGGTCGTTGAAGATGCGCGCGACCTTGACGGCCTCGTCACCGGACTTGTCGTACGAGAAGAAGAGTGGCGTCGGCGAGACGACCTGAATGTCGACGCCGTCGGCATCCATGTCGGCCAGACGCACCTCGGCGTCCCAGCAGTCGGCACCGACCCGACGGAACTCGGTCTCGCCGAGCATGATCATCGCGTCGCGCTCGGAGTCGACCCGCAACGACGGCCAGGCCCCCGGCCCGACCCGCGCAGACAGGTCAGGCCAGGCGCTCGGCACATAGTGCGTGTGGATGTCGATGCTGCCCACTGGGGTCAGCCTTTGCCCGGGTGTACGGTGCCGCACTCAGGGCAGGTGCGCCCCTCTTCGCTCTCGTAGAACGCGCGGAACACCGGGGGCAGGTCTTCGACGATGTCGCGCACCTGCAGCTCGACCTCGTGCACCTTGGTTGAGCAGTTCGGGCAGAACCAGGCGAACTTCTCAAACGTGCCCTCCTCGCGGATGCGCTCGATGACGATGCCGATTGAGCCGGCCTCCGGGCGCTGGGGAGAGTGATAGACGTTGCCGGGCAGCAACCACATCTCGCCCTCGCGGATGTCGATCCGCTGGGGGCCGTCCTCGGTCATGATGTTGACGTGCATGTTGCCGCGGTACTGGTAGAACCACTCCTCGTAGGGGTCGAAGTGGTAGTCGGTGCGCTGGTTCGGGCCGCCGACGACCTGCACGATGAAGTCGCCCATCGGCGCCCAGGCCGCCTTGTTGTTGACGGGCGGCTTGAGCAGGTGCTCGTGCTCGCGGATCCAGGCAGGGAAGTCGATGACGGGTGGGATGGTGCTCATTTCTCCTCCTCGAGAATTGTCGTGCTGATGGGGTGGGTGGTCTGGGCTCCCGGGACGCCGAGCCGTGCGATCGCTTGGATCTCGATACGCAGGTGCGGGTGAGGCAGGGCGTGTACCGCGACGGTTGTGCGGGCGGGGCCGGTCTCGTCAAAGTAGTCCGCCCACACGGCGTTGTAGCCGGCGAAGTCGTTCATGTCGACGAGATAGCTCGTGACCTGCACGACGTCCTCGAGCCCGCAGCCCGCCGCGGCGAGCACCGCACGGATGTTCTCGATCACGGCACGGGTCTGCGCCTCGATGTCGAGATGGGTGGTGCCGAACTCATCGACGACGACACCCTCAAAGCTGTTGTCGGCGCGGCGGCTGGACGTGCCGGACACGAACACCAGATCGCCGGAGATCTTTGCGTGTGGAAACCGGCCGCGAGGGGTCGCACTCCCGGCAACGGTGATGGCGCGGGGTTCAGACATCGGTCTCGTCCTCCTGATCGTTGCCGCCGTCCACGTGCACCGCCACCCGGCCGAGTCCGGCGATACTCGCCTCGACGAACCCGCGCTCCGGCACGGGGACGGCGGCGGTCGCGGCACCCGCGAGCAGCACCATGCCGGCACGGAGGGCGAAGCCGTGTGCGGATGCCAGGCGGCGGGCGGCAGCGATGGCCCGGTGTGGGTGGCCGAGTATCGCCGCGGTCGAGCCGGTTTCGGCGATGCGGCCGTTGATCTCGAGCCGAACCCCGCGATTGCCGATATCGGCTGCGAGAGTCGGGTCAATCCAGGGCCCGATGACGAAGCCAGCGGCCGAGGTGTTGTCGGCGACCACGTCCTCAAGCGAGAAGCGGAAGTCCAGGTAGCGCGAATCGATGATCTCGAGCGCCGGGGCGATGCCCGCGATCACAGCGACGAGCGCGCGTTCGTCGGAGAGGTTCGTGTCGTCGTCGAGGTCGGCCCCGAGCAGATAGGCCACCTCGGGCTCGATTCGCGGGTGGATGCACGCGCGCCGGTCGAAGCGGCCGCCGTCCTCGACCCGCATCTCGTCGGTGACGGTGCCGATGATGACGTCGTCGACGCCCATCTGCCTGGCCTTCGCGAGACTCGTGAAGCCAAGCTTCACCCCGGCGATGCGCTCGCCGCGGGCCTGGCGTCGGGCGATGATCGCGTGCTGCACGGCATAGGCGGTGCCCAGCCCGAGCCGGCCGCGGGACGAGAGCTGCTCGATGGGCGTCGCCGATCGCTGCGCCTCGTCGAGGGCGTGTGCGAACGCCGTCACAGCCGGCGCCTCGGTCGCGGCGCTCACGCGGCGCCCCCAACCGCACTGTCGCGCGCGGCGACGAGGTCGAGGGCGACATCGACGATCATGTCCTCCTGCCCTCCGACCATCTTGCGCCGGCCGAGTTCGATGAGGATGTCACGGGCGTCGAGCCCGTGGCGCATGGCTGCGCGCTCGGCGTGCAGCAGGAAGCTCGAGTACACACCGGCATAGCCGAGCGTGAGGGTCTCGCGATCGACCCGCACCGGGCGCTTCTGCAACGGGCGGATGAGCTCCTCCGCGGCATCCTGGAGGGCGAACAGATCGCAGCCCTGCGTCCACCCCATCAGCTTGGCGACCGCCACGAACGCCTCGATCGGAGTGTTGCCGGCACCGGCTCCCTGCCCCGCGAGCGAGGCATCCACGCGGTAGGCGCCGTGCTCGACCGCCGTGATGCTGTTCGCGTTGCTGAGCGAGAGGTTCTCGTGCGCGTGGATGCCGATCTGGGTCTCGGGCTCGAGCACCTCGCGGTAGGCGTCGACGCGGTCGGCGACGCCCTGCATCGTGAGCCGCCCCCCGGAGTCGGTCACGTACACACAGTGCGCACCGAAGGATTCCATCAGCTTCGCCTGCTGCGCGAGACCGCGCGGATCGTTGAGGTGGCTCATCATGAGGAACCCAGAGACGTCCATGCCGTTCTCTCTGGCCCACGCGATGTGCTGGGCAGCGACATCGGCCTCTGTGCAGTGTGTCGCAACCCGCACGCTCTGCACTCCGAGGTCTCGAGCGCGTCGGAGCTGGTCGATCGTGCCGATGCCGGGGAGGATGAGCGTCGTGAGCTTGGCGCGGGTGATGACGGCCGCGGCGGCTTCGATCCACCGTTCGTCGGTGTTCGCTCCGTGACCGTAGGTGATGCTCGAACCGCCGAGTCCGTCACCGTGGGCGACCTCGATCGCGTCGACGCCCGCTGCATCGAGCGCGGCCGCGATCTCGCTCACCTGCTCCAGGGTGTACTGGTGCCCGACGTGCATGCCGTCACGGAGAGTGACGTCCTGGATGTACACGGCCGGGGCCGCTGGCTGCTCGGCGAACCGATCTGCGCTGCTCATGCGGGGGCTCCCATTCGTTCGACCGTTCGGCGCCTCGCAACGAGCCGCTCGGCGGTGCGCAGAGCGGCGGATGTCATGATGTCGAGGTTGCCTGCGTACTCGGGAAGATAGTGGCCAGACCCCATCACCTCGAGGAAAATCGAGATCTTTGTGCCCCGGAACGGCCGATCGAGCGCCGGCACGTACGCTTCGTCGACCGCGTCGAACTGCACCTCCTGTTTGAGGAGGTACCCGCCGACGTAACCCCGGACGTCGGCCGCCATCGCCTCGACCGATTCGCGGATGGCGGTCTCGTCGACCGCGCCTTCGACCAGGCAGACGACCGTGTCGCGCATGACGATCGGCGGCTCGGCGGGGTTCAGGACGATGATCGCCTTGCCGCGCTCCGCTCCACCGACGGCCTCGATCGCTCGCGCCGTCGTCTCGGTGAACTCGTCGATGTTCGCCCGCGTGCCTGGACCTGCCGACCGCGAGGCGATCGATGCGACGATTTCGCCATAGGCGACGGGACTGACACGCGACACCGCGGCGATCATCGGCACCGTCGCCTGCCCACCGCACGTCACCATGTTGACGTTGTCGGAGTCGAGGTGTGCGTCGAGATTGACCGGAGGGATGACGTAGGGGCCGATCGCGGCCGGCGTGAGGTCGACCATTATCCGGCCGTGCGAACGCACGACAGCGTCGTTGCGCGGGTGGGCGCCGGCAGAGGTCGCATCGAAGACCAGCTCGACGTCGGCGAACTCCGGCAGCCGGACGAGCCCATCGACACCCTCGTGGCTGGTTGCGATTCCGAGCCTGCGCGCGCGGGCGAGGCCGTCTGAATCGGCGTCGATGCCGATCATGGCGGCGACGTGCAGCGTCTCAGAGAGGCGGATGACCTTGAACATGAGGTCGGTGCCGATATTGCCTGATCCGATGATGGCGACTCCGGTTGTCATGCTGCAGCTCCTTCACGCTGGGAGTGTGTGGCGGTGTTGGATGTGAAGACGGCGCGCACCTCACCGAGGGCGTCGATCCGTGCACGGAACACCCCCGGTCTGTTCACGGAAACCATCGGGCCGAGGGCGCCCGAGAGGACGACCTCCCCGGCGCGCAACGGGCTCCCGTGTCTGGCGGCTGTACGAGCGAGCCAGGCCACGGCGACGACCGGGCTGCCGAGGCAGGCGGCACCGGTCCCCGTCGAGAGGACCTCGCCGGCGTGGTCGAGGCTCATGCCGATGTCGGTGAGATCGAGTCCATCGAGAGTGCGCGGGGTCGTGCCGAGCACGACCGCTCCGCTCGAGGCGTTGTCGGCGATCGTGTCGGCGATGCGGATGTCCCACCCAGCGATCCTCGAGTCGACGACCTCGATCGCAGGGAGGACGAACTCTGTCGCGCGCAACACATCGGCGACATTCGATGTGGGGGAATCCAGGTCGCGCCCGAGGACGAAGGCGACCTCGGCTTCGACGCGGGGCTGGAGGAAACGGCCGAGATCCAGTGGTTCGCGATCTGCGGCGATCATGTCGTCGAACAATGCACCGTAGTCCGGCGTGTAGACCCCGAACTGGGCTTGCACCGCCGGCGAGGTGAGGCCGATCTTGCGGCCGACGATGCGATGCCCGTCGGCGAGGCGACGGGCCGTGCCGAGCGACTGCACGGCGTAGGCGGCGTCCTGGTCGTCGCCGATGAGGTCACGGACGGGGGCGCACGGCACGCCGGTCTCGCGGACCGTGCGGAGCCGGGCGTCGGCGCTTCGCACGGCCTCGCTGATCGTTGCGGCGCTCACAGCTGCACGCACACATTCGTGGGCTCGGTGTAGAACTCGAGCGAGTGGTGGCCGCCTTCGCGGCCGATGCCTGAGAGTCCAACGCCGCCGAAGGGGCTCCGGAGATCCCGCAGGTACCAGGTGTTCACCCACGACATCCCGACCCGCATCCGCTGTGCAACCCGGTGGCCCCTGGCCAGATCGCTGGTCCAGGTCACGGCGGCGAGACCATAGTCGGTGTCGTTGGCCAGCGCGATCGCCTCGTCCTCGCTGTCGAAGGGGATGAGCGCGGCGACCGGCCCGAAGACCTCCTCGCGCACGGCGCGGTGCGAGTTGTCGAGCCCTGTCCACAGCGTCGGCTGGATCCAGGACCCGGTGTCGAGGCCGTCGCCGAGCGTCGGAACGCCGCCACCGGCGAGCACCGTTGCACCCTCGGCCCTGGCGAGCTCGAAGTAGGAGAGCACCTTGTCGCGGTGCGCCTTCGAGATCAGCGGACCCGTCGTCGTCGCCGGATCCTCTGGGCGACCGAGGCGTAGGCGACCGGCGTGCTCGGCGAGGCCGGCTGCCACGTCATCGAAGATTGCCCGCTCGACGTAGATCCGTTCGGTGCACAGGCACACCTGTCCGGTGTTCAGGAAGGTCGAGCGGGCGAGACCTGCGATCGCGGCGTCGAGATTGGCGTCGGCGAACACGACGGCCGCGTTCTTGCCGCCGAGCTCGAACGAGACGGGGCGCACGCGCGGAGCCACGGCGCGCATGATGGCGGAGCCGGTCGAGGATTCGCCGGTGAAGGTGACGCCGTCGATTCCGGGATGTGCCGTGAGGTAAGCACCGGCCGAGCCCTCGCCGAAGCCGTGCACGACGTTGACAACCCCGGGCGGGACACCGGCCTCGCTGAGGATTTCGGCTAGGAGCGTCGCGGATGACGGGGTTTCTTCCGAAGGCTTGACCACCACGGTGTTGCCGGAGGCCAGCGCTGGGGCGAGCTTCCAGGTGAGGAGCAGGAGCGGCAGATTCCACGGCACAATCACCGCGACCACGCCGAGCGGCTTGCGAATCGCGTAGTTCAGTGCGCTTCGCCCGTCGGGAAGCTCGGTCAGATACGAGTCCAGGCCCGCCGCCGAAACGGTGTCGGCGAAGGACCGGAAGTTCGCGGCGGCCCTGGCAACATCGAGGTCACGGGCGAGCACCTCCGGCTTGCCGGTGTCCCCGACCTCGGCAGCGACGAGCTCGTCGAAGCGTCGGTCGATCGTGTCGGCGATGCGTCGCATGATCCCTGCGCGCTCACCAACCGACATCCGCCCCCATGGACCATCGAGCGCGGCGCGGGCCGCGGCGACAGCGCGCGCGACCTCCTCGGGGCCTGCTTCGTGCACCTCGCCGATGAGCGAGCCGTCGATGGGGTTGAACTTGTCGAAGGTGCGCACGCCGTCAACGTACTCACCGCCGATGAAATTGCGGATCTGGCGCGGCTGCGTCGACGCTGAGGGAGACATGACCTCAGGCTAGGAGCCCGGGACCATGCCAACAAATGCCCTCTCTTGGCGCTGCCATGCCTATTCGGCTATAGTCCGATTCTGTGAGCACCGACCGCCTCCTTGACGGACGTCTGAAGATCCGGCACCTCGTCCTCGTCATCGCCATCGCCGATGAGGGCACTCTCGTGCGTGCGGCTGCCTCGCTTCACATCACCCAGCCGGTCGTCACCCGCGGCTTGCGCGAAGTCGAGGAACTGCTCGGGGTGCCTCTCTTCGACCGGCTTCCACGCGGCGTCGTGCCGACCCAGTACGGGCACTCGTTCATCGCACGCTCCCGCTCCGTGCTCGCTGAGCTGCGCATTGCGGACGAGGAGGTGCGCCTGCTGCAGTCCGGCCGGCTCGGCACCGTCACCGTCGGCACCCACCTCGCCGGCTCAAACCTGCTGCTGCCACGCGCCATCGCCGGGCTCAAGGCCGAGCACCCCCGACTGACCGTGGTCGTGCGCGAGGGCACGCCAGACACGCTCCAACAGTTGCTGCTCGCTGGCGACCTCGACCTCACGGTCGGCCGTCTCTCGTCGACCGTGCCGGTGCGCCTCGTGCAGGAACGACTCCACCACGAGCCGATCCGGCTCGTCGCGCGCGTCGGGCACCCCGTGCACGGCCGCTCGAAGGTATCCCTCGCCGACCTCGTCGACTTCCCGTGGATCTTCCCGGTCGCACAGACCGCCCTGCGCGCCGAGCTCGAAGCCGTGTTCTTTCACGAAGGGCTCCCCCTGCCTGCGGACCGGGTCGAGTGCACCTCGATGCTGACCCTGCGAAATCTCCTGGTGTCAACGGACGTCATCGCCGCATTGCCGATGTTCATCGCGGTCGACGACCGGGAGCTGCGCATCCTCCAGACCCCGCTCAGCTCGATTCGACGCGCGGTGGGTGTCACGCTGCCCAAGGATCGCGCCCCCTCGCCGGCGGCGGCGGCTCTGCTCGGGCACCTGCGCAAGGAGGGAGCGCGGCTCGCCGAGCTGGAACGCGAGATCGCGCAGTCCGAGCTCGCAGCCGCGGCTCTGCACTGACGACAGCTCGCGGTCAGCCGAAGCAGAGTCCGGGGCGGCCGCCCGCGTACATCGTCAGCGAATGGACGATCGCATCCGGCATCTCGGATCCTGACACCCCGAGCATCGGCTGGCTCTTGGCCACCCGGAGCGTGCCGCCGTCCTCACCGATCGCCTCGAATTCCAGGGTGGCGAACGCCTGAGTCGGATCACTGATGAGCACGGCTCTGCTGTCATCGAGTCCGGCCGTGGCCAGGGCGAACGTGACCATCGCGTTGACATTGCGCGGGTACAGCGCAGCGACGCCGCGCACCGCGCCGTCGTAGAGAACCGAGATCGCTGTGACATCGGCGGGAGGCGGCTCGAAGGCATGGGGCGGCTTCACGAAGGTGATCCTCGCGCTCCGCCAGCTCGCTGGCCGGCCCGCGAGCGCCTCGAGCCCGGCGAGCGCGCCGTATGGGACGACGATGCGCCTGCCGTGCCCCCGGGCGGTGGCAATGAGTTTCTCGCGCCGGCGGTCATCGACCAGAGCCCCGGCCGACACGATCATGAGGTCGGCGTGTTCGAGAATCTGCGCGCCATGGTTCGCGATGACCTCGGGATGGGCCGCCTCGATCACGAGATCGGTGGCGCTCAATCGGGCGGGCGTGAGCTGCGATATCGCTGCGCCGTCCGGCCACGGCGCGCCGGGGACCGGCGTGCGAGTGAGCACGAATGACAGCTCAAGGCCGTCGGTGGCCGAGATGTGGTCCACCAGATGCGTACCGATGGCCCCGGAACCGATGATCCCGATCCTCACGAACGTCTCCAGTTCTCTTGTGGGCGATTCACGTCGAGGCGGGTCTGGCAGCGCATCTGACGATGCCCTGTTGACAGATTTTGGATTTTGGATACAGTTTGTCTCACTTGCACTCTCACTTCAAGCCAAACCTGGAGGCGACATGGCCGGCTCTCCGTACGTGCCCGATGCGAAGAAATATGACCCCAAGGACTTCCAGCGTGTCGCTGGCGAGCCAGCCGATCCCGATCCCGCGACGTGGGGCATGCAGCCGGACGGGTCATTCCTGCCTCCGGCGCACACACCCTCTGTGCCTCGCGACGTCTTCGTCGACTGGCCCGGTCAGTTGCCGTATCGCGACGCGAACAGCTACAGCCTGAACACGACCGTCGAGTCGTTCTACCCCATCGTCGTGAACACGAGCCACAGCTGGCAAGCGATCTATGACTGGGACGACCGCCGCTACATGCTGCACTACGGCGGCGGCAATCACTGGAAGCTGTACGACATCACCGACCCGCGCGATCTGACGATCGTCGACGAGGAGCAGTGGGGTTGGGGCGACCCCCGTCCCGATTTCGGGGCGACCACAGTGCAGTACAACGAGAAGCTCGGTAAGCACGTCGCCATCCAAGCCAGCGAAACGCCCCGCTACTTCCTGAAGGGCCGCGTCGCCAACAAGCACATCGACGACACCGTCGAAGGCCAGCTCAAGGAATGGGAGGGCCTGCGCGGCTTCCGCGTGTGGGAGATGAACGGTCCATCACCGCGCGACTGGGCACTGCTGACCACTGTGTCTACCGACCTCAACCACACGACGGACGAGGTGCAGGAGGGCAACGGCGTGCTCGATCTGCCGGTGTACTACGGCGACAAGTACCTGTTCGTCGCGACGGCCCCCGACAACACGTTCACCAACCAGCCATACAAGACGACCCTGTGGACCGCCGGCCACGCCGCCTACGACGTCTCAGACCCTGCCAACCCGAAGCACCTGTCCACCTGGTGGGTACCCGGCAGCCGCACGGGCGAGGAGATCGACTCCGAGTACCTGGCAAGCAACCCGCGCTGGGACAACAAGACCTCATGGTTCGGCTCGCGGATGGGCATCTTCATGCCGCGATCGGTCGAGTCTGGCTACAAGTACGGCTATGCGGCACAGGGCGGTCAAGGCTTCTTCGTGCTTAACGTCTCCGACCCCGAGAACATCCACCACGTCGGCTGGTGCCACCTCCCGGAGAGCGTCGCCGGCACCGAGGGCGACAACGTCGACACGACCCAGGTCGAGGAGACCGGCTACGTCTACGTCTCGGGCTACCCGATGAACACCGACTGCTACGAGCCGGCCAAGGAGGTCTATCAGATCGATGTGAGCGACCCGACCCAGCCGAAGTTTGTGCGAGTCCTGCCTCGCCCCCTTCCGCCGGTCGAAGCGCCGTTCACCGACTGGGCGCAGCGGCGTGGTTCGTTCGGGCCGAAGCGCTCTGGCTATTTCATCAATACCGGCACCCCGCACGGCGGAGTCAT
Organism: uncultured Leifsonia sp.; assembly: GCA_964655795.1. Lineage (GTDB taxonomy): Bacteria > Actinomycetota > Actinomycetes > Actinomycetales > Microbacteriaceae > Microterricola. Next base: position 22,607 of record CAZZNX010000024.1, on the reverse strand, counting down.
CCCCTACGCGTTCTACGCGGCCGGCCTCCAGATCTTCGACGTGCGCGATCCAGAGAACCCGACGGTCGGGGCGTACTTCGTTCCCCCGATGGGCCTCAAGGATGACGACGACCTGGCTGCACCTGTTCACGGCATCTTCGTGGAATGGGATCGAAATCTGATCTGGGTGTTTTCCAACCACGGCATCTACGCCGTCTCGACGCCCCTGTTGGGCGAGCCGGTCGTCGGGTTGCCCGCCGACAGCTCCACCACCGCGCGCTAGCGCAACACCCCATCGGCCGGGGCCGCAGCGATATCATCGCGGCGGCCCCGGCCGATGGTCCATGAGCGGCCGGAGGAATCGGCTCTTGCCACATGGTTGTTCCATGCGTATTATTCCGAGCGGAATAAGAGTTTCCGCCGAATAGACGAGGAATGGCCGATGGCACGACTCACACCGCTCGCAGTCTCCACCCTGGCCTTGCTCGCCGAGCACGAGATGCATCCGTACGAGATGTACCAGCTGATGCTCCGCCGCCGTGAGGACCGCGTGATCAACGTGAGCGCTGGCTCTCTCTACCGGGCTGTCGAGCGGCTCGCGTCCGATCAGCTCATCTCTGCGAGCGGCGTTGAACGCGCGGGCCACCGTCCAGAGCGGACCGTCTACGCGATCACGGATGCCGGCCGCGAGGCCTTGCGCGAGACACTCGCCGAGATGCTGAGCACGCACGTCAACGAGTTCCCCCAGTTCCCGGTTGCCATCCGCGAGGTGCGCAATCTGCCGGCTCCCGATGTGGCGCGGCTACTCCGTGGCCGGCTCGCGGAGATCTCTGACTCGATCCAATTCATGGACGCCGCCCTTGATCGCATCGCCGAGAAGGCGCTCGCCAGGCACTTCGTGCTCGATGTGCACTATGCCCGCGCCATGCTCGACGCCGAAGCCCACTGGATCGCGCAGACGATCAGCGAGATCGACTCTGGCGACCTGAGCTGGACCGTCGAGGATACGGCCGCGGCCGAGGCCCCCTCCGCGGCATCCGCCCACCCCGAAGCGCCGACTCAGCCGCACAGCCGCGGTTGAGCGTCATCGCGATTCCCAAGCAAGAAAGCCGTCCATGAACCAGATCGCCAAACCGTGGCCCGCCCTCTGGGCGCTCGTCATCGGCTTCTTCATGATCCTCCTCGACTCGACCATCGTGTCGATCGCGAACCCCGCGATCATGCGTGACCTCGACGCCGACCTCACCGCCGTCATCTGGGCGACGAGTGCGTACCTCCTCGCCTACGCCGTGCCGCTGCTCATCACCGGCCGCCTCGGCGACCGCTTCGGACCGAAGCGCGTCTACCTCGTCGGCCTCGTCGTATTCACACTCGCCTCGCTCTGGTGCGGTCTCTCCGGCGACATCGGCATGCTCATCGCGGCCCGCGCGATGCAGGGTTTCGGAGCCGCGCTCATGACCCCGCAGACAATGGCGGTCATCACGCGGATCTTCCCGCCCAACCAGCGCGGTGCGGCCATGGGTCTCTGGGGTGCGGTAGCCGGTGTCGCGACCCTGGTCGGACCGATCCTCGGCGGTGTGCTCGTCGATTCCCTCGGCTGGGAGTGGATCTTCTTCGTCAACCTGCCCGTCGGAATCATCGCGTTCGTCGCGGCGTGGCGCTTCGTGCCGAACCTCGAGACACATTCCCACCGCTTCGACTGGCTGGGTGTCGCGCTCAGCGCAATCGGCATGTTCCTCCTCGTCTTCGGCATCCAGGAGGGCGCACGGTACGACTGGGGCACGATTGTCGGCCCGATCACGGTCTGGGGGCTCATCATCTCCGGCCTCGTCGTTCTCGCGGCCTTCGTGCTGTGGCAGCGATTCAACACGGCCGAACCGCTGCTGCCGCTCAGCCTGTTCTCCGACCGCAACTTCTCGCTGTCGAACGTCGCGATCTCCCTCGTGGGGTTCGCCATCACGGCGATGCCTCTGCCCCTCGCGTTCTACTTCCAGATCGCCCGCGGCCTCGAGCCAACGCAGGCCGCGCTCATGCTCGTTCCGATGGCGCTCATCTCGGGCGTGCTGGCCCCGCTGGTTGGCCGGTTCAGCGACCGCCTGGACCCGAAGTGGATCGCGTTCGCCGGTTTCTCGCTCGTCACGCTCGCGCTCGGCCTGTACGTCGTGCTCATCACACCGGATGTCGCGCTCTGGGTGCTGTTGCTGCCGTCTGCGCTGCTCGGCGTTGGCATCTCGGGCATCTTCGCCCCGCTCGCCTCGACCGCGACCCGCAACCTTCCGCGGTCTCAGGCCGGCGCCGGTTCCGGCGTCTACACGATGACCCGCCAGCTCGGCTCGGTGCTCGGTTCGGCGGCGATCGCATCGCTGCTGAATGCGCGCCTCGCGGCCGAACTCCCCGGCTTCGACGCGGATGCCGCCCAGCAGGCCGGAGCCTCTGTTGGGGGTGCACTCCCCCCAACGATCGCCGAGGGTTACTCGGCGGCGATGTCGCAATCGCTCCTGCTCTCGGCGGTCACATTCGGACTCTGTGCGGTCGTGGTGTTGTTCTTCGCGAAGCCGAAGGTCACCGTCGCCTGGGGTGATGCACCCCGCGATGCAGCACCCACCGCCGTGTCGGTTCCCGCCAGTTCCGAGCGATAGCGAGGATCGGCCACAGGGCCGAGCCATAGCTTTTCTGATCGGACCGATGCCGATTCGCTCAGCGGGCCGGTGGGCCATTGCCCTGAACCGAGATCCGTGTTTTGCTTTCCTCCATCCCGGATCGAACTGGATCCAGAATACAAAAAATCCTTCCTAGGAGGCCGTCAGTGTCGACGTCGCACAAACAGCTCCCGCAGCCCGCGGGCCCCAGAGCCCCCATCCGCGGCGGCGCCGTACGGGGGCCGGTGAGCGCGGCCATGACGGCCGTCGACGGCGGTGGTCGCCTCGTCATCGAAGGCCTCGAGAAGCAATACGAGCTCGACGGCGCGGCCATCCCGGTCGTGAAGGGCGTCACGTTCACCATCGAGCCCGGGACGTTCTACTCCCTGCTCGGCCCCTCCGGATGCGGGAAGACAACCACCCTGCGATGCGTTGCGGGCCTGGAGAACAGCAATGGCGGACGCATCTCGCTGGATGGGCGGGTGCTCTCCACCGGCACCGAGCACGTGTCACCGGACAAGCGTGACGTGGGAATGGTGTTCCAGAACTACGCGATCTGGCCGCACATGAGCGTCCTCGCCAATGCGATCTTCCCCCTCCAGGTGTCTCGGGGCAGGCTGCCGAAGAAGGAGGCAACGAAGCGCGCGATGGAGGCGCTGGAGATCGTACAGCTCGACGAGTTCGCTCAGCGGCCGGCAACAGCGCTCTCCGGCGGTCAGCAGCAGCGCCTCGCGCTCGCCCGCGCTCTGGTGCACCGGCCACGACTGCTGCTGCTCGACGAACCGCTCAGCAACCTTGATGCGAAGCTCCGCGACACCATGCGCAACGAGCTCCGCAGCCTGCAACAGCGCCTCGGGATCACCGCGCTCTACGTCACGCACGACCAGTCAGAGGCCCTGTCGATGTCCGATCGCGTCGCCGTGATGAATCAGGGTCGCATCGTGCAGGAGGCAACCCCTCGGGACCTGTATTTCAAGCCCGTTGACCGCTTCGTCGCCGACTTCGTCGGCCGGGTGAACATGATCGCGGCCGTGGTTCGCGGCCGGAGCGCGAACGGAGACGCGCTCGTCGAGGCGTTCGGCACACGCCTGATCACGCCCTGCCCGAGCGACGTCGGGACGGGCCGCGACGTGACCATCACCTTCAGGCCGGAGAGCGTGCGTTGGCACGACGTCGCACCCGATCTCCCGAATGTGGTGCCGGCCCGAGTGGTTCGCGTGGAGTTCCTGGGCGAGATCGTGGAGTACGAGGTTGAGATCCTGAGCGGGCAGACCGTGGTGGGCAGCCTCGTGGCGCGCGGAGCTCCGTTGAACTCGCCCTCCACGGGAAGCGAAATCTACATCGAACTCGCGCCGCACAGTTGTCGCGTGCTGGCCGCCTAGTCGCACCACCCCACAACACGCAACAGATCAAGTCAGAGAGGACTTTCGATCATGATCAAACGCAATACACTCGTCGCGACAGCGGCGGTAGGGATGCTGTTCCTCAGCGCCTGTGCGGGAACACCCGAGGCGAATCCGGAGGCGCTCCCGACCGGAGCCGGAGCATCAGACGCCACCTGCGACGCCTCACAGCTGGGTGCCATCACCCGGTGCGAGAACTTCTATGAGGACTTCTGGCCGGTAATCGATGCCCAGATGGACACCCTCTACGAAACGGCGAAGGCCACCGATGGCGGACGCCTGGTGATCTGGGACTGGTACGAGCAGTCTCCCGAGGTGGTTGCCGAGTTCAACAAGCGCTTCCCCGACATCACGATCGAGTCACGCGGGCTCACCTACAACCTGTCTTCAGCGATCATCTCAGCGAAGGCGACCGGAGAGCGCAACACGGACATCGTGTCCGGCTCCATCGTCACGACCGCGCCGATGTATGACGAAGGCTACTGGGAGAAGGTCGACTGGACGGAGTTCGGCGTACCGGAGGAGTTCCTGACGATCGGTGCACCCGAGATGGCGCCCGACAGCATCAACGGCTCCCTGATGCAGTACAACTCGGACAAGATCGAGGTGCCGGACTCGCTGGAGGGCCTTCTCGACCCGAAGTACAAGGGCAAGGTCTCCATCGCCGGCTACAACCCCGTCGTTTTCGAGGCGTATGGCATGGCCGAGGGCGAGGACGCCATGGTCGACCTGATCACCGAGCTCAAGTCGTCCGGCACGATGCAGCTGATGGAGGATCAGAACACCCCGCTGTCAAGCGGTGATGTGCCGATCTCGCTGAACCAGACCCTGTTCAACCCGAACCCGTCGTTGAAGGTTGCGCCGTTCGAGCACGCCGGTGTCTGGGCGCAGTTCTCCGGCGTGAACGTCGACGCGAAGAACAAGGCTGCAGCGATGCTGTGGATTCTCTGGAACTCCTACGACCCGGATTGGCTGGAGCTGCGCATGACGGACGAGCGGTTCGCCACCACCCAGGTGCCGTACGCGGGGCTCCCACAGTCGCTGTTCGACCAGTCCACTGGACTCATGAAGACAAACGCCGACGCGCTTCTGCTGGGCCTGGAGACGGGCGCCGGCACGGAGACGCAGGCCGACCGAGACGCCTGGATCGCCATGGTCGGCGCCGCTGACGAAGCTCTGAACGGATAGTCGATGTTTCAGGTAGGACGGACCACGAAGACCGAGCGCTCTCGGCCGACCACGATGACGGTTGCGATGATCATTGCCGGGACGGTGATCTTCCTGGTTCTCGCGATCCCGCTGATCGTGCAGATCATCACGGCGTTTCGTGGTCCGTTCCTACCGTTCGGAGTGCCATCCGCAGAGTGGACGACAGACAATTTCGTCACCCTGTGGAGCCTGCGCGAAGACTTCTGGGCGGTGCTCGGCTCCACCGCGGCCTTCGTGGGCGGCTCGACCGTGCTCTCCCTGCTCATGGCCTTCGGGCTGGCGTGGGTCACCGTGCGCACGGACGCGCCGATGCGCCGCATCATCTCGGTGTTCGTCATTGTGCCGTTCATCATTCCGCCCATCGTCAAGGCCCAGGCGTATCTGCTGATGCTCTCGCCGGAGACGGGCATCCTCAACCAACTGCTGCGTCTGCTGCCGTTCACCGGCGACGTGCCCATCGACCCCTACGCGTTCTCGACGATGATCGTCATCCAGTCGCTCACGAACGTGACCTTCCCGTACCTGATGATCGTCCCGCTTCTGACCAACATGGATGGGTCTCTCGAGGAATCCGCCCGGGTGTCCGGTGCGTCCTGGGCCCAGACACTCCGGCGGGTCACCCTGCCAATGCTGTGGCCGGGCCTGCTCGGTGTCATGGTGCTCACCTTCATCCTGGGAATCGGAAGCCTCGAAGTCCCGCTCCTGTTCGGGCAGGAATCGGGCAAGGACATCTTCGCGCTCAAGTTGTGGACGCTCATCGGCTCGCGGGCAGGCCAGCTGCCGCAGTACGGCCTCGCGGCGGCCTGGGGCGTGATCTTCCTGGTGATCACGACGATTGCGTTCGTGATCTATCTGAGGGCGACCAGGAACGCCGAGCGCCGCGCGTCCGTGACCGGCAAGGGCTTCAAGCCGACAGTGATGAAGCTCGGGGCCTGGCGCGTCCCCGTGCTGACGGCGATCTTCATCTTCATCCTCCTCACCGCGGTGATCCCGCTGTTCGCCCTGCTCTGGGCCGCGATCACCCCGTACCCGATCGGCTTCTCGTTCTCTGCCTTGTTCGAGTTGACGCAATTCAGCTCATTCGGGGCGGTGCTCAGCGACCCGGAGTTCTGGGCATCACTCGGCCGGACCCTGATCATCGCCGGCGGGAGTGCGACCATCGCATGCCTCGCCGCCACAGTCCTCGCCTACGGAATCGCGCGGGGTAAGAAGACGTTCCGCTCCAAGGCCATGGACTTGTTCGCCTCGTCGTCGGTCGCGATCCCGGCGACCATCGCGGGCTTCGCCATGTTCCTCACCTTCATGGTCATCAACCCATGGATCCCGCTGGCGGGCACCGTGGCCGCACTGGTGATCGCATATTCCTATCGCGTCTCGATCGCCTACCGCGGCGGGTACAGCGCGACGCTGCAGATCAAGATGGAGTTGGAGGAGGCCGCTATGACGAGCGGCGCCACCCGGTTCGAGGGGTTCCGGCGGATCGTCGGACCGCTGCTGATGCCGACCGTCTTCGCCGTCTGGATCCAGATGTTCATCCTCGGCACGAACGAGTTCACGCTGCCGGCGTTCATGGCGACACCGGAGTCCCGGCCGATCTCGGTCTACATGTACGCGATGATCAATCCGCGGTCGGCACAGATCTACGCCCCGGACAAGGGTGCAGCGATGGCGCTGATCTTCACCCTGCTCGTGTTCGCGATCGGCTACGGCCTGCAGTGGCTCGTGTCGCTGGCCGCCATCGGGCGTGCGAAGCGTCGTGTCACTGATCTCGCCCTGCCGCCGAGAGGCGATGACTCGCCCGCCGATGCATCTGCCACCGTCTCAATCGCGGTGCAGGAGCACCGCGATCTGGTCAGTCGGTGAGCCGGCAGTAGCGCTCCTGAATGCGCGGTGTCGGCGCAGCTCGCACGGTGGCGGCGCGCGGTCGCTGGCCCCGGCATCGTCGATCGGCCAGACTGGTCGTGCCGCGGGCATCGGCCCGTCGGCACACATTCGTTCGCACGAAGGGGTCCGATGCCGACGCAGCACGCACCCCGTGCCACCCTGGACGGTTGGAGCATGGCGCCGTTCACCGCCTCGGGTCGCACGCATGACTGCTACGAGAAGGGCAGCGGCCCCGGTGTCGTGCTGATTCCCGAGATCCCCGGCATCACCCCCGAAGTGCTCGGCCTCGCCGAACACCTCGTCGAGCAGGGTTTCACCGTCGCCGTGCCGTCGCCGTTCGGCGAGCCGGGGCGCGCGGCATCCGCCGGCTACATGATCCCCGTTCTGACGCGGCTCTGCGTCTCGGCCGAATTCCGCGCGTTCGCGCTCAACGCCCAGCGCCCGATCACGGCCTATCTGCGTGCGGTCGCGGCGGATCTCGCCGCCAGGACTCCCGCGTCCGGCGTCGGCGTGATCGGCATGTGCTTCAGCGGCGGCTTCGCGTTGGCGGCGGCCGTCGACGACTCAATCCTGGCCGCCGTGGCGAGCCAGCCGGCCGCACCCTTCCCCATCGGAGCGCGGCGCCGTGCCGACCCCGGGATGAGCGCGGCGGAGTTCGACCGGGTCGCCGAGCGAGCCGCATCCGGAGAACTCTGCGCCATCGGCCTGCGCTTCAGCGAGGACAAGGGGTCGCCCGTTGCCCGGTTCCGCACGCTGAAGGAGCGCCTCGGCGACGCCTTCGAGGTGATCACGCTCGACTCCTCCGTTGGCAATCCGGGCGGCTTCCGGCCGAGGGCGCACTCGGTGCTCACCACCGAACTGCGCGAGACACCGGGACACCCGGCTCTGCTCGCCCGGGAGCGGGTCGTCGCGTTCCTGCGCGAGCGCCTCGGTCGCTAACACCGGCGTGACACCGGCCGGCCGGTGAAGCGGGTCGGTTGCGCTGTCTCCTGAGCTCGGCGCCGCGATCGCCGGCTTCAGCGCAGCGCGAGCCCCGCTGCGACCTCGAGCACGCAGAGGGCGGCGAGTCGCACGGTGCGGCCGTCCTCGGCATCCGCCGTGGCATCGACCTCGGCGATGTCGACCGAGCGCACCCGCCGATCGGCACCGGCGGCGCGGGCGGCGAGCCGCAGCTCGTAGGCGGAGATGCCACCGGGAACCGACGCGGGGCAGCCGGGGGCGACGGAGCGGTCGCAGACGTCGACATCGAGGTCGACGTGCACCGGCCCACCGCCGGCACCGGCGATGTCGAGAGCCTCGGCCATCACGTCACTCATCGGGCGTCGGTGCAGCTCATCGCGGTGCACGACGGTGATGCCGTAGTCGCGGGCGCGCTCGGCATAGCGACGGGAGTTGGCGAAGTCGGCGATGCCGATCTGCACGATCCGGGTTCCGGCCAGGCCCGCCTCGACGAGGCGGCGCACGGGCGAGCCGTTGCTGACCCCGTCGCGCAGGTCGTAGTGCGCGTCGAGCGTCACCAGCCCGGCGCTCGGCAGGGCGTCGCCCCAGGTCCCGAGCGCGGAGGCGACGGTCACGGAGTTGTCGCCACCGAGTGCGACGACCATGTCGGCGAGCGCGGCGGCCCGCGCCACCGCGGCGAGCGCGCGCTTCTCGCCCTCATGGCCGTCCGGCTCGTGCACATTGCCGCAGTCGACGATGGTGAGGTCGGCGATCGAGCGGATGTTCTCGCGCACGCCGCGGTCGCCGATGATCGCGTCAGAGTAGCGCGGCAGCACGGCGCGGATGGCGTCGGGCGTCTCGCCGGCGTTCGTGCTCGAGAGCGAGGTGCGCCAGGCCGGCAGGCCGATCATGGCCATGTCGACGTGCGCGCCCGGCATCAGAGCATCGGGCGCCGGCCAGCCGCCCGTTCGCGGCCAGAGCGGGTCGTGCGGGAGGGTGGGCGAGTGGGGTGTCTGCGTCGTCACAGCTCGACGTTAGCAACGCGGATGCCGCAGCGACAGGCATCCGCGCGCCTGCCTGTCTGCTCCCCCAGACGCCAGCGGCCGCCGGTTCTCAGCCGGACGAGGCGAGAATCCCCAGCAGCTCGGCCTCCCGCTCCGCGCTCAGGCCCGCTCGACGTTCCCGGTCGAGGCCACGGCTCCGTTCCCACTCGAGCACGTCGCCGAGCAGCTCGGCGCGCGGCCGGTGCTCGAGCCCGGCTGCCTCCGCGGCTCGCCCCGATCGGGCCGAGAACCCGGCGAACTCCGGGTCGGGGAGCCACAGCGCCAGTGAGCCTTCACCCATGAACTCCTCGACACCCTGGTTCAGCAGCCAGGCGGATGACGCGACGACGAGCTCCCCGCTATGGCCGCCGATCCGGCGGCTCTCCGCGATCCACTCGCCGAGGGGCACCACCGGTCCGACGGCGTTGACGGTGCCGAGCAGCCGACGTTCGGCGGAGTCGACGACGAAGGCGACGAGGTCGCGCACGTCGACGACCTGCGTCGGCAACGACGGCTCATCTGGCACGAGAAGCGGAGAGTCCGGAGCGCGCGCGGCGCGTGCGACCCAGGCGCCACTGCGCCCGGTCTCGTCACCCGGGCCGCCGATCAACCCGGGCCGCACGATGAGCAGCTTCTCGTCGAGCGCGGCCCGGGAGGCCTGCTCGACCGCGGCCTTGGCCTCGCCGTACTCCGATTTCTCCGCCCGCTCCCCGACGAACGGTGAGAATGTGGCCGCGGACTCGTCGGCGCCGACATCCGCCGCCGAGGCGTAGACGCTGGTCGAGGAGATCAGGGTCCAGTGCGCGGCCCGCCCGGCCAGCGCTGACAGCGCCTCGCGGACGAAGGCGGGCTGCCAGGAGATCTCCACCACCGCGTCCCATTCGCGATCGGCGACCGCCGCGTAGGCGCCGGGGTGCGCGCGGTCGGCGACGACGAGGGTTGCGGCATCCGGAACCGCGCCGGACTCTCCTCTTGCCAAGGCGGTGACGGCATGCCCACGGGCAAGCGCCTCGCGGGCGATCTCGCGGCCGAGCCAGGCCGTTCCACCCAGAATCAGAATCTGCATGCGCCCATCCCAGCAGAAGGCCCCGCGCTTCGGCAGCCCTGTTCTCTGCCAGCGTGCGCCCCGCCGGTGTTTCGGGCGGCGCGGCAGGCCGGTTCAGGCGCCGCGCTGGAAGCGGGTCTCGCCGGCGGGGCTGAGCGCAGCGCGCACCCGCTCGAGCATGTTCTCGGACATCGGCGGGAGCGCATCGAGGGCGAACCACCCGGCGGCCGTGTTCTCGCCGTCGGCGGGGTGCGGCTCACCACTCACCCATCGGCAGCGGAAGACGAGGTCGAGGTAGGCGGCCCTGTCGCCGTTGGCGTATGCGCGCTCCGGCAGTGTCTGCACCCAGGCGAGCCGTTCGACGGCGGCCACGATGTCGGCCTCCTCGAGCACCTCGCGTGCCGCGGCATCCGCCGGCTCCTCGCCGGGGTCGATGATGCCGGTCACCGGGGTCCACGCGCCGTTGTCTGCTCGCCGAACGAGCAGCACCTCGGTGCCGGATGCCGCGTCCCGCTGCCCCGCGACGGCGACTGCGGGCGCGGGCGCGGCTTCGCGCAGCACGACCGCCGTCACGCCACTCAGCCAGAGCGGATCGGTGCCGATCTTCTCGCGCAGGGTGAGCACGAAGTCCGGGGTCGCCATGCCGGCGCCTAGGAGAACAGCGCGATCGAGGAGCGGAGCGCCTCGGCGGAGCGCTGCAGCAGTTCCTCTTCGCGCGCGTCCAGCGAGACGTCGAGCACCCGCTGCACGCCGCCGGCCCCGACGACCGACGGCACGCTGAGCGCGACACCGTCGATGCCGCGGTAGCCGCGCAGCACGCTGGAGACGGGCAGGATGCTGCGCTCGTCGCGCAGCACAGCCTCGACGATCCGCGCACCGGAGAGGCCGATCGCGTAGTTGGTCGCGCCCTTGCCCTCGATGATCTTGTAGGCCGCGTTCACCACGTCGTGGGTCAGCGTCTCGAGTCGCTCGCGCGGGAACAGCACCTGGCCGGCATCGTCGGTCCATGCGCTCAACGAGGTCTGCCCGATCGTCGCCGAGGACCAGAGCGGGAACTCGCTGTCGCCGTGCTCGCCGACGATGAGGGCGTGCACGCTCTGCGGGGCGACCTGCGCGGCCTCGGCCACGAGCCAGCGCAGTCGCGCGGAGTCGAGCACGGTGCCGGAGCTGAAGATGCGCCCCGGCGGCAGATCGGTGATGCGTTCGGCGACCGCGGTGAGCACATCGCAGGGGTTCGTCACGAGGATGAAGACGGCGTTCGGGGACAGCGCGACGAGTTGCGGCAGCATCGCCTCGAGGATGCGCACATTGACGCCGGCCAGCTCGAGGCGGGTCTGACCCGGCTGCTGCTTCGCGCCGGCGGTGATGACGACGACATCCGAATCGGCGACCAGCTCGATGTCGCTGCCGCCGGTGATGCGCGACGCCCCGGTGAATGGCGTGCCGTGTGCGAGGTCGAGCACCTCCGCCTCGGCCTTGGCGGTGTCGATGTCGTAGAGCACGACCTCCCTGGCCGAACCGCGGATGAGAGCGGCGTAGGCGAGGGAGGAGCCGACACTTCCGGCGCCGACGATGGTGAGCTTGGTGCTGCGAGCGAGCGTCATACTCCCAGTATTGCGCGGCGCGCAGCGCCGCGAAAGGCGGCAGCCGGTCCCTAGGAATTCTCGGGAACCGCGACCGCTGCTGGGGCGGCAACGACCGTGGCAGCCATCCGTACGGGTTTCGACAAGCTCAACCAACGGGGTTTCGACAGGCTCAACCGGCGGAGTCGCGCTGGTGCGCCGCGTGCCGCGTTGTGCGCCGGAAACCTCCGGCGCTCAACGCGGCAACTGGCGCAGCTCTGCAGTCGCCGCGTTCCGGGTGGTCGCGCTACTGGGCCAGCGGGGCGCCGGCCGCCACGGCATCCGGGGACTCGGGCTCCTGCTCCGCGGCGGCCGCGGCCTTGCGCAGCGTGCGCCGTTCCCTGCCGCCCTCGACGAGCGAGTACAGCACCGGCAGCACGATCAGGGTGAGCACCGTCGACGAGACGAGTCCGCCGATCACGACGACCGCGAGCGGCTGCGAGATGAAGCCGCCGTGGCCGGTGATGCCGAACGCCATCGGCATCAGCGCGAAGATCGTCGCGAGCGCCGTCATGAGGATCGGCCGCAGACGCCTCGAGGAACCGTGCACGAGGGCGTCGCGCACCTTCATCCCGCGATCGCGGTACTGGTTCACCAGGTCGACGAGCACGATCGCGTTCGTCACCACGATTCCGATGAGCATGAGCACACCGATCAGCGAGGCGACGCCGAGCGGGATGCCGGTGATCACCTGCAGCGCGATGGCGCCGGTCGCCGCGAACGGCACCGAGACGAGCAGCAGCAGCGGCTGCAGCAGCGAGCGGAACGTCGCCACCATCACGATGTAGACGATCAGGATCGCGACGAGCAGCGCGAGGCCGAGCTGCGAGAACGCGTCGCCCTGGTCGGCCGTGACGCCGCCGAGCGTCGCCGTCGTGCCGTCCGGGATGTCGGCCGTCGCGATCGCCGTGGAGACCTCGCTGCTGGCCGTGCCGAGGTCGTCGCTGTTCGGGGTCGCGGTGACCGTCGCGCTGCGGAGCCCCTGCACGGTGGTGATGGATGCCGGGCCGTCGAGCTCCGCCACGGTCGCCAGCGTGTCGAGGCGCACGGGCCCGGTGACCGTGGGGATCTCGAGCGCGGAGAGCGCCTCCATTGTCGTGGGCGGGTTCGCCGAGGCGATGTAGATCGTCAGCGTCGTCTCGTCGATCACGATCGAGCCGGACTGCTTCGGCTGCATCGCCTGGGAGACGACGCTGCCGAGTGCGACCTCGCTGTAGCCGGCTGCTGCGGCATCGTCGCGGTTCACCTCGACGCCGATGTACGCCCGCGACTCGGAGAGGTTCGTGCTGGTCTGCGAGATCGAGTCCAGATCGTCGAGAGCGGTCTTGATCTCGTCGGTCGCCTGCTGCAGATCGGCCGCGTTCGACGCGGTGATGTCGACCTCGATGTCGCTGGAGGCGCCGAAGCCGCTCGACGCGGCGATCGTGATCTCGCCGACATCCGAGAGCTCGTCGAGCTCCGCGCGGACCTCGGCCTGGATGGCCTCGTTGTCTGCGCCGTCCTCCGTGGTGATCGAGTAGGTGATCGTCGAGCCGCCACCGCCACCGAAGGCCGCGGAGATGCCGCTGCCGCCACCGATCGAGGTCTGCACGATCTCGACGCCCTCTGTCTCGCGCAACACCTGTTCGACGTCGGTGGATGCCGTGTCGAGCGCGGCCAGGCTGGTGCCGATCGGCAGCTCCTGGCTCACCTGGAAGGTGTTCTGGCCGGAGGAGCCGAGGAAGTTCGTCTTCATCAGCGGCACCATCGCGATCGTGGCGCCGAGCACGAGCACGGCGACGAGCAGGGTCGCGACGCCGTGGTTCAGCGTCCAGCGGATGACGGGCAGGTAGCCCTGCTGCAGGCGCGAGGGGTGCTCGAGCTCATCGATGCCGGTCTCATCGGCCAGCGCCTCTGTCGAGAGGTCGGCGTGCTTGTGCGCCTGCGATGGCTTGAGGAACCAGTAGGCGAGCACGGGGACGATCGTGAGCGAGACGAGCAGGGAGGCCAGCAGCGCGATCGTGACGGTGAGCGAGAACGGGCGGAACAGCTCGCCGGTAACGCCCTCGACCAGGGCGATCGGCACGAAGACGGCCACCGTGGTGATGGTCGATGCGGTGATCGCGCCGGCCACCTCCTTGACGGCCTTGACGATCGTCGCCGCCTTGTCCTGCCCGGCGACGAGGTGCCTCTTGATGTTCTCGATCACGACGATGGAGTCATCGACCACGCGACCGATCGAGATCGTGAGCGCGCCGAGGGTCAGGATGTTGAGCGTGTAGTCGGCCGCCTGCAGGCCGATGAAGGTGATCATCACCGAGGTCGGGATCGAGATCGCGGTGACGAGGGTGGCGCGCACCGAGAGCAGGAACAACAGGATGACCATGATGGCGAAGAACAGGCCGAGCATGCCCTCGACGGCGAGCGACTCGATCGATTGCTCGATGAACGGCGCCTGGTCGAAGACGACCGTGAAGGTGGCGCCCGGGTTGGTGGAATCGAGCGAACTCTGCAGCGATGGCAGCATGTCGCGCACGGCCTTGGACACGTCGACGGTGTTGGCGGCCGGGAGCTTGGTGATCGCGATGGTGAGCGCGGGCTCGCCGTCGACGCGGGAGATGCTCTCGGCCGGGTTGTCCTCGAGCGCGACGGTTGCCACGTCGGCGATCGTGGTCGGCAGTGGAACGCGGGGGGCGGCGGCTGCGGCGCCGACGCCGTTTGCGCCGAAGCCTTGCGCCGCGGCATCCTGCAGTGCCTCGGGGTCGACCGGGGCCGCCTCCGTCGCGCCCAGCACGGGCAGTGCGGTGAGTTCATCGAGCGTGGTGATGCGCGAACCGGTCTGCACCGAGAAGGTCTTGTCATCCTCGGTGATCGTGCCGGCCGGCAGCAGCACGCCGTTCTGCTGCAGCGCATCGGTGATGGCGCTCACGCTGATGCCGCGTGCGGCGAGCTCCTCGGCGTTCGGCGTGATGGTGACGCGCTGGCCGACCTTGCCGACGATGCTCGCCTCGCGCACACCGTCGATGTCTTGCAGCTCGCCGAGCGTGGTGCGCGAGATCTCATCGGAGAGCGCGCTGATGTCGTCGACGCCGGTGACGGCCACCTGGATGACGGGGAAGTCGTCGAGGCTGAGCGCGAGCACCTGCGGGTCGACGCCGGTGGGCAGCGTGCTCGAGATGCGGTTGACCGCGCTCAGCAGCTTCTGCTCCGCGAAGGCCATGTCGGTGCCGTAGGTGAAGGACGCGCTGACGACCGAGACGCCGGTCGAGCTCGAGGTCGACGTCGACTCGAGGCCCGTGACGCCCTGGATGGCGGTCTCGATCGGGGTCGACACGTCGTCGTTGACCACGTCGGGCGATGCACCGGGGTACTGCGTCATGATCGCCAGCTGCGGGAAGGCGATCGACGGCGCGAGCTCCTGCTTGAGGCTGGTGAGCGCGATGCCGCCGAAGATCATCACGACGACGGTGACGAGGGCGATCAGCGCGCGGTTCTTCATGGAGAGCGCAGCAAGAAGGTGCATTGCGCCATTCTCTCAGTGCAACGAGGCGTTGCGTTTCACTCAGCTGTGAATCTGGTCACGGATCGGGCGCCAGGCTAGACGACGTCGGCGAGATAGCCGGAATCCGGCACCGGATGCCGCAGCAGCGAGCCCCAGGCGAGGGCGAGCGCATCGACGGCGCGCGTCGTCTCCTCGGCCGAGTAGCTGATCGGCAGGCGGAGGAAGCGTTCGAAGGCGCCGTCGATGCCGAAGCGCGGTCCGGCCGCAATCAGCAGGCCGTTGTTGCGTGCCGCGAGCGCGAGCTGCGAGCTGACGGGCGAGCCGAGGTTGATCCAGGTCGCGAGGCCGCCGTGCACGTGCGGAACCTCCCACTCGGGGAACCGGGCGGACAGCAGTTGCTCGATGTGCTCGCGCCCGGCGCGCAGCTGCTCCCTGCGGAGCTCGAGGATGCGCGGCATGTCCGGCAGCAACTCGGTCACGATGAGCTGCTCGAGGATCGGGGTGCCGAGGTCGCCGGGGGCGCGCAGCCCGACGAGTTTGCGGATCAGCGGGCGCTCGGCCCGGATCCAACCGACGCGGAGCCCGCCCCACACCGTCTTGCCGACGGAGCCGACGAGCACCGCGTCGCCGTATGCCGCCATCGGCAGCGGGCTGCCGACGCGATCGATGTCGAGCTCGGCGGTCGTCTCGTCTGCCACGATCACGGTGCCCTGCCTGGCCGCGGCGGCGAGGATCCGCTCGCGCTGCTCCGGGCCGAGCGACCGCCCGGTCGGGTTGTGGAAATCGGGCATGAGGTAGCCCATCGCCGGATTGGCCTGCCGGATCGCCTGTTCGAAGGCCGCTGTCTCGGCCGCGGGCGAGGCGGCATCCGGGCCCGCCGAATCGGGAATGGCGCTGACAGGGACCAGTCGGGCACCGGCCGCGCGCAGGGCCTCGTAGGCGTGCGGGTAGGTCGGCTGTTCGATCAGCGCGCGATCCCCGCGGCCGATGAGGGCACGGGAGAGCAGGGCGATGGCGTGCTGGGCGCCGATCGTGACCATGATCTGTTCCGGCGCGGTCGGCAGGCCGCGGGCCGTGTAGCGCTCGGCGATGGCCGCGCGCAGCTCCGGCGTTCCGATCGGGTCGAAGCCCGCGCCGCCGAGGTGGCGGGGCAGCTCCTCGACGCCGCGCCGGCTGGCCTCGACGAGCCACGGCAGGGCGGGCATCGCGGCCTTGCTGAGGTCGAGGTAGCCGCGGTCGCCTGGCACCGAGAGCATGGCGGGGCTGCCCTGCAGCCGGGTGACGCTGCCCGAGCCGCGCACGCTCTGCAGGAAGCCGAGCTCTCGCAGCTGCCGATAGGCCGCGGTGACGGTGGTGCGGCTGAGACCGAGGTGCTCGGCGAGTTCGCGCTCGGCGGGCAGGCGGGTGTCGACGGGGATGCGCCCGTCGATGGTGAGCAGGCGGATCCGGTCGGCGAGCGCCGTGTACGCCGAGCCTCCCTCGCGCCACTCGCCGAGGAGGGCCGTGAGGGTGCGGGCGCTGAGCTGGGCATCAACCATGAGGCCACTTTAGGTGAATTGGCTATTGGATGGAAGGCCAATTGTGTAATTGGATATGAGAGTGGCTTCTTCGACTACTCCTCTCGCACCCGTGACCGGGCGTCTCCCCCGACGCTTCGCGCAGCTCTTCCTCGGACTCTTCCTCTACGGGATCGGCATCGCGCTGATCGTGCGCGGCGAGATCGGAGCCGCCCCCTGGGACGTGCTGACGCAGGGCATCGGCATCCACACCGGGCTGAGCTTCGGCCTCATCACGGTGCTCACCAGCGCCGTCGTGCTGCTCCTCTGGATCCCGCTGCGGCAGAAGCCCGGCATCGGCACCGTGCTGAACGCCCTGCTCGTCGGCCCATCGGCCGACGTCGGCCTCGCACTGATCCCCAGCGGTCTCGACCTCTGGGCGCGCATCCTGCTCTTCATCGCCGGCCTGCTCGTGCTCGCCATTGCGACGGGCCTCTACATCGGCGCGCATTTCGGCCCAGGCCCCCGTGACGGCCTGATGACGGGTCTGAACGCCCGCACCGGCTGGGCGATCTGGAAGGTTCGCACCGGCATCGAGCTCACGGTCGTCACCCTCGGCTGGATCCTCGGCGGCAATGTCGGTCTCGGCACCGCGGCGTTCGCCCTGCTCGTCGGCCCGCTCTGCCAGTGGGCGATCCCCTTCTTCGCCGTGAAGCCACGGGCGACGGATGCCGTAGCGGCCCCGTCCGGGACCGAAGCGGAGATCGAGACCGAACTGGAGGCGGAGCTCGAGGGCACCGCAGTCCCGTCGAACCCGCAGCTGGACTCACCAGCCAACTGACACAGCGTCGGCCGCGTTCGGCCGCCGTCATCCGTTTTCGGAAAGGAGCCACCCCATGATCGTCTTCCTCGGGCTCATCGCGCTTCTCGCCGCGTGGGGAATCGTCGCAACCGCGCTCGTCGCGCGCCGCGACGGGTACCGCGCGGCGCCCGATCGCTCGAGCAACCCGCGGAGCTAACCCCTCTCGGGGCGCGCACGCTAGGCGTCGCTGCCCGCGCTGTCCCGCACGGTGATCGATCCATTCGACGTACCGAGGTCGAGCAGGAACTCGCCGTTCGGATCAGTTGCGATGTCGACGTTCGTGCCGCCGTTGGACGTCTCGGTGACGACCTCGTACTCACCGGCCGGAACGCGCAGCGTGATCGCACCATTCGAGGTGTTCGCCCGCACGTCCTGCGGAGTCGCGAGCTCCAGCTCGATGGAGCCATTCGAGGCCTTGGCGACGATGCCGTCCCCGCTGAGCTCGCTGCCCTCGATGCGGCCGTTGCTCGTGCCGACCTCCACACGACCCGTCACGTCCTCGAGCGAGATCCGACCGTTGCTCGTGCTCACCTCGACATCGTTCACATCGCTGAGCTCGATCGCGCCGTTCTCGGTCCGGCCGCTCACGTCGACTCCGGCCGGAAGTTCGACCGTGTACTCGACCGTGCACCGTCGACCGCATCCGCTGAGCACCAGCTCGTCGCCGTCGACCTCGAATGTCGGCCCGATGTCGCGCTTGTTGCCCCAGTACTTGATATCGCGCTCGATCCGGATCTCGGTCGCGCCCGTCTCCCCGCTCACGCTGACGCTCCCGCTGGGATCGTCGATGCGCACGCTGGTGACGGTACCGGCGTCGCTGAGGGTGGTCTCGTCGCCGATGCCGTGCGCCGGAAGCAGCGCGCATCCGCTGAGGATCGTCGCTCCGATCGCAAGGCCGGCCACGGCTCCGGCGAAGCGAGTTGCGGTTCGGGTGGTGGTACGCATGAGTGTTCTCCCTGTCGTGGCACCCGATCGGGCACCCAAGTTCTACTACTCCGACGGTAGTAACCCCGGCCGCACCTGTCACGGGGGCTTCCCCCCGAAGCACTGGTGGGCTGCCCGCACGGCGATCGGGTTCCGGATGCCGCGGCGTGCGGCATCCGGCCCCGACGACCATCGCACCGTGCGGTGCGCTGCCCGGCGCTAGAGCTCGCGCTCCACGAACGCGGTCAGCGCGTCGCGCACGAACTCGGCGCCTGCCTGCCCGCCGTAGTTGGCGCCGAAGCGCTCGTCGGCGACGTACATCTCGGCCAGGCCGAGCAGATAGGCCTTGGGCGGGCCGCTCACCCCGGCTCCCGGCGTTCCGGGGATGCCGCGCAGCCACTCGAAATGGCGACGCGCCAGGGCCTGCGCCTCTGTGCCGTCCGCGGCGATGCCACTCGCGGCGGCCGTGCTCCAGTCGGCGGCGAGCTGGCGCTGCCGTTCCTGCCACCCGGCCTTCTCCTCTGCCGACATCGAGCGCCACCAGCTGTCGCTCTTCGCGTAGGCGCCAGCACCCCAGCGCTGCTCGACCTCCTCCTTGTACTGGGTGTGGTCGAATCCATCGAACATGTTCTCTGCCATCAGTTGTTCACCTCCTTCCAGGGTCTCAATCGTCAGTTCCACCGACGCGATCTGCCGCGCCAGCCGGCCTTGCTCCTGCCGCAGCCAGTCGAGGTGGCCGCGCAGGGCGTGCTCCTCGTCCCGCTCGTTGTCGAGGACCTCGGCGATCGCCGGCAAGCCGAGCCCGAGTTGGCGCAGCAGCAGGATGCGCTGCAGTCGCACGAGCGCGGTCTCGTCGTAGTGGCGGTAGCCGTTGGAGCCGATGCTGCTCGGGCGCAACAGGCCCGTGTCGTCGTAGTGGCGGAGCGTGCGGCTCGTCGTCCCCGCGAGCTTCGCGATCTCCTGAATCGACCAGAGCATGTCTCCCTCTCCCGCGTCCGCGCGAGCTGTGCCGCCCGCGCCGTCACTACAACCGTAGAAGTTGACGCCACGTCAATGTCAAGCGCGCGACAGATTCCGGCTCAGCCTTTTCGCAGCCACGAGCCTTGACGAGCGGCGAGACGCGATATATCGTGAGTATCAGCACAACGCGATATATCGCGTATGCATCGGTTTCGGCATCCGCCACCACGCAAGGAGACAACAATGGCAATCGAGAAGTGGCTCATTCAGCCCGGCCAGAGCAAGGTCATCGACCTGGAGTTCGTGCGCAGCCTCAAGGTGGGCATGATCGGCGGCAAGGTCGACGTCATCGCCCACGACGAGACGAGCGCCCGCGTCGAGGTGCACTCCGTCACCGGCAAGGAGCTCAAGGTGGAGATCGACGGCGACCGCCTCGAGATCGACCACCCGCAGCTGCGCTGGGACAACTTCCTCGACGTATTCAAGGGCTTCACCGGCAGCGCGAAGGCCGAGGTCAGCGTGCTCGTGCCGCGTGACGTCGCGATCAAGCTCGGTGTCGTCTCGGCCGAGGCCCTCATCTCGGGCTTCGCCAGCGACGCCAAGCTCAGCACCGTGACCGGCGACGTCGTCGTCGACCACGTGATCGGCGACCTCGATGTGAACACGGTCAACGGCGAGGTCTCGGTCGGCAACCACACCGGCCGCATCAACGTCAACACCGTCTCCGGCGACATCGTCGCCAGCGGCTCCATCACGCGCTTCAGCGCCGACGGGGTCTCCGGCAACATGATCCTCGACGTCGTCGGAACGCCGTCGGAGATCAACACGAACACCGTCTCCGGCGACCTCACGGTGCGCCTGGACGCCGGCCTCGGCGAGCGCTACCGCGTCAACACCGTCGCGGGCACCGTCTTCCTCGACGACACGACATTCAAGGGCACCCTCGGCAAGGGCTTCGAGCGCGTCATCGGCGAACTCGCCGGCAGCTGGCTCGACCTGCAGGCCAACTCGGTCTCCGGCAACATCTCGATCGTGCGGCGCGGAAGCTCGGCCCCCGTCGATTTCACCGTCTCGAGCGACGGCGAGGCCTCGGCATGACCCCGCCGGTTTTCGCCCACGGCAGCCTGCGCCTGTACCTGCTCTCGCTCCTGGCCGAGCAGCCGCGGCACGGATACGAGCTGATCCAGGCACTGAGCGACCGCTTCGGCGGCAGCTACATCCCGAGCGCCGGCACGATCTACCCTCGCCTGTCCAAACTCGAGGAGGAGGGGCTGGTGACCAAGGAGAGCGACGGCCGCAAGACCACCTACTCGATCACGGATGCCGGCCGGGCCGAGCTTGAGGCCAGGCGCGGCGAACTCGACTCGATCGAAGACGCGATGACCGACTCCGTGCGGCGCATCGCCGACGAGGTGCGCGCCGGCGTCAACGACGCCATGCGCAGCCTGCGCGCGGACCTGGCTAGCGCCGCGCGCGACGCCAAGCGCGGCGGCAAGACCGAGTCGGCCAAGGCCGCGTACGCATCCGGTTCGAGCCAGCAGCAACACGTCGACTCGAACCGCGCGGTGCACGACGCCGAGATGGCGATCACGCAGTTCCGCCAGGTGCTGCGGACCGAGCTGCGCACGCAGGCGGCTCGGTCACGGGTGTCGCCGGAGGCGGCGATTCTGTTGCGCGAGCGCCTCGACGCGGTGCAGGCCGAGATGCTCAGCCTGCTGCGCGCGAACTGAGCCAGTCGCTCGGGCAGCCGTGCGCGGCGTGCGCATGCGCTGCGCGCCAGTAACCGCGTTGCACGCCAGAAATAACTTCGGCGTAGCGCGGTAACTGGCGCAGCTCGGTGGGGCGGGTGGATGCCGGATGCAGCACGGGCGACGCTGCGAAGGCAAGGCTGCGGTGTCCCGCATCCGCTCAGGGCTTCGCGTGCGGCGCTGCTCCTTCGTCGCGGCGCCGCTCGCTCAAGCCACCGTGCAGAGTGCCGCTCGCTCGCACCACCGTGCAGGGAGCTGGCGCGCATCCCCACGCTGGCTCGAGGGAGCAGCCGAGGAACGAGGCCGCCCCCGAAGCCCTGACAGGGCCGAAAGCATCCGGCGTGACCGAGCGGTGCGGAGCTCCGGTCGCGAAGGTCAGCTGGGGCGCGGGCAGTACAGCTGCGTGCGCTCGCCGGAACGGTCGATCTCATGCTCGGCCATCGGCACGCCGCAGAGCGGACAGAGCTTCGGCGCCGGCACCGCCGGCGGCGTCTCGTTGTACGGTCCGAGCGGGGGCGGGCCGATGTAGGGCACGAGCTTGCGGTTCAGTTTGTCGAAGAGACCCGCGAGCTTGCCGCCCGTTCCTTCATCTTTGCTTCGTGCCATAATGATTAGTGTACTAAGTAAATCGTCTCCTCTCAAACCGGGGCGACTCAGAGGCAGAGGCGGGGCGAGCTCCAGATGAACGGCACAATGAACGACATGACGAATGAGACGGCGAACCGCACCGAGAGCGCAGGCGTGACCACGGGCGCCACGGCATCCGTCGACACGGAATCGGTCGATGCCGGATCCGTCGACCTGCTCGCCCTCGAGAGCCAGGTCTGCTTCGGCCTGGCCGTCGCCGCGCGCGGTGTGATCGGCGCCTACCGCCCGATTCTCGAACCACTCGGCCTCACCCACCCGCAGTACCTCGTGATGCTCGCCCTCTGGCAGGCCAGCCCGCGCACCGTGCGCGACATCGGCCAGGCGCTGCAGCTCGAACCCGCCACCCTCTCCCCCCTGCTCAAGCGGCTCGAGTCCGCCGGGTACATCACGCGGGCCCGCAACGCCCACGATGAGCGCGCCCTCGACATCACGCTGACGGATGCCGGCCGCGCACTGCGCGAGCAGGCCATCGGGATCCCCCCACAGGTGAT
>CAZZNX010000024.1:0-219 GCA_964655795.1 uncultured Leifsonia sp. | reverse complement strand
ATGAGCCTCGACGAGCTCGCCACCCTGCGCGCGACGCTCGCCAGGGTGATCGAGGCCGTCGGCGCCGAGTAGACGCACCCGCGCCCTCGCCCTCGCCCTCGCCCGCGCCCTGAATCGTTCCAGAGTGCGGAAAACGCGCACCTCGGTCCGATGTCAGGACGTTTTCTGCACTCTCGGTGCGCGCCGTGCCCGCGCGAATTCCGAGCCAATCGCCGGATG